>NZ_JBSFXK010000047.1:0-61277 GCF_053595355.1 Streptomyces sp. NPDC002513 | reverse complement strand
CCGTCATGGACATAGTCAAGGAGCACGGCGGCGCCTACGGCCTCGGCGTCGTCTACGCCCAGTCCGTCATCGGCGCCCACGCCGCCGGCTGACCCCGCGCCTTCCGCACCCTGGCCCGGGGCATCCGCCCCGGGCCGGCGCGTTTCCGCCCGTTTCCACCACCCCCGTACCACCCCGCACCACCCGCCGGGCCGACACCGTCGCCTGCCCGACCGCTACCGCACCATCCGGCCGTTGGGACAACCATGACAAGCGAAGCAACACTTCTGAGGACCTCGCCCCTGCCGCGCCGCGGCAGCGCCGACGGCCGTGACGGTACCGGCCCGGAGACCGACCGGGCTCTGCTGGAGAACTGGACCGCGGTCGCCCAGGGCTTCCATGCCGCCCAGGAGTCCCTGATGGGTGAACTGGGTGAGCGCTACAACCTCGGGCAGGGTCTGGTCGCCGCGCTGATGCACCTGGTCGACGCGCCCGGACACCGTATGCCGATGACGCAACTGGCCCACCGCGCGGGCATGTCGAGCGGCGGATTCACCAAACTCGCCGACAGACTGTGTTCCGCCGGCCTGGCCCAGCGCGTGGCCTGTGAGGACGACCGCCGCATCACGTACCTCGAACTGACCGGCCGGGGAGAGGAAACCGCCGAGTCGATCTTCCGGGATGCCGCGGAGATCCTGCGTTCCCAGGTGCTCGCGCCCCTTGGGCCCGAGCGGTTCGGCGTCCTCGCCGAGACCATGCGTGACCTGCGCGAAGCGACCGGCGAACCGCGGACCGGGGCGTGAGTGCACGAAGGAGAAGCGGGCGCCGAAAGCGCCCGGCCCCAGGTGCCCCGGCGCCGCGACCACCGCGGCCCGGGTCATCCGGCCTCGCGCGTGACCGCCCGGACAGACCCCGGTCGGGGGTGCGTACACGTCCAGTCGGCACACCCCCGTGCAGGCACTTCTTACTACCCTCACACCGGACTCTTCACCTCCGGGCGGTCGACGTTCAACCTGCCCCCTTACGTTCCGTGTTGTGCAGTTGGCAGAAACGAGGCCCTCGACAAGCGGCCGATGGACGCGTCTGCGCCCCTTCGTGGCGCCGGACGAGCCGGAACGGACTCCCGCGCAGTGGCATCGCATCCTGACGCTGCTCGCGGACATCAGCCTGTTCATCGGCACCCGCGATATATGGACCTCCGCCGCCAGCCACAGACTGGTGGTCGCCGCGGTCATCTCCCTGTGCTACGCGTCGATCCTGGTCACCGGCATTCTGACACTGGTGGTACGACGCGGCCGGTCACTGGCGCGGCTCGACCTCGTGGTCCTGGTGACGGCGGTCACCCTCGCCTACTGCGCCCTGTCCATGAAGCACGGCTTCAGCGACGAGTCGATCCTCACCACGCAGGCCGCCCGTGAACTGATCCACGGCCACCCGGTGTACGGACACCCGTGGCCCTGGCTGTTCGGCCACGGTATCGCCTACACCGCGACGGTCACAGGCGGTTACGACTACACGTACGGCTACCCGCCGCTGACCGCCCTGCTGACCGCTCCCCTGCTCTGGCTCGGCCACGGCGCGGTGCCGGAGACCCTGGTCACCACGACCGCGATCGTCCTCGGGACGATCGTCATGTGGAAGATGCTGCCGACACCGTGGCGCTCCGCGGCCACCATGGTGTGCCTCGGCCTCGGCCTGGTCCCGAACTACGCCCGGCTCGGCTACCCGGCGGTCGTCGCGCTCGCCCTCCTCATCCCGGTCGTGGTGCGCTGGACACGGATGGGCACGGGCGGCCCGGCCGACTGGGCGCGGGCCGTCTGCCTGGGCGCGGCCTGCGCCACCCAGCAACTGCCCTGGTTCCTGGCGCCGTTCCTGCTCGCCGGCATCTACGCGCTGCGCCGCGGTGAGCTGGGGGCGCGCGGGGCCGCCGCAGCGGTGGGACGCATCGCCGGCACAGCCGCCGGGACCTGGCTGCTGATCAACGCGTACTTCATCGTGAGCGAGCCGCGCACCTGGATATCGGGCATCGTGCTGCCGATCACGCAGGGCGCGGTGCTCCACGGCCAGGGCCTGGTCGGCATCTCCCTGTACTACACCGACGGCAGTGACCGCCTGACCTGGTACTCGCACGCCAGCATGCTGCTGGCAGCGGGTCTGCTCGTGCTGTTCGTGCTGTTCGTGCGCCGACTGGGGCCGGCCGCCACCGTGCTGCCGTGGTGCGCGTTCTTCCTGGCGACCCGCTCGCAGGACGGCTACTACCTGCTGATGACGCCGCTGTGGCTGGCGGCCGCCGTCACCGTCCCGCCCACGGCCTTCACCACCGCCTGGCAGCCCCGGCTGCTGCCCGGACGGCGGGCGGCCCGGATGGTGCTGGCCGGCGCCCTGGTGGCTCCGTCGCTGGTGGCCGTGGCCGTGGCGGCGACCGGCCAGCCGCCGCTGCGGATGCGGGCCGCCGCCGTCTCCCGGACGCCCCTGACGGTCAAGACACTCAGGGTCGAGGTCCGCAACAGCGGTGACACGGCCCTGGAGCCTCACTTCATGGTCACCACCGGGCAGGGCATGAGCCGCTACTGGAAGGTGCTCGACGGCCCCTCGTCCGTCGCCGGCCATACGACGGCCTCGTACCGGCTCCAAGCACCGGGCGGCAGCTTCGCAATCCCGAAGCAGGGCACCCGCATCCGGCTGCGCGCGTTCTCCGCGTCACCGATGACCCTGTCGAGCCAGGACATTCACCTGAAGCGCGAACAGGTACCAGCGAAGGGGGCGAAGGCCTTGAAGGACTCCAAGGGCTCGAAGGGGACCAAGGGCTCAAAGACCCCGAAGGCGTCGAAGACCCTGAAGACCACCTCGGGCTGACCGACCGTCACGACAGCAGCTGGAACAGGGGCCGTCCTCCCGACGACATGCCCTGCTATGGTGCGCCGATGTCACCGGTCAAGAAGTTCCAAGTCACCTTCGACTGCGCAGAACCTGAGCGCGTCGCTCGCTTTTGGTGCGAGGTGTTGGGGTACGTCGTACCGCCGCCACCGGAGGGGTTTGCCACGTGGGACGATTTCAATCGCTCGCTGCCGCCTGAGCGGCAGGGTTCGGCGTTCGCCTGCAGTGACCCCTCAGGCGTGGGCCCGCGGCTGTACTTCCAGCGCGTTCCCGAAGGCAAGGTCGTCAAGAATCGGCTGCATCTCGACGTGCGGGTCGGCACCGGGCTCGTGGGTGAAGAGCGTCTCGCCACGCTGGAGGCCGAGTGCGCACGGCTGGTCGCGCTCGGCGCGGTACGCGTGCGAGTGCTGCTTGCCGATGAAGACAATGAGTCGTGCATCGTGATGCAGGACATCGAGGGCAACGAGTTCTGTCTCGACTGAGCATCCTCTGAGACGGCGAGGCGGGAGCGGTCTCCCTTGGGCCCCGTCACGACTGCAGGTGGGCCATTGGTTCGTCCTCGGCGGGGTACGGCTCTGCTCCTGGGGCAGCAGTCGGGTCGCGGAGTCCGGGTCGCCGTTGCTCGCGAGTGTGTGGATCTTGCGGGCGAGCGGAGTGACGTCGCTGGTGGAGACCGTCCGCTCGTCCGCGTAGCGGCGTACGGCCTCATCGGAGAGCCCGAGTCGCAGTCAAGACCCCCGTCCCGCCGAGCCCGCAGTACCCGTTCGGGATTTCGCTGTCCGAACAGGTACTGCGGGTGACAGCAGTCGGTCGCGTCGACGTCGCGCCTGCGGGGACGATCCCCTGTCGCGATGGTGCCGTGGACACCCGCGACCTCATGGCCGCATGAGCCGCGGTTGACTACCGACGCCGGCGGGACGGGGATCCGGTCACTCGGAGGCGGCGGTGCGGCCACGGCCGCGGACGAGCGCGAAGCCCGCGGCGGCCAGGCCCAGGACACCGACGACCAGGCCGGCGATGCCGAGCCCGCGGGCGGTGGAGTCGCTGGTGGACGCGGCCTTCGTGGCGGCCGCGTCCGACTTTCCGGTGGTGCCGCCGCCGGACGGGGCCGCCGTCGAAGCGCCGCCCTCGACCGTGCCCTCGGCCGTCAGCGAGAGGACCGGCGCCGGGTTCTCCGGCTCGGCCCCGCCCTTCGGAGTCGCCTCGATCCAGCGGACGATGTTGCCGTCGGAGTAGGTCTGCAGCGTCTTGAAGGTGAGCTGGCCGGTGTCGTCGGGGAGCTGGCCGAAGGCGACGTGGAAGTCCTGGTACTGGCCGTGCCGGATGCGCCCGCCGGTCCAGGTGATCTCGGAGACCGCGTCGGTGATGGTGCCGTCGTCCGTCTTGACCGGCGTCTTGAGCTTGGTGGTGGTCACCTGTGCGGTCCAGCCGTCCTCGGGAGTGACCAGCACCCCCAGCACCGGGTGGTCGGTGGGCAGGAAGACCTGCACCTTGGTGGTCGCGGCGGTGTCCTCCTCGTTGGGGACGCGGAAGGTCAGCACGCCGTCCGTGGCGCCCTTGGCGTAGCTCTCGGGGTGGACGGTGACATGCGCGAAGGCCGCGCCCGCCGCGGCGAGGACACCGCCGGCGGTGAGGGCGGCGACGGTGCCGGCGCGGCGCAGGGTGGTACGCAGGGGGGACATGGGTGAAGGTGCTCCGTACTCGTGTTCGGGTTGGGGGGGTTCAGATCGTGTACGGGGCTGCCGGGGGCGGTCCGCGCCGGGACAGGGCGTGGCGGAGCAGCGCCTGCCGGAGGGGGCGGCGCTGGTGGGCGTACGGGCGTGGGAGGCCGGCGTACGCGGGCAGGGTTGCCGTGCGCCACCAGGCGACGAGGCGCGGGACGAGGGCCACGGCCTTGCGCAGCAGGGACCACAGGGCGGCCTCGCCGCGCCGCAGGCACCAGGCGGCCAGGAGCGCGGCGGCCAGGTGCGCGGCGACGGCGTGCGAGGTCATGGCGTGCGGCTGGGTGGCCATATGCATGCCGTGCGGCATGCCCGGCATGCGCATCGCGGTGTCCGGCGGCCCGGCGGCGTCGAAGGCCAGGTGCAGCCCGCCCTGCACGAGGAGCATCGCGAGGCCGATGCCGGGGAGCGACCGCTCACGCCCGGCGAGCAGCGCACTGCCCGCGAACACGGGCAGGAACCCGGCCGCGTCCACCCACACCGCCGGCACCGCGCCGGTGGCCAGTGTGTGTCCCCCCGCGGCGAGCAGTACGCACACGACGGCGAACACCGCCGCGCGCACGCACCGCACCGTCCAGGACACACCCACGGGGAGGGATCCTGCCACGCGGGCGGAGGCTGCCACGCCGGTTCCGCAGATCCGGCGCGCCGCGGGACCGTCCGGGGCGGGTTGCGGCCGGGACGGCCGGGGCGCCTATCGTGGCGCTCATGCAGTCCTACACAATCGGGCAGGCCGCCCGTCTGCTGGGGGTGAGCCCGGACACCGCGCGGCGCTGGGCGGACGCCGGCCGGGTGACGACCCGTCGCGACGAGAGCGGGCGCCGGGTCGTCGACGGCAAGGACCTGGCGGCATTCTCGGTCGAGCTGGCGCGCGGCGGCACCGACGAGGAGGACGCCCTTTCGTACACCTCCGCCCGCAACGCCTTCTCCGGGATCGTCACCGCCGTGAAACTCGGTGACGTGGCCGCCCAGGTGGAGATCCAGGCGGGGCCGCACCGTCTGGTCTCGCTGCTGACCAGGGAGGCGGTGGAGGAACTCGGCCTGGAGGTCGGGATGGAGGCCACCGCCCGTGTGAAGTCGACGAACGTGCACATCGACCGCGCCTGACACTCCCCTTGGGGGCGCCGCCGCGTCCATGGGCGACCCTGCGTGTGCGGGGCGCCTCGCGTGCACAGGGCGCGGCGCGTGTACGGGGACACCTCCGGTTCGGCGGCTGCCACCCCCGTGGGAACGGCCGCGCGTCCCCCTGCCCGCGGAGAAGAAGATCCGTAGAAACGCACATGCGGGAGTCTCATCGTGCATCGACCCGCTCATGCGATGCACTGGAACGCAAACAGCTGGCATCTGCGTCAGTATGATCGGCGCATCGGAGGGGTCCGGGGGATCTCTCCCGCGACGAATTGAGGGAGTGGCCCCGTGATGACCCGTTCCGTGCGCCGAAACCGCCGGATGCTGCAGATGACCGGCATGGCGGCCGCCGCACTGCTGGCCCTGAGCGCCTGCTCCTCGTCCGGCTCCGGCACCAGCACCGACTCCGCCAAGAAGTCGGACTCCTCGGGCTCCCCGGCGTCCTCGTCGCAGAAGCTGTCCGGCACGGTCACCGTCTTCGCCGCCGCCTCCCTCAAGGAGAGCTTCACGACCCTGGGCCAGCAGTTCGAGAAGGAGCACCCCGGCACCCACGTCGTCTTCAACTTCGGCGGTAGCGACACCCTCGCCGCGAGCATCACCGGCGGTGCCCCCGCCGACGTCTTCGCCGCGGCCAGCGCCAAGACCATGGCCATCGTGACGGACAAGAAGGACGCGGCCGGCACCCCGGTCACCTTCGTGCGCAACCAGCTGGAGATCGCCACCCTGCCGGGCAACCCGGACAAGGTCTCCTCCCTGAAGGACCTCACCAAGTCCGGGCTGAAGGTCGTGCTGTGCGACAAGACGGTCCCCTGCGGCGCCGCCGCGCAGAAGGTGCTGGACGCGAGCAAGCTGAAGCTCACGCCGGTGTCGTACGAGCAGGACGTCAAGAGCGCCCTGACGAAGGTGGAGCTGAAGGAGGCCGACGCCGCGGTCGTCTACAAGACCGATGTGAAGGCGGCGGGTGACAAGGTGCAGGGCGTGGAGTTCCCCGAGTCCGCCGGGGCCGTCAACGACTACCCGATCGTCCTGCTCAAGAACGCGCCCAACGCCGAGACGGCCAAGGCGTTCATCACCCTGGTGCAGTCCGCCGAGGGCCGCAAGGTGCTGACCGGGGCCGGGTTCCTCCAGCCGTGACCCGCTCCGACGCCTCCGATGCCGCGGCCGGCGCACTGACGGGCGGGCCGCGGCGCGGGCGGGCCCGGGGGCCGGGGGTGCCGCTGCCGCTGTTGCTGCCCGCGCTGGCCGGCCTGGCGTTTCTGCTGCTGCCGCTGGTGGCCCTGCTGGTGCGGGCCCCGTGGCGCACTCTGCCCGCCCAGCTGGCCGGCACCCAGGTGTGGCAGGCGCTCCAGCTGTCCCTGCTGAGCGCGACCGCCGCCACCGCGGTGAGCCTGGTGCTGGGCGTTCCGCTGGCGTGGCTGCTGGCCCGTACGGACTTCCCGGGGCGGCGCCTGGTACGGGCCCTGGTGACGCTGCCGCTCGTGCTGCCCCCGGTGGTGGGCGGTGTGGCACTGCTGCTGGCGCTCGGGCGCAACGGGGTGGTGGGGCGGTGGCTGGACACATCGTTCGGGATCACGCTGCCGTTCACCACGGCCGGGGTGGTGGTGGCGGAGGCGTTCGTGGCGATGCCGTTCCTTGTCATCACGGTCGAGGGCACGCTGCGGGCCGCCGACCGGCGGTACGAGGAGGCCGCCGCGACGCTCGGCGCCTCCCGGTTCACCGCGTTCCGCCGGGTCACGCTGCCGCTGGTCGCGCCGGGCATCGCGGCCGGCGCCGTGCTCGCGTGGGCCCGGGCGCTCGGCGAGTTCGGGGCCACGATCACCTTCGCGGGCAACTTCCCCGGCCGTACGCAGACGATGCCGCTGGCCGTCTATCTGGCGCTGCAGGACGACCCCGCGGCGGCGATCGCGCTGAGCCTGGTGCTGCTGGCCGTGTCGATCGCGGTCCTGGCGGGGCTGCGGGACCGCTGGATGACGGCGTCATGACCGGCCGCAGTACGAAGGCAGGCCCGCGATGACCGGCCGCCGCACGAAGAACAGGCAGGCCCGCGATCGACACGGCCAGCAGCACGAAGAACAGGCAGGCCCGCGATGACCGGCCGCCGTACGAAGAACCGGGCAGGCCCGCGATGACGGGCAGGGGTACGAAAGCATGGGTGGGCCCGCGATGACCGACGTCGACGACACCACGGCCGCTCGGGAGGCCGGCGTCCGCGCGGAGGGCCTCGACGCGCGGCTCGTGGTGGACCGCGGCTCCTTCCGCCTGGACGTCGCGCTGTCCGCCGCGCCGGGTGACGTCATCGCCGTACTCGGCCCGAACGGTGCGGGCAAGACCACCGCGCTGCGCGCCCTCGCCGGGCTCGTCCCGCTCACCGGCGGCCATCTGCACCTGGACGGCCGGACCCTGGACCGTACGCCGCCGGAGTCCCGCCCGGTCGGTGTCGTCTTCCAGGACTACCTGCTCTTCCCGCATCTGTCCGCGCTGGACAACGTGGCCTTCGGCCCGCGCTGCCGGGGCACGTCCCGGACGGAGGCGCGCCGGCAGGCCGCCGCGTGGCTGGACCGCATGGACCTCACCGACCACGCCGGCGCCAAGCCCCGCAGGCTCTCCGGCGGCCAGGCCCAGCGCGTCGCCCTGGCGCGCGCCCTGGCCATCCGTCCCCGGCTGCTGCTCCTCGACGAACCGCTCGCCGCGCTCGACGCCCGTACCCGGCTCGACGTACGCGCCCAGCTTCGGCGCCATCTCGCCGAGTTCGAGGCGGTCGCGGTGCTGGTCACCCATGACCCGCTGGACGCGATGGTGCTCGCGGACCGGCTGGTCGTGATCGAGCACGGCCGCGTCGTCCAGGAGGGCGCCCCCGGCGACATCGCCCGCCGTCCCCGTACGGACTACATCGCGCAGTTGGTCGGCCTGAACCTTTACCGGGGGCACGCCGACGGCCACACCGTGCGGCTCGACTCCGGGCCCTCGATCACCACCACGGAGGATCTCTCCGGGCCCGTCTTCGTGGCGTTCCCGCCGGGCGCCGTGACCCTGTACCGGGAGCGGCCCGGCGGCTCCAGCGCGAGGAACCTGTGGCGCTGCGAGGTCGCGGGGTTCGAGACCCACGGCGACCAAATCCGCGCCGATCTCACCGGTGAACTGTCCCTGGCCGCTGACCTGACGACCGTCGCCGCGGCCGAACTCGGTCTCCAGCCGGGCGCCATGGTCTGGGCGACGGTGAAGGCGGCGCAGACGCACGCGTATCCGGCCTGACGCGCCGTGCGGGCGCCCGCACGAGCGCTGTCCGCGACAGCGGCTACGGTGGGTCCGTCGGGGTGGATCCCGACCGTTCCCCCCGGAGTGCCGCGTTCCCCACTCCCCACTTGTTCCGCGAGGCGCGCCCATGAACCTGAGCATCCGCAACCAGATTCCCGGCATCGTCACGGCCGTCACCCCGGGCGAGGTCATGGCGACCGTCAAGGTGAGACTGGCGGGAGGCCAGGACATCACGGCGGCGGTCACCGCGGAGGCCGTCGACGACCTGGATCTCGCGCCCGGGGCCTCGGTGTCCGCCCTGGTCAAGTCCACGGAGGTCGCGGTCGCGACGGCCGAGGTGGAGGGCGTGTCCATCCGCAACCAGCTGCCCGGTACCGTCGACGGCGTCACCACGGGCGCGGCGATGGCATCAGTGAAGATCACGATCGTGGGCGGCACACTGACGGCCGTGATCACGAAGGACGCCGCGGACGACCTGGGTCTGCTGCCCGGCTCCTCGGTCGTCGCCCTGATCAAGTCGACGGAGATCGCGCTCGCCACCTCCTGAGCGCGGGTAGCCGCGCGCCGCGCCCTTCACTCGTGACGGTGATCGAGGGAACGCCTGCCACCCGGTTTTCGTCTACAGTTCAGTAGACGGTCTACATGTGTGTAGTCAGCTGCCGGGTGGCGCCCCGCCGCGCCCGGCCTCCCGTACGGAAAGGCTCGTGCCGATGGCCCCATCCTTGTCCCTGGGCTCACAGCTCGCGGTGAACGTGCTGGACGCCCAGTCCCTGCTGGCGGCCTTCGGCGTCCTGGGCGTGGGCGTGGTGATGTTCGCCGAGACGGGCCTGCTGATCGGCTTCTTCCTGCCCGGCGACTCCCTGCTGTTCACGGCGGGGCTGCTGTGCAGCGGCTCCGGTCAGCACAGTGTGAAGCTGTCGCTGCCCGCGCTGCTCGTCGCGGCGGCCGTGGGCGCGATCGCCGGGTCCCAGTGCGGCTATCTGCTCGGGCGCAAGGCGGGCGGCGCGCTGCTCGCCCGCAGCCGCTCGGCCCGGCTGCACGAGGGCGCTCAACGCGCCGAGGAACTCCTGGAGCGGTACGGACACGCGAAGGCGATCGTCCTGGCCCGCTTCGTCCCCGTGGTGCGCACGGTGCTGAACCCGGTGGCCGGCGCGCTGCACGTGCCCGTGCGGACCTTCACCCTCTGGCAGACGGTCGGCGGCCTGGTGTGGAGCCTCGGCCTCACCCTCGCCGGGTACGCGCTCGGCTCGTCGGTGCCGAACGTCGACAAGTATCTGCTGCCGATGATCGCGGTGATCGTCGTGGTCTCGCTCATCCCGCTCGCCCTGGAGCTGCTGCGCTCCCGCCGTGCCGCGAAGGAGGGTGTCCGCGGATGATGTACGCCTTCGACGGCTCGTCGATCGACGGCCCCGTCTACAACGATGTGGTGAACCTGGCCCACCGCGCCCCCTCCTGGCTGGACTCCCTGGTCTCCGCCTGGTCGACGTACGGGCTCGGACTGTTCGCCGTGCTGATGCTGGCCGGCTGGTGGCGGGCGCGCCGCACCGGCTCGGGCCCGGCCCTGGTCGCCCTGGCGGTGCCACTGGTGGTCGTCCTCGGGTACGCGGTGAACTCGGTGGTGAAGCTGCTGGTCCGTGAGGACCGCCCCTGCCAGAGCCTGCACGTGGTCACGCTGGAGGCGTGTCCGGCGCCGGGCGACTGGTCGTTCCCCAGCAACCACACGGCGATAGCCGCGGCGGCCGCCGTCGCCCTGATATTCGTCTCGCGCCGGATCGGTTACGTCGCGCTGGTCGCGGCGGGCGCGATGGCGGCCTCCCGGGTGTGGGTCGGCGCCCACTACCCGCACGACGTGGTGGCCGGGTTCGTCGTCGGAGCGCTCGTCGCCTGCGTCACGATGATCCCGCTGAGCAGCCGCCCGGACGCCCTGGCCCGTCGCCTGGAGAACACCCGGCTGCGCCCCTTGCTCACGGCGTCCGCGTCCGCGTCCCGGCCCGGAACCGCCCCGGAGCGGGTGGACACCCCCGTGTAGCGCCTCGCGGCCCCACGCGACCCCGCGGGTCCGGCTGCCGCACGGCCCACCGGACCCACCGGCCCGACCGGCCCCATGACACAACAGCCCACCAGCCCCACAGCCCCACAGCCCCACAGCCCCACAGCCCCACCGAGCGAACCACGGAGAACCATGCGTCACAAGGTCCTGGTCGTCGAGGACGACCACGCGCTGCGGGACGTGCTGCTGCGCGGTCTGCGGGACGAGGAGTACGACACCGTGGCCGCCCCGGACGGCGCGACCGCGCTGCGGCTGTCCGACGACGACGTCTCCGCGGTCGTCCTCGACATCGGGCTGCCCGACGCCGACGGGCGGGACGTGTGCCAGGCGATCCGGGCCAACGGGTTCGCCGGGCCCGTCATCTTCCTGACGGCCCATCACCGGCTCACGGACCGGCTCTCAGGGTTCTCCGCGGGCGGCGACGACTATCTGCCCAAGCCCTTCCACCTCGCCGAACTCGCCGCCCGGCTGCGGGCGGCGCTCAAGCGGGCCGCGCCCCGTCCGGAACCCGTCGGGGACCTGGTCCTGGACGCCGTACGCCACGGTTTCACGGTGCACGGCAGACAGGTCGATCTGACGCCGACGGAGTTCCGTCTCCTCGCGGCCCTGACGGCGGCCTCCGGGGGCATCGTGCGCCGGCGCGAGCTGATCCGGGCGGGCTGGCCCGAGGGCGCCCAGGTCAGCGACAACACCCTGGACCAGTATCTGACCCGGCTGCGCCGCAAGCTGCGGGAGGCGGGCAGCGGGCGGACGATCGGCACCGCGCGCGGCATCGGCCACCGGCTGTCATGACGGCCGGGTCCGCCCGGCCGGGACCACCCTACGCCCGGCCGGCGTCGCTCCTCGCCCGGCTGGGGCCCCACACCCTGCGGGGCCGTCTCTCCCTGGTGGCGCTCACCACGGCCGCGCTCATCATGGTGATCCTCACCGTCGTCTTCAACACCGTGGTACGGCAGCACCTCCAGCGCCAGGCGGACGACGAACTGCGCACCCGGGCGGCGGCGGTCGTCACGACGATCGACACCAGCGGCCCGCACGTACGCGTCCTGGAGGCCTCCGACGACGCACCTCTCGACGCCAATGTGTGGATCTACGCCGGTGCCCACCTGCTCGAACAGCCCCCCTCGCCCACGGCGCACGGACCGCTGACCCGTGTCGCGGACACCCTGGCGGCCCGTGGCAACCCGGGCTGCGTCACCGTCGAGGACCACGGCCACGGACCGGTCCGGCTGTGCGCCCGGCCCGTACCGCGCCGTGCGGGAGACAGCGCGGCCACGGTCGTCACCGCGCTGGACCTGTCGCCGTACCGGAGTTCGGCGGACACACTGCTGCTGGGGTCGTTCGTCCTGGACGCCGTGATGCTCGCGTGCACCTACGCGCTCACGCGCCTGGCGGTCGGGCGCGCCCTGCGGCCCGTGCACACCATGACGGACCAGGCCACCCAGTGGGGTGCCGTAGGCTCCGAGGAGCGGTTCGGCACGATCCGGCGGCCAACCGAACTCGCCCTGCTGGGCGGCTCGTTGGACGCACTCCTGGACCGCATCCGGGCGGTGCTGCGCCATGAGCGGCAGCTGACCGCGGAGCTGTCGCACGAGTTGCGCACACCGCTCAGCCGGATCGTCGCCGAGCTGGACTGGTGGCAGGCCCGGCCGCGCACGGACGCCGAGACCAGGGCCACGCACACGGTCATCGCCGACGCCGCCCAGTCGATGCGCGCCATCTGCGACACCCTTCTCGACGACGCCCGCAAGGGCGCGCCCACGGCGCCCGGCACGGCCCGGGTGCTGCCGGCGCTGCGGCATCTCGCCGCGGGCCTCGACCGCCCGGCCGGGGTGCGGGCCGAGGTCCGCGCGGGAGACGAACGGCTGGAGGCGGGCGTCCAGGACGCGCTGCTCGAACGGATCGTCAGCCCGCTGCTCACCAACGCCCTGCGGTACGCCCGCACGCACGTCACCGTGGAGGCCCGCCACACCGGTGACGGCGTACGCATCGACGTCACGGACGACGGGCCCGGGGTGCCGGAGTCGTTCGCCGCGCGGCTCTTCCAGCCGGGGCAGCGGGCCGACCCGGACGACGGGCACGGCGGAGCGGGCCTGGGGCTGCCGCTGGCGCGCCGGCTGGCCCGCTCCGTCGGCGGTGAGGTGCACCACGATCCGGGGCACGGCGCGGGCGCACGGTTCGTGGTCAGCCTGCCCGCTGGGTGACCGGCTTCCTCCCGTCGGTGGCCGGCTCGGGTGCGGCGCCGTGCCTGCGCTCCCGGACGTGGGCGTAGGCCATCAGCCCGAACAGGATCGCGAGGAGCACGGCGGACGAGCCCGCGGTGCCCAGGTCCAGGCCGCCCTTGGCGACCGGTTTGGTGAGGAGGTCACCGGCGGTGGCACCGAGCGGGCGGGTGAGGACGAAGGCGATCCAGAACAGCAGCACATTGGGCACCGAGGGAACCCGCGTCAAGGCCACGAGCACCGCCAGCAGGCCGGTCACGAGCAGCGCCCCGCCCGCGTAGCCGAGGCCGGAGCTGTCGGAGAGGAAGTCGCCCGTGGAGGTGCCGAGCGTGTTGGAGACGAGGATCGCCGACCAGAACAGGACCTCGCCGCGGAAGGTGACGATGTCGCGGATCCGGAACGTCATCCCGGTCAGCTTCCAGATCGCGAAGATGACGAGCAGGACCGAGATGAGGAGGGCGGCGCCGACGGGGTAGCCGAGCCCCAGGCCCTGGGGTCCCCAGCCGAGCGAGGTGGCACCGTGCGACAGGTACTCGGCGCTGGCGTCGCGGTTCATGAAGTCGGACAGGGTGGTGCCCGCCATGCTGGTCGACAGGATGACGGTCCAGTAGAAGAAGGGGTTGTAACGGGCGGAGCGCAGCTGGACGACCAGGGTCACCACGAAGACCAGGAACAGTGCGATCGTGGTGAGGAAGTAGCCCAGCCGGAGGGTCTGGGCGAACAGGTCGCCCGCGGTCTCGCCCAGGGTGGTCGCCGCGACCTTCATGATCCAGAAGGCAAGGGTGACCTCCGGGAGTTTCTTCACCACGCCTTTTCGTGCCTCTTGTCGCGCCCCGGTGCGGTCGGGGCCGGCCAGGGCTTCGGACTTCTCCACGTGCGGACACTCCTGTTCGTACGACGACGCAAGGGCACTCGTCCATGGCGGGTGCCCCTGCGCGGACGGTGGGGACGGCCGCGGGCGGTGGCCGCGTCGGTGTCCGACCCTGTCAGCGGTGACCTGACGAGATCCTGATTGCGTGATGATCCGTCACGCGGCGTGTCGGGCGGTGCCTTCGGGCTCGGCGACATCCCTGCGGGTCACCGAGAGGTGGACGACCAGGGCGAGGATGACCACGAGGAAGAGCACGCCGGTCACCACGGTGCCGAGGCCGAGGCCGCCGTCGCCGGTCGGCCGGTAGAGGTAATCACCCATCGAGGCGCCCAGCGGACGGGTGAGGATGTACGCGATCCAGAAGCTCCACACGGCGCTCAGGCCGAGGGCGGAGCGGGCCACCGCGACGGCGGCGACCGCCAGGGCGAGCAGTACGGCGGAGACCCGGTGGCCGAGGTCCATCTTCTCGGCGACCAGGTCGCCCGCCGAGGTGCCGAGGGCGAAGGCGCGGCCCGCCCCCACCGGGTCACAGTGCCTTGCGGCGCAGAAGCAGGCCGAGAACCGCCAGGCCGGGGACGAGCGGCAGCCACACCGTCAGCAGCCGGTAGCCGAGGACCACGGAGGCCGCCGCGCTGCCGGGGACACCGGCGAGCGTGAGCGCGAGCGCGAGGGCGGCGTCGAGGGACCCGATGCCGCCCGGGGTGGGCAGCAGGACGGCCGCGCTGCTCGCCGCGAGATAGGCCAGCGCCATCCGCTCCGGTGGCAGGGGCAGGCCGAGGGCGCGGCCGACCGCGATGACCACCAGCGCGTGCAGCGAGGCGAAGGCCAGGGATCCGCCCCACAGGGCGGCCGCGCGGGCGGGCAGCCGGTGCACGGCCCGTACGTCCGCCGACACGGCCCGCACGGCACGCCGCAGCGGTCCGGACAGCAGCAGCAACGGGAGCGCGGCGGTCGCGAGCGACGCCACCGTCATGACGGCCGGGGAGAGGCGCGGCAGACGCAGCAGCCCGGGTCCGGCGAGGGCGAGGACGGCGATCAGCACGCCGCGGGTCACGGCCCCGGCGGTGGCCTTGACCGCGAGCGCGGTCGCCGAGCGGGGCACGGACAGTCCGCAGCGGGTCAGGAAGCGCAGGTTGACGGCGCCCGCGCCGACGCCCGCGGGCAGCACGTGGTTGGCGGCGGAGGCGGCGAACTGCGCCGCGACCAGTCGCCCGCCGGGCAGCGCCTCGGCCACCGCGCCCTGCTGGGCGAGGGCCGAGCAGGCCCAGGTCGACGCCGCGGCCGTCGCCCCGACCAGCAGCCAGCCCGGGTCGGCTCCCGCGAGCCGGGCGGCGCCGGCCTCGATCACGGTCCAGTGACGCCGGGCGAGCAGCGCGGTGCACCCGAGCACCACGAGGGTGACGGCGGTGTGCCAGGGGGCGCGTATCAGCAGACCCCTGGTCCGGGTGGGCGCCGCCGCCTGGGCGTGGGGGGCCGTCTCCGTGGTCGTGGGCGGCGTCATCGACGGCCGCCCGCGGCCGTCGACGGGGTGGTCCTGGGGGCGATGTACAGGCGGATGCCGTCGAAGGGGTGGGCGGGCCAGTTGCGGGCGTACGACGGCGGGCGGCCCGTGGGGGCGCCCAGATACGCGACGGGCATGCGCTGTGCGGTGCGCGCGATGCCGGCGGCGGTGCTGTTGACGTCGCCGGCGCCGGCCCCGGCCGAGGAGCAGCCGGCGTAGAAGGCGATCGGGACGGACTCGCTCCCGGTCAGCAGACAGGGCGGCCGGACGCCGAGGCGGTGCAGTTCGGCGGCCGTGCGGGACCAGCCGTGGCGGTCGGCGCCGGTGCGGGCCACGGTGCGGTGCAGAACCGTGAACTGCACCGCCAGATGGCCGGCCAGCCCGAGCGCCACGAGTGCCCCGGCGATGGGCCGCCACCGGCCGTCCGGTGCGGTGGCCAGGTGGAGGAGGGCGTCGGCGACCGGGATCGCGAGGAGAGCGTAGGCGGGGAGCAGGAAGCGGGGCGCGGCGTAGTCGATCAGGAAGAGGTAGGGGAAGGCCGCCGTCGCCGCGCAGGCCAGCGGCACCAGGGTGCGGGCCGGGCGCAGGACCTCGACCGCGACGAACGCGGCGAGCACGGCGAGCACGGGCAGCGCGAACCACCAGGCGGTCACCGCGGGGTTGGGCAGCGCACCGGTGCACGGGCGGCACAGGGCACGTCCGGAGAGGCTCCGCAGTTGGTCGGCGAGGGCGATGTGCCAGCCCAGGCCGCCCTGGATGCGGGAGCCCTCGGACAGGCGCCGCACGAGTCCCCCGTAGTCGGCGGCGTACGCCTCGGCGATCCACTCGGCCGCCCCGGCGGCCAGCCCCGCCACCAGCGCGAACAGCAGTGCGGGGCGCCGCCACCGGCGCAGGGACACCGCGAGGACCAGCAGGGGTGCGGTGATCCACAGGGCGTCCATGGGCCGCATCCACGCCATGAGCGCGGCGCTCGCGGCGACCCCCCACAGGGTCGCCCGGCGGGTGCTGTCGACGGGGGCGCGCAGAAAGCAGCCGGTACCGGCCAGGGCGCCGATCGCGACCCAGTAGTTGGGCATGGCCTGCGGCCCGTAGAACAGGGTGACCCACAGACTCGCGAACAGGGCGCCGCCGAGCGCGAGCACCCGGACCGGGAAGAGCCCCCGCCAGGCGCGCAGGGCGAGGTACAGAGCGGTCCCGGAAAGCACCGCCAGATAGACCCGGAGCAGCGCGGTGGACGAGGACCACAGGGTGACGGGCGCGACCAGCAGGGATATGCCCCGGGCACGCGGCGCGCTGAAGTACGCGGCGGGGGCGTGGGCGCTGACCTGGCTGACGTACACCGTCTCGTCCCAGCCGAGCCCCATCCCCGGCCGTACGAGAACGAGCTGGGCCAGGGTGAAGACGGCCGCCACCACGGCGATCAGGCCCTGGCCGCGGTCGCGCCACGAGGTGCCGGCGACCGACGGCCCGGCGAGCCGGTGGACTCCTGAGAGCGTGATGTTCGAGCTGTTGGCCACGGCCCACCCCTCATTTCCCTACAGACCGTAGGGGCCTCACACCCTACAAGCCGTAGGGTCAACGGCGTAAGTCGGGAATGAAGTCGGCAAAGCACAGACAAGTTAACCCGGACAAGGGGGCGTTGCGGGGCGAAGCGGCTCGCCACACCGGTCACGGTGGAACACGCTCCGCCGAACGGGTGATCCCGGCTCGCACCCGGCCGCCGTCACCGCCCGCGCGGGCCGCTTCCCTACGGGCTGTAAGGTTGCGGGCATGGCTGGCAGAGGCCCCCAGGGCAGGGCGGAACGGCGCAGCGCCGGCGAGCTGGAGAGCGAGGTGCTCGCCGCACTGTGGGCCACCGAGCAGGCGCTCACACCCGCCGAGATCCAGGCCGGGATCGGCGGCGGCCTCGCCTACAACACCGTGCACACGATCCTGAAACGCCTCTACGACAAGGGGCTCGTGCTGCGCGACGTGGACGGGCGGCGCGGCGCGTACCGGCCCGCCAAGAACGCGGCCCAGCTCACCGCCGAGGCCATGCACGAAGCCCTCGACCGCGGCCCCGACCCGATCGCCACGCTCCAGCAGTTCGTGACCGGACTGAGCCCCGAAGAGGAGCAGGCCCTGCGCGATCTCCTGGGCGGGGGTGCGCACCGGCATCCGAACGGGGGCGCCGCATGAAGATCGACGTCTACCTCCCGATCCTGCTCTCGCTGTTGCTGGCCGCGATCGGTCCGGTGGTCGGCCGGCGGGTGGCGCCCGCGATCGCGGCCCGGGTGCTGACCGCCTCCGCCGTGTTCACGGCGGCCGCCACCACCTGGTCGCTGCTGCTGCTCGCGGTCACCCTGATCGACCGGGCGCCGCCCGTCGTCGCGGACGCCCGCGACAAGGGCCACCCGTTGGCCGATCCGGTTCCCGAAGCGGTCGCCCTGGCCGCCGCACTGGCTCTCGCCGTGGTCGCCGTGCGCGTGTACCGCGCCGCCCGCGCCGAGCGCGCGACCCGGCGCGCGCTGCGGGGCCTGTGCGCCGGGCATCCGCCGGACACCGAACTGGTCGTCGCCGCCTCACCCGTGCCGCAGGCGTTCGCCATCCCCGGCAGCGGCGGCGCACCAGGTCGGATCCTGGTCACCTCGGCGATGCTCAGCGCCCTCGAACCCGCGGAGCGCCGGGTGCTGCTGGCCCATGAGCGCGCCCACCTGTACCACCGGCACGCGCTGCTGGTGACCGCCGTGACGCTCGCCACCGCCGCCGACCCGCTCCTCGCGCCCGTCCGCACCACGGTCACGTTCCTGGTCGAACGCTGGGCGGACGAGCAGGCGGCCGACGCCGTCGGCGACCGTTCCACCACGGCCCGGGCCCTCGCGCGCGCCGCGCTGAGCGCGGGACGCCGGGCACCGGCGTGCACGCTGCGCTTCGCCGACCGCGCGGTCAGCCGCCGCATCGCCGCCCTCCAGGCCGCTCCTCCCCCGCGCCTGTGGCCGCTCGCCGCGACGACGCTGGCACTCGGGGCGCTGCCGGCGCTGGGCGCCGCGGACGCCACCGGGGATCTGCTGCGCCTGCTCACCCATGTGCCCATGTGACCCGGCAGCGGAGGCCGAAGTCGCGGGCACGGCGTGATCAGCCGAACAGCCGGGAACCGAGCGGGTGCCGCCGGTCGAAGCCGGGGAGGATCAGGAAGGTCGCGCTGGCGGTCGTGGTGGTGAAGGGCAGTAGCGCGTCGGAGACATCCATGCGGGTGAGGGTGGCGGTGAAGGTCCGCAGCTCGTTCTGGAAGCTGATGAAGAGCAGGCCGGGGGCGGGCTCGTCGGTGCTGTAGGAGCGGCGGAGCATGAGGCCGACGCCGACGACGGCGGGGTTCGCCCTGCGCACGTGGGCGTTGGCGGGGACGAGGTAGCGTCCGTCCGGCGTCTTGGCTCCTAGTTCCGGGTCGGAGGCGACGGTGCCGCCGGAGAGGGGGACGCCGCTGGCCCGGCGCCGCCCGAAGACGGCCTCCTGCTCGGCCACGGACAGGGCGGCGAACCGCGGCAGGTCGAGTTCCATGCGCCGCAGTACGGCAAGGGTGCCGCCGGCGACCGCAGGGGGCCCGGCCAGCCACAGGTCGCGTTGTTGTTCGGCGGTCGTGTGCGGGCCCACGATGCCGTCGATGAAACCGAGCGGGTTTCGTGGGGCGGTGAGGCCGTTGCCGAGGGGCACATTCGTACCGCGGCGTGCGGACTGCCGCCAGCGTTCGTGGATGCGGTCACCGGCCTGGTCCAGGAGTGCGGCGGCGGCGACCGGTAAGAGCAGCGCGTCGCTGGCGCAGATCTGTATCAGCAGGTCGCCGCCGCGCGCCCGGGGGGCGATCCGCTCGCGGGAGAATCGCGGGAGGTCGACCGCGCCGGGCAGCGAGGCACCGGCCGTGCGCACCAGCCGCGGGCCCACGCCGACGGTCACGGTGAGGTCGCCCGGCGGCAGGCCCAGCAGCCGCGGGTCGGTCCCGGCGGTGAGTGTGCGGATGGCCTGGCCGAGTTCGGCCAGTAGCGGGCCGGGAGCCACGCTGGCACCGAGGTCGGCCACCACGGCCAGCAGGTTGGGCTGGGCCGGCTGGGGGAGCGTGATGCCCGCCTGATGCCGGCCCGTCGCCGGAACCGGTATCGGCGTGGCCGCCGCGGAAGCGGAAGGGGCGTGCCGGCCCGGCTGGGCGGAGTCCGATGTGCACCCGGCGGTGAGACCGGCCGCCACCATGGCGCCGGTGACATCGAGGAACGCGCGGCGTGACGGGCGATGATCGGCTCGGTGCATGGTGTGCAGAGTGCCACACCCGCATCGCGCGTGTAGGTCAACCTCCCTATTTTGGCGCGGCATTGGGCGTCGTGCCAGACTGGGATCATGCCTCGTTTAGCTCTTCGCGTGATGGCGGCGGTCGTGGGCACGCTGACGCTTGTGGTCGGCTGCGGCGGCGGCGATGGCGGATCGGGCAAGGGCCGCCGGCCGGCCGGTGCGCAGGTGACGATCAGAGTGCCGGCTGACGCCCCGACGATCTCGGCTGCGGTCTCTCTCGCTCACCCGGGTGACCTGGTGCTGGTCGCTCCGGGCGTGTACCACGAGTCGGTGAAGGTCTCCACGCCTCGTGTCACTCTTCGTGGTGAGTCCCGCGACAAGGTCGTCATCGACGGGCGGTTGCAGCAGCCGAACGGTGTCATCGTCGCGGCACCGGGGGTGGCAGTGGAGAACCTGACCGTGGAGAACAACACGCAGAACGGGGTGCTGGTCACCGGTTCGGCGAAGGCGGCCGCCGGTCTGCCGGGGGGAAGCGGCGGCTACGACACCGGCGATGAGCCCGTCACCTTCCTGAAGTCGTTCCTGGTCTCGTACGTGACCGCGACCCGCAACGGTCTGTACGGCATCTACGCGTTCTCCGCGCAGAACGGTGTCATCGAGCACTCCTACGCGTCAGGCGGGGCCGACTCGGGGATCTACGTCGGGCAGTGCAAGCCGTGTCACATCGTGGTGCGGGACAACGTCGCCGAACTCAACGCGGTCGGTTACGAGGGCACCAACGCCAGCGGCGACATGTACGTGGTCGGCAACCGTCTCGTCGGTAACCGCGTCGGACTGACCACCAACTCCGACCACCAGGAGAAGCTGCTCCCGCAGCAAGGCGCCGTCGTCGCCGGCAACCTGATCGCGGACAACCAGCAGACACAGACGCCCGAACAGGCCGACGGAGGCTGGGGTATCGGCATCGGCGTCGACGGCGGCAGCGACAACCGGTTCCTCCGCAACCGGATCACCGGCAACACCAGCGCCGGATTCGTGATCACCGCGACCGCCGACATCCACCCGAACGGCAACCAGATCACGGACAACACGTTCACCGGCAACGGCGTCGACGTCGGCTGGACGTTCCCCACCGCCACCCGCGGACAGGGCAACTGCCTGCGCGGCAACACCCTTCGAACGACCGTACCCGCCCGGCTCGCGACAACCGCGTCATGCCCGGTTCCCGCCACGTCGACCACGCCGTCGGGCACATGGGCGAGGCCGGCGGCGCCCGCAGGTATCCCGTTCACCGACGTGGCCGCGCCCGGCCCGCAGCCGCAGTTCCCGAATGCCACCACCACCGGAGCCACCGCTGTGCCGGCCGTTCCGGTGCTTCCGGACACCGCGGGCATCCCGCTGCCGTCACCGTCACTGCTCGCCGCCGACGCGCGGGTGAAGACCTCGTGAGCGGCGGCTACCGCGCCGATGTGACTGTGGGTGCAGGCCGAAGAGCTCGCGACCTCCGCGAACTCAGGAACCTTCCACGGAGATCCACACGACGTGCAGGCTGAACTGGTGTGAATGCCCGCTACCATAGTTGCATGGATGGGCAAGGACAGGCGTGGGATGCGGAGGCCGCGGAGCGTGCGGTGGCGGTGCTCAAGGCGGTGGCCGACCCCTCGCGCTACCGACTGCTGTGGGCCCTGAGCAGCGGCCGTGAACTGCCCGTGAGCGACCTGGCCCGGATCCTGGACGCCCATGTGGCGGCGACCTCGCAGCACCTGGCCAAGCTACGAACAGCCGGGCTGGTGACCACGCGGCGGGAGGGCACGCGGATCTACTACCGGGCGGCGGGCGTGCGCGGGCTGCTGGAGGAGGCGCAGCTCGTGGCGAGGGCGGACGACGACTCGGGGCAACCCCGTGGCGGTTCGGGCGAGGAGGCAGCAGCGATAGCGCAGCAACGGTCCGCCACGGCGCGCAGGACACTGGCCGTGCGGCCGGGGCTCGGCCAGTAGCCGAGGTATCGCGCGAAGATCGGCGGGCGATACCTCGGTGCCGAGGCGTCCTGTGAGGCGCCTCGGCATCGAGGATGTGTGCTTCCGCGATGCCGAGCACAGCGTTGGCCGGCTTGCACGGCTTGGGGGATTGCGTGCCAGGCGCCGCGAGCCGGGCGCCCATTTTGTCCGGAGCTCTTACTGCATCCGCGAGCCGGTGTCGTCCTCCTCATCGAGGCTGTACTCCTGCGGCTCGGCGTCGTAGGAGTACAGCTCGGCGTAACGGCCCCAGTCGGTGGCCGCCTCCAGCTGCTCGGTGACCTGCTCGCTGGTGAAGTGGTGGGCCAGGATGTCGCGGAAGAAACCGGCGCGCAGGACGCGGCCGGGGTTCTGACGCAGGCTGCGGGTGATGAGCTGGACCAGCGGGGCGTGGTTGAGGACCGCCTCGGCGAAGATCTTCTTCGACTCCTGGACGTCCGCGCTCGCGAACGCCGTGCCGGTGTCGGTGAGCAGCAGGTCGTCGCCGGTCACCTGGGCGAAGCCGAGCAGTTCGAGGGCGTCCACCTGCGGGAGGATGTCGTCCACGGCCAGGCCGAGGTCGTCGGCGAGGTCGGCCAGGTCGCAGCGACCGCCGCGATGCAACACCATCTCCGCCAGACCGGACAGGCCGTCGACGCTGGCCTGCGGGAGCGGGGTGTTGGCGGGGGTGCGCTTGTCCAGCTCCACGGCTTCGGCGCGGCCCGGGGTGCGGCCCTCCTTCTGGCGGCCGGTCATGGTGCGGTAGACGCGGTCGATCAGGTCCTCGAAGGCGGTCGAATTCCGGTCGCGCGGGCGGTCCAGGCCAACCTCGAAGACCTCACGGATCTGGCCGTAGGGGCGCGAGCCGAGGACGACGATCCGGTCGGCCATCAGGACGGCCTCTTCGATGTTGTGCGTCACGAGGACGATGGCACGGGTGGGGAACTGGCCGGACTCCCACAGTTCCATCAGCTCGCCGCGCAGGTTCTCGGCGGTCAACACGTCGAGGGCGGAGAACGGCTCGTCCATCATCAGGACGTCCGGCTCGACCACGAGGGCACGGGCGAAGCCGACGCGCTGGCGCATGCCGCCGGACAGTTCCTTGGGATAGGCGGACTCGAAGCCGTCCAGGCCGATCAGGTCGATGGCCTGCCGGGCTGCCTCGGCGCGCTGGGCGGCACCGACTCCCTTGGCCTCCAAGCCCAGTTCGACGTTCTGCTGCACGGTCAGCCAAGGGAGCAGCGCGAAGGTCTGGAACACCATCGCCGTGCCGGGGTTGGCGCCGGTCAGCGGGGTGCCCTTGTAGGTGACGGTGCCGGAGCTGGCGGGCACGAGGCCGGCCAGGCAGCGCAGGAGGGTGGACTTGCCAGAGCCGGACTTGCCGAGCAGGGCGACGACTTCGCCGGCGCGGATCTGGAGGTCGATGCCGGACAGGACGGGCAGTTCGCGGTCGGCGCCGGCATAGGACTTGGTCAGGCCGACGGTCTCCAGCAGCAGTTCGCCGTCGGCGGCGCGCAGGTCCTTGGCCGTGGTGAGGGTGTTCATCGCCATGAGAGGTCCTAGAGGGAGGGAAGTTCAGAGGGAGTAGCGCGACTCGGCCAGCCGGTACAGGCGGCGCCAGAAGAAGCGGTTGAGGCCGACGACGTACAGGCTCATCACCGCCACGCCCGCGATCAGCTTGGGGAAATTGGCGGCCGCGGTGGCGTGGGCGATGTAGGCGCCCAGGCCGGTCGCGGCCAGCGTGGTGCCGCCGAAGCCGACGACCTCGGAGACGATCGAGGCGTTCCAGGCTCCGCCGGAGGCGGTGATGCCGCCGGTGACGTACGCCGGGAAGATCCCCGGGATGATCAGCCGCTTCCACCGCTGCCAGCCGGTGACGCCCAGGTCGTCCATGGCCTCGCGCAGGTCGGTGGGGATGGCCATGGCGCCGGCGATGGTGTTGAAGAGGATGTACCACTGGGCGCCGAGCGCCATCAGGAACACGCCGCCGATGTTGATCGTCAGCCCGGTCTTGAGAAAGAACCACACCGCCAGCGGGAAGAGGAAGTTGGCGGGGAAGGACGCAAGGACCTGGACGACGGGCTGGGCGATGCGGGTCAGCTTCGGCGAGAAGCCGATCTTCACCCCGATCGGCACCCACACCAGGGTTGCGACGGCGACCAGTACGACGACGCGGGCAAGCGTGGCCAGCCCGAGCAGCAGCGGTTCGCCGAACACGCCGAGGCCGGTGTGGTCGTGGACGTAACCGAAGAGGTCGACCAGACCCCAGACGATCAGCCCTCCGGCGACGAGGGCGAAGGCGATGTCGCCGGTCCGTTGCCTCGTGCGGTCGACCACGAGCGGGTGGTCGTCGACGCCGAAGACCCGCCCCGCCTTGTTCATGGCCCGCCCGGCGGGACGCAGGGCGCGGCCCAGCAGCTGCGGCCAGTGCGAGCGGCGCAGGAAGTCCAGGACGAACGACCGCTGGACTTCGCTCGCCTCGGACTGCTCGTTCTTGAACTTCTCCGCCCAGGCCGTCAGGGGACGCCAGAACAGGAAGTTCACACCGATCACCATGATCGCCATGGTGAGGATGGCCCACCCGACCTTGCCGAGGTTGCCGTCGGTGATCGCGGCTCCGGCGTAGGAGCCGACGCCGGGCAGGGTGTAGCTGGTGTTGCCGAGGGTGACGGCCTCGGAGGCGACGAGGAAGAACCAGCCGCCGCCGAAGCTCATCATGCCGTTCCAGACCAGGCCGATCATGCCGGAGGGCAGTTCCACCTTCCAGAACCGCATCCACCGGGTGAAGCCGAACGACCGTGACAGCTCGTCGAGTTCACGAGGAAGGGAGGTGAGGGAGTGGTAGAAGCTGAACGTCATGTTCCACGCCTGCGATGTGAAGATCGCGAAGATCGACGCACACTCCAGGCCCAGCATCGAACCCGGGAACAGGGCGACGAACCCGGTCACGGCCACCGTCAGGAAGGCGAGGACGGGGACGGACTGCAGGATGTCCAGCGCCGGGATCAGGATGCGCTCCAGGCGGCGGGATGTGGCCGCGGTGTAGGCGTAGACGAAGGTGAAGACGGTGGAGACGCCCAGCGCGACGAACATGCGTAGCAGCGAGCGGGCCGCGTCATAGGGCAGCTGGCTGACGCTGGTGTCGACCTTGGCGTGTCGGCTGATGGAGAAGGCGACCGTGGTCCCCTTGCCGACCCGCAGGGCGACGTACAGCAGTACCAGCACGGCGGCGGCGACCACGATGTCCACCCAGGACAGGCGGGACAGGCGGCCCGTGAACCGAGCGGAGAACGACGACCGCGTCGCCGTCGTGCTCGTCCGGAACGACATCACATGAACCTCCAACCACGCTCGGGCCACACTGGCACCCGGGCGCGACCGCACAGGCAGTCACGCCGAAGCCCGGGGCAGCATGGCGCGGCATGGCAAGAAACCACTAAAGAAAGTGGAGAGTGAGAGCGGGTGGGTGCCGCGAGTGGGGGCGCGGGGCGCGCACAGCCGCGGCCTTCCGTCACGGCCGGACGAACCCTCGGGGGCGTTCATGGCCGTCGGGTACGGAAGTGATCAGAGACTGCCGATGAGGCAGCCAGGACTGGGTGGGTCGGCGTCCACAGCGCCTCCGTTCAGTCATGCGATTCCGTTGGACAAGGAGCACTGGGCCTCGTGCCGGGGCACGTGGGTGCCGACACGTAGTGTGCCGGTCATTGCGTCAATACGCAAATAGCGTCTGGCGCCTGCCGGGACCCCGCTTCGCAGGCATCTGCGCAGGTCACCGTCAGCCCCGGCGACTGCAAGGGCAGGCGGGTTCCGGCGACACTCGGCCGTTGAGACCAGGGCCACACTGCTCTAATTGCGTCGATGTGCAACAATGAGTTTGCTTTGAGTGCCGGAAGGTCAGGATCCGGCCGGCGGAGGAACGGAGGAGGTGAGCGGCATGGACTGCAGTAGCAGTAGTACGGGCCTCGTCAGGCCCGGCATCCCCGTGTCCCCTTGCTCCTCGGGCGTCGGCTAGCCCCCTTCCCGGACCACGGCTGCCACGCCCTCGACCTGTCCCGCCTGGCGGCGCCAGGGAGGTCCTCATGGCGAACCTGACCACCTTCGACTTCGCACTCCGGCTCGCGGTCGGCGTCGGCTGCGGCGCCCTGATCGGCGTCGAGCGCCAGTGGCGTGCCCGCATGGCGGGACTGCGCACCAACGCCCTCGTGGCGGTCGGCGCCACGCTGTTCGTCCTCTACAGCGAGGCGGTCGGCGACCCCGGAAGCCCCACCCGCGTCGCCTCCTACGTGGTCTCCGGCATCGGCTTCCTCGGCGGCGGCGTCATCCTGCGCGAGGGCGGCGGCGTGCGCGGCCTCAACACCGCGGCCACGCTGTGGTGTTCGGCAGCGGTCGGCGTGCTCGCAGCCTCCGGCCGACTGGACCTGTGCCTCATCGGCACGGCCGTTGTCATCGCCGTACACCTGCTGCTGCGTCCGGCAGGCCGCCTGATCGACCGCGTCCCGCAGCGCGACCCCGACAACGAGGGCATGGGGGCCACGGTCCACCTGGTCTGCGACCGAGCCGACGAGACCCACGTCCGCGCGCTGCTGCTCCAAGCCCTGAGCAACGACGGGCTCGCGCCGACCGGGCTGCGGGTGCGGCGCGACGGCCAGGAGAGCACAGAGCTCAGGGCGACTGTCTCCCTGACCGGCGATCCCGCCCGGAGCCTGGAGCAGCTCATCGCCCGGCTGTCCCTGGAACCGGGCGTCCGCGACCTGCACTGGCACCTGGACGACACGTCCGTGGACACGGAACGGGAGGCGGCGGCATGAACGACCTCGACATCCGCAGCGCCCGCCACGCCGTCCGTCAGGCGGCCCGGCGACTGGCGGAGGACGCCCCGGAACTGGCAGCCGGTTCCGCGGATGCGTTGCGCGCGGGGCTCGCCTCCCGGGCCGCCGGCCTGCGCCGAGCCGCGGTCGACGCCTGGCGCAGCGGCATACCCGAGCACGTCATCGCCGCAGACGGTCACCTGCCGGAATCCGTCGTGCAAAGGTGGATTTCAGCGGGCGCCGCCTGACCCCATACCCCGCTTCGGGAGGCGCCCATCAGCAACAACCCGCGTTCCCGGCGGCAGGGGTGCGGGGGGCGCGGCGCGAGCGGCGGCTGCGGCCCGTAGCCCGTCGGCGGCGCGCAGTCCCGCCCTGGTCACTCCACTCGTCGCAGCGTCGGCCACCCTGGACACCATCAGCCCCACGCTTCCGGCCGGGCGGACACCCACGCCGCCCGCGAGGCCGAGCAAGCCACAGCCTGCCGGAATCCAGGACACGTAACCGCCCCTTCTGTCCTTGTTGGCGCCTTTATGTCTAGCGTGGTGGTGTGGACCGCGTCATGCATCTCGCTCGGCTTCTCCGCAGGCCGGTGGTCGGCGACGACGGTGAGGTGGTGGGGAGGCTCGCCGACGTCATCGTGCGACTGCGGGGGCGCGACTATCCGCTGGTCACCGGGCTGGTCGCCCGGGTGGGCGGACGGACGGTGTTCCTGCCCGCCGAACAGGTCGCCGACCTGGACACGGACAAGATCACGCTGGCGAGCCCACGGGTCGATCTGCGCCACTTCGAACGGCGCGAGGGCGAGGTGCTGCTGAGGGCGGACGTGCTGGGCCACCGGGTCATCGACGTGGCCGGCGTCGAGCTGGTCCGGGCGTACGACATCGCGCTGGAGCAGCAGCTGGACCAGTGGGTCCTGACCTGCCTGGACACCAGGCGGCCGCCACGCCTGTGGAGTCTCGTCAGGGGGCATGCCGCCCAGCCCGACTGGCGGGACTGGAAGTCCTTCGAGCCGTTGATCGGCCACGCCCGCTCCGCCCGGGTGCGAGGGCCGTTCGCCCGCCTCGGCCGCCTGAAGCCCGCAGACCTCGCCGATCTCCTGGAGGACGCCAATCGCACCGAGTCCCACGAGATCCTGCAGACCGTCCACGCCGACCCCGAGCTCGAAGCCGACGTGTTCGAGGAGCTGGAGCCCGACTCGCAGACCCGCCTGCTGGGCGAACGCAGCAACGCCGAGATCGCCCAGGTCATTGCCCGTATGCGCGCCGACGACGCCGCAGACGCCATCAACGACCTGCCGCAGAGCCGGCGCCAGCCCATCCTGGACGCGCTCCCCGCAGGGCAGCACACCAAGGTGCTGACGCTGATGGGCTTCAACCCCTCGAGCGCGGGAGGGCTGATGGCGCTCGACGTCCTGGCCATGGCGGGCGGCAGCACCGTCGCGGAGGTGCTTCAGGCGGCGGGTGAGGCGCGTGCCCTGCAGCCCCAGGCGTTGACGAGCGCGTATCTGGTCGGGGAGGAGCAGCGGCTGCTCGGTGTGGTCACCCTCGTGGAGTTGCTGCAGGCCGATCCGGCCGCGCGGCTGGACGAGGTGGCGGACCGTGATCCGGTCCGGGTCGGGCCGGACACCGATGTCGAGGATGTCGCCCTGCTCATGACGGACTACAACCTGCTCACCGTCCCGGTGGTGGATGCCGAGGACCGCATCCTGGGCGTCATCACAGTCGACGACGTCCTGGAGGTTGTCATCCCGGAGGACTGGCGGCGACGCGAGCCGGCCCCGCACCCGGCCCACCGCATGGAGGAGGCCGGCCCCCGACACTCCCCGCACGACATGCCACCCGCATCATGAACGCGGACGACCGGCCCACCGGAACGGGCCGCCCCGAGCCCCCGGCACGCCCCGGCCAGCCCTCCCGCCCCGAGCCCTCGCCCCAACCTGGACCCGAGCATCCCAAGCCCCCGAGCCGCGCCGACGGCCCGGCCGAACCGGCAAAGCCTCGTCCGGCAGGGCGCGAGC
This sequence comes from Streptomyces sp. NPDC002513, assembly GCF_053595355.1. Lineage (NCBI taxonomy): Bacteria > Bacillati > Actinomycetota > Actinomycetes > Kitasatosporales > Streptomycetaceae > Streptomyces > Streptomyces sp. NPDC002513. Next base: position 32,597 of record NZ_JBSFXK010000047.1, on the reverse strand, counting down.
GGCCCCCGGAGCCTTCGGAGCGCATGGGCCCAGCGGGGCCGCCTACGGAGCGTCCCGCCGAACCGCCCGCGGGGAGGGCCGCCGCCGGCCCCGGCTCCCCGGCGAGGAAGCCTGCCCCCCGCCCCGGCCCGCCGCAATCCCGCCGGGCGCGGCCCAGTGCCGTACTCGACGAAGCCCACCTCGGCGAGATCCGGGGCGCCTTCGGACGCGTCCCCCGCGAGCGCGTCGAGGAGCACCCCGGGTTCAAGGCCCGGCTGCTGACCCTGCTGGCCATCGTCGGCCCCGGCATCATCGTGATGGTCGGTGACAACGACGCGGGCGGCATCGCCACGTACGCACAGGCGGGCCAGAACTACGGCTACTCGCTCCTTTGGGTGCTGCTCCTGCTCATCCCGGTCCTGATCGTCAATCAGGAGATGGTCGTACGGCTGGGCGCGGTCACCGGCGTCGGCCACGCGCGTCTGATCACCGAGCGGTTCGGACGTTTCTGGGGCTGGTTCAGTGTCGGCGACCTCTTTCTGCTGAACTTCCTCACCATCGTGACCGAGTTCATCGGCATCTCCCTGGGCGCGGAACATCTCGGTGTCTCGCGGTACGTCGTCGTTCCGGTGGCCGCTGCCGTCCTTGTCGCCGTGACAGCCAGCGGTTCCTTCCGCCGCTGGGAGAGAGCGATGTTCGCCTTCATCGGCGCCAGCCTGCTGCTGATCCCACTGACCTTGATGTCCCGGCCGCAGTGGGGCCGCGCCGCCCATGACTTCGTGGTGCCCGGCATCCAGGGCGGCGCCACCAGCGAAGCCGTCCTGCTGATCATCGCGCTGGTCGGCACCACCGTCGCGCCCTGGCAGCTGTTCTTCCAGCAGTCCAACGTCATCGACAAACGCATCACCCCGCGTTTCATCGGCTACGAGCGCGCCGACACGGTGATGGGCTCCCTCGTGGTCGTCGCGGGCGCCGCCGCGTTGATCATGATCGCCGACTTCGCGGCCCGGGGCACCGCCGCCCACGGCCACTTCACGGACGCCGCCGGAGTCGCCGACACCCTCGGCCGCCACCACCCGGTACTGGGCGTGCTGTTCGCCGTCGTCCTGCTGGACTCCAGCATCATCGGCGCGGCCGCCGTCACGCTGGCCACCAGCTACGCCTTCGGTGACGTGTTCAACCTGCGCCACTCCCTGCACCGCAGCTTCGGCGAGGCCAAGCAGTTCTACGCCTCCTACACCCTGCTGGTCCTGTTCGCGGCCGCCATCGTCCTCATCCCGGGCGCGCCGCTCGGCCTGATGACGGAAGCCGTGCAGGCCCTCGCCGGACTGCTGCTGCCCTCCGCGAGCGTGTTCCTGCTCCTGCTGTGCAACGACACCGAGGTGCTCGGCCCCTGGGTCAACCCGCGCTGGCTGAACGTCCTGGCCACCGTCATCATCGCCACCCTCCTGATGCTTTCCGGCACGCTGATGGCCACCACGCTCTTCCCCACGATCAACGTCACCCGCCTCACCATCTGGCTGGCGATCGCACTGGTCGTGGGCCTGATCACGACCGCCGTCGTGCTCCGCGTCGCCGGGCGCCGCATGCCCGCTCACAAGGCGCCCGTGATGTCGCAGGCCGAGAAGCTCGCCTGGCGCATGCCGCCCCTGGCACTCCTGCGGCCGGTGCGCTGGTCGGCCGGCACTCGCCTGGGCATGATGGCGCTGCGCGGCTACCTGATCCTCAGCGCGCTGCTGCTGCTCATCAAGGCGATCCGGCTCGGCAGCTCCTGACCGGGCCTCGGCCGGTCAGTGATGCTGCCGAGCGGCCTCGACCAGGAGATCCATGAGATCTTCGGGCAGGTCGAGGTTGCGTGCCAGCCAGGCGGCATCCTGGCCTTGAGTGGCAAAGATCCACGCGGTGTACAGGCGGTCGAGACTGGGCGCGTTCTTGCCGAGCAGATGCGGGCGTACGGCCTCCATGGGGAAGCCGTCCAGCGTGCGGGCGGTGAACCACGACTCATCGACCGCTTCCGGCAGGCACCGCCGGGCGTTGCGGGCGGCGTTCCGGTGGCTGTGCCACATGGCTGCCACCACGACGAACGCGGCGGTGGCCGCGCCGATGAGAGCCCCACTGACGAGCGGCCGGTCCCGGGCGGGCGCCGTGGCCAGCGCGGTCATCTCCAGCACGATCAGTGTGAGCACCCCCAGCACGACGGCACCTTCGCCGGTGCGCGGGTGAGGCAGGGTCCGCATGACAAACTCTCCCTTCCTGTTCCATCCTGGCCCGTCACCGAGCCGTTGTCCTGGGGCCACAAGTCCCTGCCCCGGGTTGCCTGAGAGCGGGCGCCGCCCCGATGCCGTCAGGCCAGCGCCCGAAGGAGTCTCGATGCCCAGGTGGAGCTGGACGCTGTCGCCGGCGGTCGCGAGCCAGACGCCGCCCGAGCGGCCGGCACCGGCGGCTCGGGGATCTCGACCATGCCCAGGGCGTCGACGAGGCGGTCATCAGGAGGTCCTCGCCGGCGGGCGGTGCCGCGGGCTGGACGAGGTCAATGGCAGCGAGCATCGCGGACGTCCTCCGGTGAGCAAAGTGGCGGAGGTGTTGTTCTGACCGTCCTGGGGCGCCGGGCCGGGCCGGTGTCCCAGGACGTGCTGGTGACCAGCGGACCTCAGTTGCCGAGTGCAACCTGGACGATCTTGATGACGACCAGGACCATCGCGATGAGCAGGTAGGTCCGCAGGGCGCCCATGCCGATCTTGCGGGCGCTGGACATGGTCGGCCGGGTCAGCGTCTGCAGCGGCGGCATCCGCACTCGTCCTTGCCGGTCCGGTCGATCGGGTCCTCCTTGGTGCCCGTGTGGCGGCGGGTGAACGCGTAGCCGGCAGCCGCCACCCCGACGACGCCACAGGCGGCCATGATGTCGAGGATCGCCCCGGAGGTGATGCCGGGGAACAGGACCGATGCGGTCAGGATGATCGACAGGGTGACCAGGACTCCGACCACGGCCGAGGTGAACGCGTTGGTCTTCGGGCCGTTCATCCACGGGCCGAGCACGGCCTTGTCGTTGCAGAGCAGCAGCAGGAACACCGACGCGGATGGCAGCAGCACCCCGGCGAGCGTCTGTACGCCCTCGGTCAGCAGGCCCAGCGGCAAGCCCGGGATCAGCACGATCACGGCGGCGACCAGTCTGGCGTAGACGGCGTAGAAGCCCTTGGCGCCGCCCACCCCGCGGTGCAGCGAGTGCTTCATGCCCAGCACGTCACCGATGGCGTACGCGGTGGACAGCGAAACCGCGAACGCGCCGATGATCGAGGCGTCCAGGAGCGCGATCGCGAACAGCACGCCCACGAGCTTGCCCGCCTTCGCCTCCAGCCCCTGGGCGACACCGGCGGTGTCAGTGAACCCCGACGCGGCACCCGGGCCGGCACCGCAAGGTCACCGCGCCGGCCAAGGCGCCGGACGTGGCGGGCGCGGCGCGCGGCGCTTTCACGCTCGACGTCACGGTGGTCCCGTACCCGAAGGAGAGGTGACCCCGGCATCCGGGATCACCCCTCCACCTCACCGTCAGGCGCAGTCACGCGCCCCGATCGAGGAGATGCCACGGCCGTGTGTGGCCGCGTACAGCGTGCTGCCGTCTGGGCTCAGCTTCAGCTGGAGCACGGCGACGGCCGGAAGGGAGCCGACGCGCTGCCACGTGGTGCGGCCCGGCGCCCGGCAGACGACGCCCAGGTCGGTGGCGACGGCCAGACCGCCGTTCGCCGTGACGACGGCGGAGTTGGTCGGCACGTCCGGGAGGTTGGCCGAGATGTCCTTCCAGGTGGTGCCGCCGTCGGTGGACTCGAAGACGTGGCCGACGCCGGCGCCGGGTCCCTCCGTCCAGTGCCGGGAGAAGCCGTTGACCGCGAGGAACACGTGGTCGGCGTTCTTCGGGTCGATGGCGAAGCCGCTGAGGTAGCGGTTGGGGACGGTTCCGTCCACGGGCAGGGTGATGTCGTGCCAGCCGGTGCCGTCCGCGTTGCCGACGGAGATGCCGCGGGCGAAGCCCTGGTTGTTGCAGGGGCCGCACCAGGCGGCGTAGACCTTGCCGCCCGAGGCCGCGACGGCGGTCGCGGTGCGGCCGGCGCCGAGGTCGTACACGCTCTTCCACTCGGAACCGCTGCGGATGGCGTAACCGTGGGTCTGCACCCAGATGTGCCGACCGCCCGCGATCCAGGTCGAGCTGTTGTTCATGTCGGCCGCGAGCGGGGCGATGAAGCGGGCCTCGCTGGTGGCGTTGTCGGCAGGGGCGACGTTGTACGACGTGGCCTTGCCGGGATCGGTGGTCCAGGAGCCGTCGTTGACGCCGCAGTTCTGGGTGATCTGGACGGCGAGGTAGACGTACTCCTCGGCGATGTTGCAGCCGTTGGCCGGGTCGGTGAGGGTGTCGCCGCCGTCCCCGCCGAAGTTGGAGCCCATCACCTTGTCGTTGCTGCGCAGGACGGACTGGCCGTTGTCCTGCAGACCGCCGGTGACGGAGACACCGCCGTGGTCGAGGTCCTTGCCGACTCCCACGGAGTAGTACTGGAGGGTGTCGATGGTGCCGTCGTTGAGCGAGGTCCAGTCGGTGGCGTGCCCGGAGGCGTCCTGGGAGCCGTCGGCCGGGCGCTTGTAGGCACCGCCGTCGTTGCCGACGTACACGTAGCTCTTGCCGTGGTAGCTGCCGATCGCCACGCCGTGCTGGTCGGAGTGGGTGGTCTGGTCGCAGGTACCGGACTGCTTGGCGGGGTCGATGCTCCAGCAGGGGAACGTGAAGTTCCAGTACGGGCCGACGGTCGACCAGGTGCTGCCGCCGTCCTTCGTCTCGTAGACCTCCTCCAGGCCCGCGTACACGTGCTTCGGGTCGGCCGGGTCGACGGTCAGGAACTGGTTGTACCAAGCCTGTACGCCCGGCATGTAGCCGCTGGTCGTCAGCGCCGAACCGTCGGTGGCCAGCTGCTTGTAGTCGGCGATCTTCGTCCAGGGTCCGAACGGGGAAGCGGCGCTGTAGATGCCTTCCAGGCCGCTGTCCGGGTTGGCCGCCATCTGCGCGGGCGACTGGTCGATGGCGTAGTAGCGTGAGCCGTCGGCGGAACGGGCGAAGGTGACCGTGCCGACGTTGTCCGCGTCGGTCGGCAGCTCGCCGAAGCCGCTGGTGATCCGCTGCCAGCTGCCGCCGACCTTGGTGTAGAAGCCGTTGTAGTCGTCACCGCTGCGCCAGCCGACGGCCAGGATCACCTTGGAGGGGTCCTTGGGGTCGACGGCGATGTCATTGGTGATGTTCTTGTACGCGGCGCTGTCGTCGTTGGCCTTCGAACCACCCGGCAGATAGCCGGGGTTGGGCGCGAACTCCAGCTTCCAGGCGCCGCTGAGCGTCTTCGTGGAGTGGCTCCACACGCCCTCGCTGGTCGCGGCCCACACCTTGCCGGCTCCGAACCGCAACTGGCGGACGGTGGTGCTCTCCAGCTCGTCGCCACCGACCCGGCTGCGCGTGGAGAACGTGCCATGGTGCGGGTCGGACAGCACGTACACGCCACTGCCCAGGTACGCATCCGCGTTGGTGTTGGCCTCGCCGGTGCCCAGCCACAGCCGCCCGGCGCCGTCCAGCGCCAGCGCACCGGTGGACTGCGAGGGCAGCCGGTCGCTGATGGGCTGCCAGTGACCGCCACCGGTGCGCGAGCGCCATACGCCGCCGCCCGCACTGCCCGCGTACACGTACCCGTCGTCATCGGCCGCCATCGCGGCCATCCGGCCGGTGACGTTGCCGGAACCGCCACTGGAGTTGGAGTCGACGTCGCGGTAACGCGGGTCGTCGGAGTTGTACGGGCGATTCGTGACGTGCCGCCAACTGCCGCTGGTGCTCGGCAGGTTGTTCAGGCCATCCCAGGCGGCACCGTACGCGCCCGGTGCGACGACGCCGGGCGAGGTGCGGGCCTCGGCGTACTGGTCCGCGCCCTCGGCGATCTCGTCCGCCTCGTTACCGCCGTCGCCGTCCTCCCCCTTCACCTTGGGGCTCACGGCACCCACCGACTGCTCCCGCTCCTTGGCGAGTTGCGCGAGCGTCCGGGCCCCGAAGGGGCTGCCGTGCCGATCGGGCGCGGCACTCGCGGGTATCGCGACGAGTCCGGCCGACGCGGTGATGGCACAGATCGTGAGCCATCGTCTCTTACGGGTTGGTGCTGACACCAGGTCCTCCCAAACGGGCGTTGATACAGCCGTCGCAGGGACCTGATCACGAGCGGAAGGAGGCGTCAGGCACTTGGAGAAATTTTTGATCAGAACCTGTCACGCCAGGTGTTTGTGCGGCAGCCTTCGCAGTAACGCCGACGGCGAAGACGCGGTCAGCGGGCCGCGGTCCGTGAGCGGGCGACGGCCGGCGGCGCGCCGGCGAGGGCGAGCGCCAAGCTGCCGGAGATCAGCAGCGGCAGGTGGCCGTCGGCGCCCCGGGCGAGCCCGGCCCACACCCCTGCGAGGAGGACGGCGGCCCCGGTGGCAAGGCAACGTACTCGTTCCGCCCCGGACCTCACGACGTCGAACGTCAGGAAACGGGGAACCAGACCGACAGGCGCTTGGCGATGACCGGTACATCGATGTCGTCCTGCGCGACCTCCTCGACGAACGGGCCGGCAATGGAGACGGGCGGCGGGACGGTACTTGCGCTGACGCCGTTGAACCGCAGGAAGACGCGCATGGCGAGCCAGGCGGTGCGCTCGTTGCCGTCGATCAGCGCGTGATTGCGGGCGACGGAGTGCAGCAGTGCCGCCGCCTTCTCGTGCAGCGTGGGATACAGCTCGGCTCCGAACACGTTGGTCCGGGGCCGTTCGATCGCTGACACCAAAAGTCCCATGTCGCGCACGCTGTGCTCGGTACCGTTGACCGTGCGGGCGATGGCCAGGATCTCGTCGATCTGGATGTAGCGCACTTCGGTCACTTCAGGTAGTCCAGGATCTCCGCATCGCTGTCCATGAGCTCGGCCAGGACATCATCGACCTTCAGCTCGGCCCGATTCTGGGCGTCACGGATGGCCTCAATGGCAAGTTCCTGCTTGCTGCGGCGCTCCCGACGAGCACGCTCGGTGAGCTTCGCGTCAAGGTCGTCGGGGAGTCGGAGTGTCATCGCCATACAGCGATGATACCGGACTGGTATCTAGGTGGCGAGGTGATACCAGCCACTCGAGACCTCCGTTCCGCACAAGCGGACCTCAGCCGAAGCATTCCGCGAGCGAAAACAAGTCGAATCAACCACCTGGAATACAAAGCAGCAGGTCAGACACCCTTCTCGGCAGGCTCAAGAATCGCCACGCACTCCACGTGCGCGGTCATCGGGAACAGATCGAACGCCCGCAGTGTCCGCACCCGGTACCCGCCGTCCCGGAAGTACGCCAGGTCCCGGGCGAGGGCCGCCGGGTCGCAGGCGACGTAGGCGATGCGGCGTGCGCCCAGTGACGACAGGTGGGACACGGTCTGCCGGCCCGCGCCGGAGCGGGGCGGGTCCAGGACGATCAGGTCGACCTCCGTGATGCCGGTGCGCGGCAGGACCGACTCGACCTTGCCCTGTTCGATGCGCACCCGGGGGAAGTCGGCGAGGTTGTGCCGGGCGTCCTCCACCGCGCGCTTGCCGGACTCGATGCCGAGCACCGCGCCCTTCTCGCCGAGCCGGTCCGCGAGGGCGCCGGCGAAGAGGCCGACGCCGCAGTACAGGTCGAGCGCGGTCTCGCCCTTGCGCGGCAGCAGGCCCTGCATCACCGCCGTCACCAGGGTGTCCGCCGCCTTCGGGTGGATCTGCCAGAAGCCGCCGCCGCCGACGCGGTGCGTGCGGCCGTCGGCGCGTTCGCGGACAAAGGGGCGACCATGGACGCGGTGCACGCCCCCCGTCTTCTCGTCGACCCGCAGAACCGAGACGGGCTTGTCCAGTTCGACGAGCGGCAGCCGCGCGCCCGGCTTCGGCGTCAGGATCACCTGACGGTCCTGCGACCCCGTCGCCGCGATCGCCTCGACGGTGTCCATGCCCGTCCAGTCCCGCTTCTCGATGCCCAGCTCGCTGACGCCCTCGGCGGCGATCATGCAGTGGTCGACCGGTTCGACCTCGTGCGAGCGGTGGCGGCGCAGCCCCGCCCTGCCGGAGGGGTCCACCGCGTACTGGACCCGGGTGCGCCACTGCGGCACCTCGCCGGCCGGCAGCTTGTCGCCCTCGGCCGGAACCACCGTGCCGTCCCAGCCCGCCTCCTCGGGAGTGAGGCCCGCGAGCCGCCACAGCTGCTCGGCGATCACCTCGCCCTTCAGCCGGCGCTGCGCGCCCGGCTTGGCGTGCTGCCAGTCGCAGCCGCCGCAGCGGCCGGGGCCCGCGTACGGGCAGGGCGCGTCGATGCGGTCCTTCGACGCCTCCAGCACCCGCACCGCGTCCGCGCGCAGGAAGCGGGCTCCCTCCTCGCCCTCCGTCACCCGGGCCACCACCCGCTCCCCGGGCAGTGCGTGCCGGACGAAGAGGACCTGGCCGGCCTCGGTACGGGCGATGCAGTGGCCGCCGTGGGCGACGGGGCCGATCTCGACCTCGTACTCCTCGCCCACCAGCGACTTCTTCGGTTCTGCCTGCATGGTGGGACGACTCCAGATCAGAGAGGGGGACGGGCGCGCAACCGGGCGCGGCCGGACGACAGCCCACCAGTCTACGTGGCTGTCGTCCGGCCGTTCACCATGAGAACCGGGCGACGGGAAGCTCAGCTCTGCGAGGCCGACGACTCCTTGGGGCGCTGCTCCGCCGGGCCGCGCCGCACCGCGCCGGGCGCGTTCCAGTCCTGCCGTCTGCGGGCCCGCTGCTTCGCCAGCTCGGACGACTGCAACTGGTACGGCACCGAGGTCACCATGACACCCGGTGTGAACAGCAGCCGGCCCTTGAGCCGCAGTGCGCTCTGGTTGTGCAGCAGGTGCTCGTACCAGCGGCCCACGACGTACTCCGGGATGATCACGGAAACGGCGTCACGCGGGGACTCGCGGCGCAGGCTCTTCACGTACTCGATCACCGGTCGCGTGATCTCCCGGTACGGCGAGTCGAGGATCTTCAGCGGTACGTCGATGCCGCGCCGCTCCCACTCGTCCTTGAGCACCGTCGTCTCCGCCGGGTCGACGTTGACACTGAGCGCCTCCAGGGTGTCCGTGCGCAGCAGCTTGGCGTAGGCCAGGGCCCGCAGCGTCGGACGGTGGATCTTGGAGATGAGGACCACCGAGTGGACGCGCGAGGGGCGGGCGCTGTCGTCACTGGGGCCTTCGGAAGCGGCCAGTTCCTCCGACACCCTGTCGTAGTGGCGGCGGATCGCGGTCATCGTCGCGTAGAAGATGCACATGCCGAGCAGGGCGACCCAGGCGCCGTGCGTGAACTTCGTGACGAGGACGACGACCAGGACCAGGCCGGTGAAGAAGGCGCCGAAGGTGTTGATGGCGCGCGAGCGGATCATGTGGCGGCGCTTGGCCTGGTCCTGCTCGACGGCGAGGTGCCGGTTCCAGTGACGGACCATGCCGGTCTGGCTCAGCGTGAACGACACGAACACGCCGACGATGTACAGCTGGATCAGCCGGGTCGAGTCGGCGCCGTAGATGAAGATCAGCAGGGTGGCCGCGCCCGCGAGCAGCACGATGCCGTTGGAGAAGGCGAGGCGGTCGCCTCGGGTGTGCAGCTGGCGCGGCAGATAACGGTCCTGGGCGAGGATCGAGCCGAGCAGCGGGAAGCCGTTGTACGCGGTGTTCGCGGCGAGGAACAGCACCAGCGCGGTGGCCGCGGCCAGCACGATGAACAGGAAACTGCCCTTGCCGAAGACGGCCTCGGCGACCTGTGAGATCACCGGGTTCTGGACATAGCCGGGGCCCAGCGCGACACCGTGGTGGAGCAGGTCGGTGGCCGGGTTCTCGGCCATGTGGACCTTGGTCGTCATGGCCAGCGCGATGATGCCGCAGAACATCGTGACGGCGAGCAGGCCCATCATCGCGAGCGTCGTCGCCGCGTTCTTGGACTTGGGCTTGCGGAAGGCCGGGACGCCGTTGGAGATCGCCTCGACGCCGGTGAGCGCGGCACAACCGGAGGAGAAGGCGCGCAGCAGCAGGAAGACGAGCGCGAATCCCGCGATCCCCTGGTTCTCCGCCTTGATCTCGTACGACGCCGTGGGTGCCCGCATGGTGTCCCCGAGGGCCAGCCCGCGGAACGCGCCCCACACGATCATGATGAACACGCCCGCGACGAAGACGTACGTCGGGATCGCGAACAGCGTCCCGGACTCCTTGACCCCGCGCAGGTTCATCAGCGTGAGCAGCACGACCACCGCGACCGCGCAGAGGACCTTGTGCTCGACGACGAAGGGGATCGCGGAGCCCAGGTTCTCGATGCCGGAGGAGATCGACACCGCGACGGTGAGGACGTAGTCGACGAGCAGGGCGCTGGCGACGGTGAGGCCCGCCTTGGGCCCGAGATTGGTGGTCGCCACCTCGTAGTCGCCGCCGCCGCTCGGGTACGCGTGCACGTTCTGCCGGTAGGAGGCGACCACCGTGAACATCAGCACGATGACGGCGACCGCGATCCAGGGGCTGAAGTGGTAGGCCGACACGCCCGCGATGGACAGGACCAGCAGCACCTCTCCCGGGGCGTAGGCCACGGAGGAGAGCGGGTCGGAGGCGAAGACGGGGAGTGCGATGCGCTTGGGCAGGAGGGTCTCCCCCAGCCGGTCACTGCGCAGTGCGCGCCCGATGAGGAGGCGTTTGGGCACGTCGGTCAGTTTGGACACAACAAGGGATCGTAAGGGCTCGGTATGGGGGTAGCCCACCCGCTGATGGAGATCTGCCTCACGAGTGAATGCGAGGAGGGGGCGCACTGCGGATTCCGCAGGTGAGGAGTTCTGTGTGCCGCTGCGACAAAACCCTTTCCGTGGCCGCCCCGGAGGATCCGTGCATGTGTTCGTGTGGCTGGTCGCCGCCTTCGTCCGGCTCGTCGGCCTCGGAATCCTCACATTTTCTCGGCGTTCTCGGCATCCACGGTATGCACGGCTTCCCCGCATCGGCCGCCGCTGACCGCCCGAGACCGTCGGCACACCTGCAGGGGGGTGCCTGCGCGGACCACGCATGTGTAGCTTGGACGGCGGTCTGAGACCCTGTTCTTGGTTTCGACCGAGCTGTGACCATTGACATCGGAAGGACGGTCGTGCACATCGTCATCATGGGCTGCGGAAGAGTGGGCTCCGCTCTTGCCCAGACCCTGGAGCAACAGGGGCACACGGTCGCCGTGATCGACCAGGACCCCACCGCCTTCCGACGGCTGGGCTCCGGGTTCGGTGGCCGCCGTGTCACCGGAGTGGGCTTCGACCAGGACACCCTGCGCGAGGCGGGCATCGAGGAGGCCGGCGCCTTCGCCGCCGTCTCCAGCGGAGACAACTCGAACATCATCGCCGCGCGCGTGGCCCGAGAGATGTTCGGCATCGAGAACGTCGCGGCCCGTATCTACGACCCCCGCCGTGCGGAGGTCTACCAGCGCCTGGGCATCCCCACGGTGGCGACCGTTCGATGGACGGCCGACCAGATGCTGCGCCGCCTGCTCCCCTCGGGCGCCGAGCCGCTGTGGCGGGACCCCACCGGCGGTGTCCAGCTCGCCGAGGTGCACGCCTCCCCGGCCTGGGTCGGGCACAAGATCAGCCGGCTCCAGGAGGAGACGGGTGTGCGCGTGGCGTTCCTCACCCGGCTGGGTGAGACGATGCTCCCCAGCTCGCAGACGGTGCTGCAGGAGGGCGACCTCGTGCACGTGATGATGCGGACGAACGACGTCGAGAAGGTCGAGGCGGCGTTCGCCAAGGGGCCTGAAGGAGAGGGCGGGCACTGATGAGGGTCGCCATTGCCGGTGCCGGTGCCGTGGGTCGCTCGATCGCGGGCGAGCTGCTGGAGAACGGGCACGAGGTCCTGCTGATCGACAAGGCGCCCACCGCGATCTCGGTCGAGCGCGTACCGCAGGCGGAGTGGCTGCTGGCCGACGCCTGCGAGATCACGTCCCTGGACGAGGCGGCGCTGCAGCGCTGCAATGTGGTGATCGCCGCGACGGGCGACGACAAGGTGAACCTGGTCGTGTCCCTGCTGGCGAAGACGGAGTACGGCGTTCCGCGCGTCGTCGCCCGCGTGAACAACCCGAAGAACGAGTGGTTGTTCAACGAGGCGTGGGGCGTGGACGTGGCCGTCTCCACCCCGCGCCTGATGTCGGCGCTGGTCGAGGAGGCGGTGAGCGTCGGCGATCTGGTCCGCCTGCTGCGCTTCAGCCACGGCGACGCGAACCTGGTCGAGCTGACCCTCCCTCCGGAGTCGGCCCTGGCCGGCACGCAGGTCGGTGACGTGGAGTGGCCGCAGGACACCTCTCTGGTGACCATCATCCGCGGCACCCGAGTGCTGGCCCCGTCCCAGGAGGACTCCCTGGAGGCCGGCGACGAACTGCTGTTCGTGGCGGCCCAGGCGCGCGAGGGGCAGCTGGAGGACCTGCTCTCGGTACGCCGGGAGGACTCGGCGGGCCAGGGCTAGGGCCAAGGCCGTTCTGAACGGCCTTGGGGCTAAGACCCGCGCACGCGTCGGTTCCGGGGTGCTCCGGCCCCTACCCCGGGTCGGGGCGCCCCGGCACTTTCTCCTCCGGTGCGCCCCAGCGCTTTCTCGTCCGCGGCGTGCCCGCCCAGAACAGGCCCTAGGACTCCCGGCGGTGGCGCCCCGCCGCCCAGGACTCCCCCTCGGCGGTGGCCGTCGCTGTCGCCTTGCGCTCCTCCTCGGCCCGCTCTTCCGCTTCCATCTCCGCGAACACGTCGATCGGCGCGGGCGCCTTCGCCAGGAACACCCAGGTGAGCCAGACGGCGAGCAGGAAGGGCGGGATCTTGAGCGCGATCAGCACCCAGCCGAGCTGGGCGGTGTTGGCCCACCAGTACAGGGGGAACAGGATCGCGCACTTGGCGAGCAGGATCAGCCCCCAGGCCCAACTGGCCTTGGTGTACGCCTTCTTGCGCCCCGGGTTGCGGGTGCGCCAGGAGAGGTTCTCCTTGAAGACCGGGCCGAGCATCAGCCCGATCAGGGGCACTCCGGCGAGCGTGGTGACGATGTACGCCAGGGACAGGCCCAGCGTGTAGAGCATGCCCGGCAGATAGAAGTCCTTCGCGTTGCCGGTCATCATCGCGAAGACCACGCCGAACGCCACACCGAACACACCGCTGAAGGCGTGCTTCACGGTGTCCCGCATGGCAAGGCGGACGACCACGAGCACCAGCGACACCCCGAGCGCGGTGATCGCCGACCAGTGCAGGTCCTTGTTGATGGTGAAGATGGTGACGAAGAAGAGACCGGGCACCACGGTCTCGACCATGCCGCGCACCCCGCCGAACGCCTCGAACAGCGCGGCCTCGGTCACCGCCCGCGCATCATGCTGGGCGTCTTCGGTCGGCTTCTCGAGTGACGTCACCGGCTACTCCCGTCCGAGCGGTCTGAGTTCGTACTTGGGATTGAACAGCACCCTGCGGCCCCGGCTCATCGAGATCCGGCCCGAAGCGAGGAGCTTGCGCCCCGGTTCTATGCCGACGATGGAACGCCTGCCGAGCCAGACCAGGTCCAGCGCGGCCGAGCCGTCGAACAGCTCGGCCTCCAGGGCCGGGACACCGGCCCGCGGGCGCAGCGTGACCGTGCGCAAGGTACCAGTAACCGTCACGATCTGTCGGTCGTGGCAATCGCCGATGCGCGTACATCCCGCGGTCTCGGCGTCCTCCCGCAGTTCCTCGGACTCCAGATCCTCCTGTGATGAGGAAAGCCGGTCGAACATCCGCCGGAAACGGCCCACCGGCTTTTCGGAACGAGGGACAGCGCTCATACGGGAAAGCGTACCGGGGCGCTCCGACAGCGACCCACCCGTGCGGTCGCCCCGTGCGCGCACCTCACTCCTCGAACGCGCGTCTTACTTCTCGAACCGGTACCCCATCCCCGGTTCGGTGATGAAGTGCTTGGGGTGCGAGGGGTCCGCCTCCAGCTTCCGTCGCAGCTGGGCCATGTACACGCGCAGATAGTTCGTCTCCGTGCCGTACGACGGCCCCCACACCTCCTGCAGCAGCTGCTTCTGGCTGACCAGGCGGCCGGTGTTGCGGACGAGCGCCTCCAGCAGATGCCACTCCGTGGGGGTGAGCCGTACGTCCTTGCCGTCCCGGTTGACCTTCTTCGCGGCCAGGTCGACGGTGAACCCCTCGGTCTCCACCAGCACGTCGTCCTCGCCTCCCCCGGTCGGCTCGGCCCGGCGGACGGCGGCGCGGAGGCGGGCCAGCAGTTCGTCCATTCCGAACGGCTTGGTGACGTAGTCGTCGGCGCCCGCGTCCAGGGCCTCGACCTTCTCGTCCGAGGAGTGCCGGGCGGACAGGACGAGGATCGGCACCCGGGTCCAGCCGCGCAGCCCCTTGATCACCTCGACGCCGTCCATGTCGGGCAGTCCGAGGTCGAGCACGACGACATCGGGGTGGCGGGCGGCGGCGAGCTGGAGTGCGGTGGCACCGTCGGCAGCCGCGTCCACCTCGTATTTGCGCGCCTTGAGGTTGATCACGAGGGCGCGCACGATCTGCGGCTCGTCTTCGACCACGAGCACCCGGGTCATGTCGTTTGCCTTTCTGGTTCAGCGATGCGTGCGGGGCTCTGGGAGCTCCCCGCGGCCCGGAGGGAGAGGACCATCGTGAGTCCACCGCCGGGGGTGTCCTCGGCGGTCAGGGTGGCGTCCATGGCCTCGGCGAAGCCACGGGCGACCGCGAGACCGAGACCGACACCGGCGCCGCGGGGGGCGTCGCCGTAGCGCTGGAAGGGTTCGAAGATCCGTTCCTTCGCCTCGTCGGGCACGCCGGGCCCCCGGTCCACCACCCGTACCTCGACCCGGTCGGCGAGGGCGCTCGCGGAGACCAGCACGGGCGTCCCCGGAGGGCTGTACTTGACGGCGTTCTCGACCAGGTTGGCGACCGTCCGCTCCAGCAGCCCGGCGTCCACGGCGACCATCGGCAGGAACTCCGGGACGTCCAGCTCGACGCTGTCCTCGGGCACTCCGCCGAGCGCCATCGGCACCACCTCGTCCAGGTCGGTCACCCGGATGAGCGGGGTGACGGTACCGGTCTGCAGGCGGGACATGTCCAGCAGGTTGCCCACCAGATGGTCGAGCCGGTCGGCGCCTTCCTCGATCGCGGCCAGCAACTCGGCGCGATCCTCCTCCGACCACTCCACGTCGTCGGACCTCAGCGAGGTGACCGACGCCTTGATGCCCGCGAGCGGGGTACGGAGATCGTGGCTGACGGCGGCCAGCAGGGCGGTGCGGATGCGGTTGCCCTCGGCCAGCGCGCGGGCCTGCTCGGCCTCCTGCTCGAGGCGCTGGCGGTCCAGCACCACCGCGGCCTGCGCGGCGAACGCGGCCAGCACCCGGCGGTCCGAGGCGGGCAGGACCCGCCCGGACAGCGCCAGCGCCATATGGTCGCCCACCGGCACGTCCACGTCGGCGTCCTCGGGGCGTGCGACCGCCTTGCCCGGGCCCACGCGGCCCGCGCAGGTCCAGGGGTCGACGTCGCTCGTCCGCTCCAGCAGGGCCGCCGACTCCATGCCGAAGGTCTCGCGCACCCGTTCCAGGAGTTCCTTAAGGCCGGTCTCACCGCGCAGCACGCTGCCCGCCAGGAAGGAGAGGATCTCCGACTCGGCGCGCAGCCGCGCCGCCAGATGGGTGCGCCAGGCGGCCAGGTCCACCACCGAGGCCACCGACACCGCGACCCCGACGAAGATCACGATGGCGATGATGTTCTTCGGGTCGGCGATCGTCAGCTGGTGCACCGGGGGCGAGAAGAAGTAGTTCAGCAGCAGGGAGCCGAACGCCGCTGCGGTGAGCGCGGGAAGGAGTCCGCCGAGCAGGGCCGCCGTCACCGTGAGCGCCAGGAACAGCAGCATGTCGTTGGCGAAGCCGAGCTTGACGGTGTTCAGCAGCAGCGCGAGGACGACGGGACCGACGACGCCGGCCAGCCAGCCGGCGATGATGCGGGTGCGGCCGAGCTGTGCGCCCCGGGCCACGGGCAGGCTGCGCCCCTTGGCGACCTCCCCGTGGGTGACGATGTGCACGTCGAGGTCGGGCCCCGACTCACGGGCGACGGTGGCACCGACGCCGGGCCCGAAGACGTACTGCCACGCCTTGCGGCGCGAGGAGCCGAGGACGATCTGGGTGGCGTTCGCTCCGCGTGCGAAGTCCAGCAGCGCCGCCGGGATGTCGTCGCCGACGACGTGGTGGAAGGTGCCGCCGAGGTCCTCCACCAGGGTGCGCTGGAGCGCCAGTTCCTTGGGCGAGGCCGAGGTGAATCCGTCGCTGCGGGAGATGTAGACGGCCAGGACCTCGCCGCCGGCTCCCTTCTCCGCCAGCCGGGCGGCCCGGCGGATCAGGGTCCGCCCCTCGGGGCCGCCGCTCAGGCCGACCACGATCCGCTCGCGCGAGCCCCAGATCGCCGACACCCGGTGCCGCCTGCGGTACTCGTTCAGATACTCGTCGACGCGGTCGGCCACCCACAGCAGGGCGAGTTCCCGCAGGGCGGTCAGGTTCCCGGGACGGAAGTAGTTCGACAGCGCCGCGTCGACCTTGTCCGGCTGGTAGATGTTGCCGTGTGCCATACGCCGGCGCAGCGCCTGCGGGGACATGTCCACCAGCTCGATCTGGTCCGCGCGGCGCACCACCTCGTCGGGGACCGTCTCCCGCTGCCGTACGCCCGTTATGGACTCCACGACATCGCCGAGGGACTCCAGGTGCTGGATGTTCACCGTCGTGATCACGTCGATCCCGGCGGCCAGCAGTTCCTCGACGTCCTGCCAGCGCTTGTCGTTGCGTGAGCCGGGGATGTTGGTGTGGGCGAGTTCGTCCACCAGGGCGACCGCGGGGGTGCGGCGCAGCACCGCGTCCACGTCCATCTCGGTGAAGGCCGCGTCCCGGTGGGCGAGTTCCTTGCGTGGTACCTGCTCCAGGCCGTGCAGCATCACCTCGGTGCGTGGCCGGTCGTAATGCTCCACGAAGGCCACCACGCAGTCCGTGCCCCGCTCGATGCGGCGGTGGGCCTCGGACAGCATGGCGTACGTCTTGCCGACACCCGGTGCAGCACCGAGGTAGATCCGTAGCTTGCCGCGTCCCATGGCCCCATTGTCTTCCCACACACCCCTGCGTACGCTCCGTCGACTTTACGGCCAACAATTGCGACATATGCGACAGGGTGCATTCGGACGTGTGTCTTTGACGGAACCCTGATGCCTCCGCGCGGATCCGGCGGCCCCCGGCGAGCCGCCGCCCCGAGTCCCGGAAGGGTTCACACCGGTCCGCACACAGCAGAGGCCGTACCCCACAGGGGGTACGGCCTCGAAACGGTGGTGTCCGCCGAGCGGTCAGCGCACCTCGGTGATCTCGGGTCCACGCTGCAGCTGACCCATGCCACCGGAGAAACGGGATCCGCTCTCCTCCTGCTGTACACCCTCGGGCACCATCTGTGCGTCGTTCGGCAGCTTCAGGACGATCGGGTCGCGCGGCGCCATCGGGCCCTCGCCCCGCACCACGACGGTGTCCCGGAAGATCTGCTCCAGCAGCCCCGCGGCCTGCGGCTGCACGGCTCCCTGACCGGAGATCACACCGCGCAGGAACCAGCGCGGACCGTCCACGCCGATGAACCGCACGACCTGGAAACCGCTCGTGCCGTCCGGGAGCTGCACCGGCACCTGCGCACGCAGCTCCCAGCCCAGCGGCCCCTCGGCCTCGTCGACGATGCCGCCCTGCTGGGTGATACCGCTGGCGATCTCCTCGCGGACCTCACCCCAGATGCCCTCGCGCTTGGGCGCGGCGAAGGCCTGCAGCTGGACGGCACTGTCGCGCAGCACGACGGTCGCCGCGACGATCGCGTCGCCCGCGACCTCGACCCGCAGCTCCATTCCCTCGACCCCGGGCACGAACAGCCCACCCAGGTCCACCCGGCCCTCGCCGGGCTCGCGGACCTCGGAGTCGTCCCAGGGGCCGTCGGGGCGCGGCTCCGGCTCGAGCCTCACGCGCTCACGCTCGGTCTCGTCCTCCGCCTCAGTGTCGACGCTGTCGACGACCTGCTCGGTCTCGCCGGCCGCGTCCTCGGCGGCGCCCTTCTTGTTGCGACGTCCGAACACGTCACTGTCCTTCCCGGTCGGATACGACCGAAGCGTATCGATTCCCACCCGTTGCCCCGCCCACGGCGGCGTGACCGCCGGTGGACCCGAAGCCCCCCTCGGCCCGCGTCGAGCCGGGAAGCTCCGCGACCTCCTGGAAGCGGACCCGCTCGACCTGCTGTACGACCAGTTGGGCAATCCGGTCGAAGCGCTCGAACCGCACAGGCTCGCGCGGGTCGAGATTCACCACGATCACCTTGATCTCCCCACGGTACCCGGCATCAACCGTCCCTGGGGCATTCACGAGCGCGACACCGCAGCGCGCGGCGAGACCCGACCGCGGATGGACGAAGGCCGCGTACCCCTCGGGGAGCGCGACAGACACACCCGTGGGCAGAACGGCCCGTTCGCCGGGCGCGAGGTCGCAGCTCTCGGTGGTGCGCAGATCGGCCCCCGCGTCGCCGGGGTGCGCGTACGCCGGCAGGGGTACGTCGGGGTCGACGCGCCGGATCAGCACGTTCACGGGGTCGCTGGTCACGGGTTCACCTCGAAGGCTCGTGTGCGCCGGAGCCGGTCCGGGTCGCTCATGGCCGCCTGGATCTCCTGCGGGCGGCCGTTGTCGATGAAGTGGTCCACCTTGACCTCGACGAAGAGGGCCTCGGCACGGACGGCGACGGGTCCGTCGGGCCCGCCGACCCGGCCGGTGGCCCGTGCGTAGATCTTCCGTCCGGCCACGGCCGTCACCTCGGCCTCCAGATGCAGCACGGCACCCACGGGAACCGGCCGTACGAAGTCGGTCTCCAGCCGTCCGGTCACCGCCATGGTGCGCAGCAGCCAGTTCAGCGAGCCGAGGGTCTCGTCGAGGGCGGTGGCGAGCACCCCGCCGTGGGCGAGGCCGGGCGCTCCCTGGTGGGCGGGCTGGACGGTGAATTCCGCGGTGAGGGAGACGCCCTCGCCCGCCCGCGCCCTCAGGTGCAGTCCGTGGGGCTGGTCTCCCCCGCATCCGAAGCACTGCCCGTAGTGCGCGCCGAGCAGCTCTCCGGGAGCGGGTGCGTCGGGGTGCCGCACGGGCGTCACGGCGTCGGCGGGGGGCGTCAGAGCTGCGGAAGTACCACTCACAGCCGCAGACCTTACCCGCGCGTGAACGCCTCCCGGACACCGTGCCAAGCTTGGGCTCATGCAGCCCTCCGCGTCGCCGTACGAAGAACGCCTCACCGCGCCCCGCTCCTGGTGGCTGATGTGCCTCCTGGTCGGTGTCGCCCTGGCTCTCGTCCTGCTCCCCTTCGGCACGCTCCCGCTGCTCGGCGGACTGGTCGGGGGCACCGCGGTCTCGGCCGTGGTGGTCAGCTCCTACGGCTCCGTCCGGATCCGCGTGGTGGGCGACTCGCTCCTGGCGGACGACGCGAGGATCCCGTTGTCGGCGCTCGGTGACTCTCAGGCACTGGACCGGGAGGAGGCCCGCGCCTGGCGTACGTACAAGGCGGACACGCGTGCCTTCATGCTGCTGCGGGCGTACATTCCGACGGCCCTGAAGGTCGAGGTCACCGACCCGGACGACCCGACGCCGTATCTGTATCTGTCGACGCGGGAGCCGGAGCGACTGGCGGCGGCGCTCAAGACGGTCCGGGCACAGGCGTAGGGACGCGCTTCGGCACAGGAACGGGGGCGCGTCGCCCCACGGGGCGTCCCCGGGACCCGGTCGGTCCCCGCTGGTCAGGTGTCGAGTTGCAGGGGGCTCTCCGGTTGCTCCAGAGGCGGCAGTTCCGGCAGCGTCTCCCAGGGCACCTGCCGGGGGCGCAGATCCTTGCGGATCCGTGCCGCGAGGCGCCGGGTGTCCCGTCGGTTCATGACCGCTCCCACGGCGGCCCCGACCATGAACGGCATCAGGTTCGGCAGATCCCGCACCACGCGCTTCATGATCTGCTGCCGCAGCTCCCGCTTCATCTGGCCGCCCAGGGCCGCGTCTATCGTCGACGGCTTGGCCACGTCGATCCCGCGCTCCCCGGACCAGGACCTCAGATACGCGGTACTGCGCTGAGCGAGGTTCCCCTGGGGTCGTACCCCGTACACCTCGTGCAGCTCGGCGATCAGCTTCAGTTCGATCGCCGCGACCCCGGTGATCTCCGCGGCCAGTTCGGTCGGCATGGCCGGCGGCACCGGCAGCATCGCGGCCGCACCGACCCCGGCGCCGACGGTGGCCGTCGCCCCTGAGGCGCCCGCCACGAGCTTGTCGGCCAGCGCCTCGGGCCCGAGCCCGGGGAACTGTCTGCGGAGGGTCTCAAGGTCCCGTACGGGGACCCGCGGGGCCACGTCGATGATCCGGTCGGCGAGGTACGCCAGGCCCGCCCTGGCCCGGCTGCCGCCCTTGCGGACGCCTTCCTGGATTCCGGCCCGGACGGCGGCCGCACGGCGCCGTGCGGCGGGTGCCGGCGGGCCGGCCGGCCCCTCGGGCCCTTCGGGAGCCGCGGAGGCGTGTGCCGGTTCGAGCGAGGCTTTTCCCTCGACTCCCCCGATGGAAGAGCCCCGCTCGTGGTCACGCACGCCGTCGGAGCCGCCAGGCGGCTCAAGGTCCGCTCCCCGGCGCGGGAAGCGGCGCTTCCAAGGAGGGGTCGAGCCGTTCACGGCCGACCCCGCCTCAGTCGCAGTCGCGACAGATCGGCTGACCGTTCTTCTCCCGGGCCAGCTGGCTGCGGTGGTGCACCAGGAAGCAGCTCATGCAGGTGAACTCGTCCTGCTGCTTCGGGAGCACCCGGACGGCCAACTCCTCGTTCGAGAGGTCGGCGCCCGGAAGCTCCAGGCCTTCGGCGGCCTCGAACTCATCGACGTCGACGGCCGACGCGGACTTGTCGTTCCGCCGGGCCTTCAGCTCTTCAAGGCTGTCGGAATCGACGTCATCGTCGGTCTTGCGTGGGGTGTCGTAATCCGTTGCCATTTCGCTCTCCCCCTCTGGGTGTCTGCGGGTGTCTCCAGCGCACGTAACGCGTGAGAGGCCGGACTTGTGCCCGCCTCGAGGCGGAGATTTTGCCTCACATCAAGGTCTGTTACTCAATCGACACCCAACCGGACTCCTCAAGAGTGATCGGGTTGGATGCGAAGCGGACCGTACACGGTCCCGGTGTCGAACTTCAAAGCCATCTCACCGGGTACTTCCCGTGATCGAGCACCTGGAAAACCCGGATTTTCCCGACTTTACGGGAGCCATCAGGTCACGGAGGGTAGATGGCCGGAAAGGTTCCCCTGTGATCGATCACACACCGGCTCCCCTGGATTCGGTGCCCGGAAATTCCTCTCAAAGCGAACGTCGGGCACCGGCAGACAGCATGGTCTCAGATCGGCAGCGTGACGCGCATCACGAGGCCACCCCCTTCACGGGGCTGTGCGGTGATGTGGCCGCCGTGGGCCCGCGCCACGGATCTCGCGATGGACAGGCCGAGGCCGACGCCCTTGTCGCTGCCCGTGCGCTCCGTCCGTAGCCGGGTGAACGGCTCAAACAGATTGTCGATCTCATACGCGGGGACGACCGGACCGGTGTTCGTGACCACCAGGACCGCCTGTCCGTGCTGGGCCTGGGTGGTCACCTCCACCCAGCCGCCCTCCGGGATGTTGTAGCGCACCGCGTTCTGCACGAGGTTCAGGGCGATCCGCTCCAGCAGGACCCCGTTGCCCTGGACGACGGCGGAAGCGCGGTCACCGCGGATCTCGACGCCCTTGGCCTCCGCCTCGGCGTGCACCTGGTCGACGGCCTGCCCGGCCACCTCGGCCAGGTCGACGGGCTTGCGCTCGACGATCTGGTTGTCGCTGCGGGCGAGCAGCAGCAGCCCCTCCACGAGCTGCTCGCTGCGCTCGTTGGTGGCCAGCAGCGTCTTGCCGAGCTGCTGCAGCTCCGCGGGCGCCCCGGGGTCGGACAGATGAACCTCCAGGAGCGTGCGGTTGATCGCGAGCGGTGTGCGCAGCTCGTGCGAGGCGTTGCCGACGAAGCGCTGCTGGGCCGTGAAGGCCCGCTGGAGCCGCTCCAGCATGTCGTCGAAGGTGTCCGCGAGCTCCTTCAGCTCGTCGTCCGGGCCGTCCAGCTCGATCCGGCGGGACAGGTCCGAGCCGGCCACCGCACGGGCGGTACGGGTGATCCGGCCGAGCGGCGACAACACGCGGCCCGCCATCGCGTAGCCGAACGCGAAGGCGATCACGGCGAGGCCGAGCAGGGCCAGCAGCGAGCGGCTGAGCAGATTGTTCAGGGCCTGCTCGCGCTGTTGGTTCACGCAGGCGTTCAGGGCGTCGTTCAGCTCGCTCGTCGTCGTCGGGGGCGGGAAGTTGCAGGTGTCGCTGACGATCTCCCCCCTGTTGATCCTGAACGGCAGCTCGCTGCCCACGTTGAGCGCGTGCGCCGCGAACAGGTAGATGATCGACAGCAACAGGATGCCGGCGATCAGGAACATGCCGCCGTACAGCAGCGTGAGCCTTATGCGGATGGTCGGGCGCAGCCAGGGGAACGGGGGTTCCTGCCGGCGGGGGTCCCAGGTGGGCTTGGGCGGTGCCGTGGGCGGAGCGGGTGTCGTGGCCACGGTCATCAGATCCGGTATCCGGAACCGGGCACGGTGACGATGACCGGGGGCTCGCCGAGCTTGCGGCGCAGGGTCATGACGGTCACGCGCACGACGTTGGTGAACGGGTCCGTGTTCTCGTCCCAGGCCTTCTCCAGGAGCTGCTCGGCCGAGACGACGGCGCCCTCGCTGCGCATGAGGACCTCCAGGACGGCGAACTCCTTGGGCGCGAGCTGGACCTCCTTGCCCTCGCGGAAGACCTCGCGGCGGTTGGGGTCGAGCTTGATCCCGGCGCGCTCCAGAACCGGCGGCAGCGGCACGCTCGTACGCCGGCCCAGGGCCCGCACCCGGGCGATCAGCTCGCTGAACGCGAACGGCTTGGGGAGATAGTCGTCCGCGCCGATCTCCAGGCCCTCCACGCGGTCGCTGACATCGCCCGAAGCGGTGAGCATCAGGACGCGGGTGGGCATCCCGAGCTCGACGATCTTGCGGCAGACATCGTCGCCGTGCACCAGCGGAAGGTCACGGTCGAGGACGACCACGTCGTAGTCGTTGACACCGATGCGCTCCAGGGCGGCCGCACCGTCGTACACGACGTCGACGGCCATGGCCTCCCGGCGCAGTCCGGTGGCCACCGCATCCGCGAGCAGCTGTTCGTCCTCGACGACCAGTACGCGCACGTCGCTTGTCCTTCCTGTGTCGCCCGTGCGCCGCCCGGGTAACGGGCAGCCCACGGGCGGGTGTGTCGTGGGTATGACCTCCATCCTGCCCTTTTCGGCCGTAAACCGGCTGTAAGACGGGTGGGAGGACGCCTCGGCGACGGTCCCGGCGCGAGGGAAGGCGAAATTTTCTCGTGCGGTTGAGGTTTCCGCGGAAGGACGCTGGGGGAGGACGGCTTTACACCCCGCGATCACGCTCCGCATGTGTCACACCACATGTGGTCGGCTGCTCACCGTTTCCCGCAGAGCGGGCGTGGGTGTCCGGCACCGTCGCCGCCCAGCCAGGGCAGCGCTGGGCGCCCAGGAGACGTGATCGCCCCTTTCCCGAAGGCACACCCCGGTGCCACCGACCCACGACCCAGGACGAGGGGGCGCAGCATGGACGCATTCACCGCAGGACTTCTCCAGCGCATACGGACGACCGAGTCCGACCTGACGCGTGCCCGCGAAACCGGCGACGACTTCCTCGCGGATGTCGAACAGTCGGAGCTCGACGACCTGCACCGCCTTGCCGCCGACCACGGTGTGGAAGTCGGCGCGTACGGCGTCTGATCAGCTCGCACGAAGCGGGCCCCGGCAGATCCAGGCCGGGGCCCGCTTGGCGTGGGGGCGCCGGCCCGGGAGCACGGCGGGACGCCTCACAGCGGCCTGAGACGGGCCCTGGGGCGTACCCCGCCGTCCGGTCGGCCCGCTCAGTCGTGCCACGCCCCCAGGTCGTCCAGCCTGGTCTGGAGCCGTTCGAACAGGCCCGGCGGGGCCGCGATCGTCAGGGCCGGGGAGATCGGCTCTCCGGGGCGGCCGCCGGTCAGGGCGCCCGCCTCCCGGGCGATCAGGTCGCCCGCCGCGTAGTCCCAGGGGTTCAGTCCTCGTTCGTAGTACGCGTCCAGGCGTCCCGCCGCCACATCGCACAGGTCGATCGCGGCGGAACCGCCGCGGCGGATGTCCCGCACCTCGGGGATCAGCCGCCGCGCCACCTCGGCCTGCTGGGCCTTGCGCTCGGCGAGATAGCCGAAGCCGGTGCTCACCAGGGCGAGCCCCAGCTCGGGCGCGGGGCGCACCCGTGCGGGGCGGTCGTTCACGAACGCGCCCCCGCCCTGGACCGCCCGGAAGATCTCCTCGCGCAGGGGCGCGTGGACCACCCCGACCAGGGTCTCCCCGTCCTTGCGGGCCGCGATGGAGATCGCCCAGCTCGGCAGCCCGTAGAGGTAGTTCACCGTGCCGTCGATCGGGTCGATCACCCATTCGACACCGCTGCGGCTCTCGACGCTGGCCCCCTCCTCACCGAGGAGGCCGTCGTCGGGCCTGCGGTCGGTGATCAGCCCGGTGATCAGCTTCTCCGCGGCGATGTCCATCTCGGTGACGACATCGATGGCGCTGGACTTGGTGGCGGCCACCCCGAGGTCGTCGGGGCGCCCCTCGCGCAGGAAGGTCCCCGCTCGGCTCGCCACCTCCAGCGCCAGCTCCAGGAGTTCGGCCTTCAGCCGTTGGGACGGCTCTGCCTGGTCGGTCACGGTGCTCCTCACACGTACGGGCTGTCGGCGCCCGCGGCGGCGGGCTTGGGGGTGCGGGACGGGCAGCAGCCCACCGGGCAGACGTCGTGGCCCGGGCCGAGCGCACCGAGGGCGCACGGGGCCACCCGCTGCCCCCGCTCGGTCGCGGCGCGCTCGAGGACCAGGTCGCGGACGGCGGCGGCGAACCGGGGGTCGGCCCCGACGGTGGCCGAGCGGCGCACCGGCAGGTCCAGTTCCGCGGCCTTCGCCGTGGCCTCCGTGTCCAGGTCGTACAGGACCTCCATGTGGTCCGAGACGAACCCGATCGGAGCCATCACGACCGCCGGGACCCCGGCGCCGTGCAGTTCCTCGAGGTGGTCGCAGATGTCCGGCTCGAGCCACGGGATGTGCGGCGCGCCCGAGCGCGACTGGTAGACGAGCCGCCAGGGGTGATCCGCACCGGTCCGCTCGCGGACGGCGTCGGCGATCAGCCGCGCCACGTCCAGATGCTGCCTCACATAGGCCCCGCCGTCGCCGTGCTCCTCGGCCGGGCCGGAGGTGTCGGCCGCCGTCGTCGGGATGGAGTGGGTGGTGAAGGCGATGTGGGCGCCGGCCCGGACGTCCTCGGGGAGGTCGGCCAGGGACGTCAGGACGCCCTCGATCATCGGCTCCACGAAACCCGGGTGGTTGAAGTAGTGCCGCAGCTTGTCGACCTTCGGCGCCTTGAGGCCCTCGGCCTCCAGGGCGGCCAGGGCTCCGGCGAGGTCCTCGCGGTACTGACGGCAGCCCGAGTAGGAGGCGTACGCGCTGGTCGCGAGGACCAGGATGCGGCGGTGACCGTCCATGACCATCTCACGCAGGGTGTCGGTCACATAGGGCGCCCAGTTGCGGTTGCCCCAGTAGACGGGCAGGTCGAGGCCATGGCCCGCGAAGTCCTTGCGGAGGGCGTCCAGGAGGGCGCGGTTCTGGCCGTTGATGGGGCTGACCCCGCCGAAGAGGAAGTAGTGCTGTCCCACTTCCTTCAGGCGCTCCTTGGGGATGCCCCGGCCCCGCGTCACGTTCTCCAGGAACGGGACCACGTCGTCCGGGCCCTCCGGGCCGCCGAACGAGAGGAGCAGCAGGGCGTCGTACGGGCTGGCGTCAGTTGCGTCGGGCATGTCTACGATCCTGCCACTCGCCACCGCCACCGCTGCCGCCAGCCACCCGCGCCGATGACGCTTCACCCGCGAGCGGCCGGGGGTCCACCCGGGATCGACCGGCAGTTCGAGCAGGCCGGCCGCCACCGCCGCACCTGGCGACATCCCGCCCATCCACGTCCGAACACTGGTGCGGACGTGGCGTGCCGCATACGTTAGGGTTGCCCGAATCGTAAGGTACATGCCTCCTTTTCACGCCTTACCGGATGCATCGGAGACCTCGTGCCCAGCCCCTATCGCGCCCTGTTCGCCGCCCCCGGCTCCAAGGGCTTCTCCGCCGCCGGCTTCGTCGGCCGGATGCCGCTGTCGATGATGGGCATCGGCGTGGTCACGATGATCTCCCAGCTCACCGGCCGCTACGGGCTCGCGGGCGGTCTCTCCGCCACCATCGCGCTGTCCGCCGCCGTCGTCGGCCCCCAGATCTCGCGCCTGGTCGACCGGTACGGGCAACGCCGGGTGCTGCGCCCGGCGACGCTCGTCGCCCTGACCGCCGCCGCGGGACTGCTTCTGGCCGCCCACCTCTCCTGGCCGGACTGGGTGCTCTTCGGGTGCGCCGCGGGCATCGGCGCGGTACCCAGCCTCGGCGCGATGATCAGGGCCCGCTGGGCGGCCCTGTACCGGGGCACCCCACAACTCCACACCGCCTACTCCTTCGAGTCGGTGGTCGACGAGGTGTGCTTCATCTTCGGCCCGATCATCTCCATCGGTCTGTCCACGAGTTGGTTCCCGGAGGCCGGCCCCTTCCTCGCCGCGTGCTTCCTCGCGACCGGCGTCTTCTGGCTCACCGCGCAGCGCGCCACCGAACCCGAGCCGCACCCGCGCGACCACCACACCGGCGGCACCGCGCTGCGCTCACCGGGGCTCCAGGTACTGGTCGCCACGTTCGTGGCCACAGGAGCGATCTTCGGCGCGGTCGACGTGGTGACCGTCGCCTTCGCCGACGAGCAGGGCCACAAGGCGGCCGCCAGCGTCGTCCTGGCGCTCTACGCGGCCGGCTCCTGTGCCGCCGGCCTGGTCTTCGGGCTGCTGCGCTTCACGGGCGCCCCGGAACGCAGGTGGCTGCTGGGCGTGTGTGCGATGGCCGTGAGTATGATCCCCCTCCTACTGGTCGGGAACCTGCCGTTTCTGGCCGTGGCGCTGTTCGTTGCGGGCCTGACCATCGCACCCACCATGATCACGACGATGGCCCTCATCGAACGGCACGTACCACGCGCGCATCTGACCGAGGGAATGACCTGGGTGTCCACCGGGCTCGCGGTCGGGGTCGCGATCGGCTCCTCCATGGCCGGCTGGATGATCGACGCGGCCGGCGCGAGGACCGGGTACGGGGTTCCGGTCGTGTCCGGGGCCGTCGCGGTCGCGGTCGGTTTCCTCGGGTACCGCCGGCTCGGCAGGCCGGTTCCGCAGCGGGGAGGGTCCCATGAGCACCACAGTGAGCGGGAAGAGCGGCACGTGGCGTAACTGGGCGGGGAACGTCACCGCCCGGCCCCTGCGGGAGATCACCCCCGCCTCGGTCGAGGAGGTCTCCGGCGCCGTGCGCAGGGCGGCCGAGAGCGGCCTCAGGGTGAAGGCCGTCGGCACCGGGCACTCCTTCACCGCCGCCGCGGCCACCGACGGCGTGGTGATACGTCCTCAGCTGATGACCGGGATACGCGGGATCGATCGTGCGGCCGGCACGGTCACCGTCGAGGCGGGCACCCAGCTCAAGAGACTCAACGCGGCCCTCGCACGCGAGGGACTGTCGCTCACGAACATGGGCGACATCATGGAGCAGACCGTCTCCGGCGCTACCAGCACCGGCACGCACGGCACCGGCCGCGACTCCGCCTCGATCGCCGCTCAGATCAGGGGACTCGAACTGGTCACGGCGGACGGCTCGGTGCTCACCTGCTCCGAGAAGGAGAACCCGGAGGTCTTCGCGGCCGCGCGCGTCGGCATCGGCGCCCTGGGGATCATCACCGCGATCACCTTCGCGGTGGAGCCGGTCTTCCTGCTCACGGCCCGCGAGGAGCCGATGCCCCTCGACAGGGTCCTCGCCGAGTTCGACGAACTGTGGGCCGAGAACGAGCACTTCGAGTTCTACTGGTTCCCGCACACCGGGAACACCAACACCAAGCGCAACAACCGCAGCGCCGGCCCCGAGAGACCGGTGGGGCGGCTCAGCGGCTGGTTCGAGGACGAGTTCCTCTCCAACGGCGTCTTCCAGGCGGTCAACTGGGTCGGCCGCACCGTCCCCGCCGCCATCCCGGCGATCGCCCGGATCTCCAGCCGCGCCCTGTCGGCCCGTACCTACACCGACATTCCCTACAAGGTCTTCACCTCTCCGCGGCGGGTGCGGTTCGTGGAGATGGAGTACGCCGTCCCGCGCGCGGCCCTGGTGGACACGCTGCGTGAACTGAAGGCCATGGTTGAGCGTTCACCCCTGCGGGTCAGCTTCCCGGTCGAGGTCCGCACCGCCCCGGCCGACGACATCACCCTGTCCACGGCGTCCGGGCGGGACAGCGCATACGTCGCCGTACACATGTTCCGCGGTACGCCGTATCAGGCATACTTCACCGCCGCCGAGCGGATCTTCACGGCGCACGAGGGGCGACCGCACTGGGGCAAGGTGCACACGCGCGACGCGGAGTACCTCGCCGGGGTCTATCCGCGCTTCGGCGAGTTCACGGCCGTACGGGACCGGCTCGACCCGGACCGGCGCTTCGGGAACGACTACCTCCGCCGGGTGCTGGGCGCGTAACGGACCCTCAGACCCGGCCGCATCGCCCCGTATGCGGATGATCCGCCCAGGCGAGAGGAGGAGGCGCCCCCTCACCGTCGATTCCGATGCGAGCGGTCGGGTGAGGTGCGCCACGTTTGAGGGACACGAAAACGGCGCATCGGGCGGCCGACTCGCGCGGCTTGCCAGAAGTCGGGCGGCGCGCCAACCCACGGAGGTGGCCCGAATGGAGTACTGTTGCGAGCCCTGGGACCGGTCTCCCGCCAGGGTGTCCGGGGCCTTGCTGGACCACCGGGAGGGGGCTAGTTGCACAGGGTGGCGGAGTTGGTCACTTAGCGTTGCGGATAGGTAACCGTGCCATAACGGCGGCTCAGGTCCCGTGCCCGACACGCCGGGCAACTCGGCAAGGTTGTGGCAGGCTGCACCCGGGCAGGCCACACTCGACTAGCGGAAGCAGCGACGCACGTGACGTCGGCAGGCACCACCCGGGAGGTCCCCATGCCCGAACTGCGTGTCGTGGCCGTCTCCAATGACGGCACACGGCTGGTGCTGAAGGCTGCGGACAGTACGGAGTACACGCTTCCGATCGACGAACGGCTCCGCGCCGCCGTGCGCGGCGACCGTCCGCGCCTCGGCCAGATCGAGATCGAGGTGGAGAGTCATCTCCGCCCCCGCGACATCCAGGCCCGGATACGGGCCGGCGCGTCCGCCGAAGAGGTCGCACAGCTCGCCGGCATTCCCGTCGACCGCGTACGCCGCTTCGAGGGCCCGGTGCTCGCCGAGCGCGCCTTCATGGCCGAGCGGGCCCGCAAGACGCCCGTACGCAGGCCCGGGGAGAGCGCCGGCCCCCAGCTCGGCGAGGCCGTCCAGGAACGGCTGTTGCTGCGCGGCGCCGAGAAGGACACCGTCCAGTGGGACTCCTGGCGCCGCGACGACGGCACCTGGGAGGTCCTGCTCGTCTACCGGGTCGCGGGCGAGCCGCACTCGGCGAGCTGGACGTACGACCCGCCCCGTCGACTCGTCCAGGCCGTCGACGAAGAGGCGCGTTCGCTGATCGGGGAGTCCGACGACCTGGCGGCGCCCGAACCGAGCTACCCCTTCGTGCCGCGGATCGCCCGTCTGCCGCGCGAAGGCCGGTTCGACCGCGCCCTGGACCGCCCGGCGGACCGGCCCCTCCTGCCCTCGCAGGCATCCGAGCCCGCGGAAGAGAGCAGCGCCGAGCGGGACTCGCTCACCAGCCTCCTGGAGGCGGTGCCGAGTTTCCGCGGCGACATGGTCGTGCCCGAGCGGCCCGCGGAACCGCAGGAGGAGCCGGTCGAGGAGCCCGCGGCGGAGGAATCCCCGGCGCCCGCGGCCTCGGCCTCGGCCGGTTCGGCGTACGCGGACGTTCTCATGCCGCGCACGGTCGCCAGCCACCGCGATCGTCTCATCGGTGCGACGGACCGTCAGGCCGAGGCGGACGGGGTCCGTCCAGGTCGTCGGGCGGCGGTCCCGAGCTGGGACGAGATCGTGTTCGGGACGCGGCGCAAGAAACAGGAGTAGACGACGGACGGACGCACCGTCCGACGCGCACAGGAACGGCACGGGCACCGGTGCGGGGCCCACGGGATCGTGTGGCCCCGCACCGGTGTCGCTCCTGCCGAGGCCGCCCATCCGGCCGGCCGGGGCTCACTGCGGGTCGGAGCCCACCGCCACCGGGCGGTTGCCGTCCGACGACCACTCCGACCACGAGCCCACGTACAGCGCGGCGGGGATCCCCGCGAGCGTGAGCGCCAGGACCTCCTGGGCGGCGGAGACTCCCGAACCGCAGTACACGCCGACCTCGGTGCCCTCCGCCACGCCGAGTGCCTTGAAGCGTTCGGCGAGTTCGGCGGCGGACCGGAAGTACCCGGTTTCCGTGAGGTTCTCCGTCGTCGGCGCGGAGACCGCGCCCGGGATATGCCCGCCCACGCGGTCGATCGGCTCGACCTCGCCCCGGTAGCGCTCGCCGGCCCGCGCGTCCAGCAGCAGCCCCGTGCGGGCGAGGGAAGCGGCGCCGTCGGCGTCCAGCAGCCGCACGGCGCCCGGCACGGGCCAAAAGTCGCCGGCGGCACTCTCCCCGGGTCCGGTGGCGAGCGGCCCCTCCCAGGCGCTCAGTCCCCCGTCGAGCACCCGCACGTCCGGGTGCCCCGTCCAGCGCAGCATCCACCAGGCGCGCGCGGCGGCCCAGCCCGGTCCGCCGTCGTAGACGACGACCGGCCGGTCGGAGGAGACGCCGGCGGCCCGCATGACCGCACCGAAACGGTCCGTGTCGGGCATCGGATGGCGGCCCGCGGGACCGGGCGGGCCCGCGAGGTCGGCGTCCAGGTCCACGAAGACGGCACCCGGAATGTGCCCGGCCGCGTGGGCGGCGCGGCCGTCGAAGGGGGCGGCGGCCGCGGTGCTGAGCTGCCAGCGGACGTCCAGGAGCGTCGGCGGCAGCGGTCCCGCCAGGTCACTCGCGAGTTCGGCTGCGGAGATGATGGCCTTCATGGACCCATCTTTGCGCACAGGGGTGGCCGCCTTGCCCGGGTCGGGCTATTCTGCTCGGCCGGACGGGTCCGATCACCGTTCGTACGGAATCGGGCACACCCCGTACGCCCGAGGGGGCGCACCCGCCCTCACGCCGAGACGACCTGGCCCCACGGCTTGCGGCCGCCGCCTGCCGCGGGCGCCGTACCCCGGCGCGGCCCCGGCACGTGACACGCGCCGTGGTGCGAGCATCGGCACGGGGCGTGCACCCGCGCGTGCGCGGCACATGCGCACGCGGTGGAAGCCGAGCGGCCACCACGAGAGGCCGAGAAGAGAGTGACCATGACCGAGGCGCGGGGACCGTCCGGCCCGAACGGCACTACGCACGCGTGGCACCCGCCCGGCGCCCCGGGCTGGGCGAGTCTGACGGTGCACGGGATGGCCGCGACCCAGGAGTTCTACGGGGCGCTGTTCGGCTGGGACTTCCGGCCGGGACCCCAGCCGCTGGGGCCGTATGTGCGGGCCGTGCTGGGCGGCTGCGAGGTGGCCGGCATCGGCCTGCTGCCGCCGGACCGGCATCTGCCGGTCGCCTGGACGCCGTACTTCGCCTCGGACGACGCGGACGCGACGGCCGAGTCGGTCCGCAGCTGCGGCGGAACGGTCGCGGTCGGTCCGCTGGACGCCGCCGAGTCCGGACGGCTCGCGATCGCCTCGGACCCGACGGGCGCGGTGTTCGGCATCTGGCAGGCCGCCGAGCACCTCGGCACGGACCTGACGGGCGTCCCCGGGACCCCCGTCTGGAACGAACTGTTCACCTACGACGCCTCGGACGTCGCCAAGTTCTACCGGACCGTCTTCGGATCCGGGCAGGAACCGGTCGTGCGCGACGACCCCGATCACGTCATCCTGCACATCGAGGGGCGCCCGGTCGCCGCCCTGCACGGCGTCGGCGCTGCGCTGCCCCGTGACCGCGGCCCGCACTGGATGACGTACTTCCGGGTCGAGGACGTGGACGCGGCGACCGAGCGGGTCGCCGCGCTGGGCGGGCGGGTGGTGCGTCCCGGGCGCGTCACGGCCGTCGGCCGGGCGGCCACCGTCGCCGATCCGGAGGGCGCGATGTTCTCGGTGGTCAGTCGGCTCGACCGGGCACCCGGGTGAACCGACGGGCCGTCAGGCGGACACCACCGGCAGCACCCGATCTTCCAGCGGTAGCCCCACGGTCGGCCCTAGTAGGGCTTTGTTAGGTCCTGTGGTGGGGTTCGGGAGTGGGGGCGGGTTGGCCGCATATCGAGCAGGCGCCGGTCCAGGTGGCCAGGA
>NZ_JBSFXK010000046.1:0-62192 GCF_053595355.1 Streptomyces sp. NPDC002513 | reverse complement strand
CGTGTCCGCTCGGGGTATGTCTCACCAGCTATGTGCCCACTCGCCACAAGATCAGGACCCTACCCGACCAAGATCACACTACGGAAGCGACGTTGGGCCAGTGCCTCCTCGCCCAGTTTCTTCAGCAGGCGGCGGGAGAGTTGCTCGGGGCGCGGACGGGCCGGGTTGTCGGCCAGGCGCCCGAAGCCCTCCTTGCGCGAGAGCGTGAGGTGATCCAGCTTGGCGCGCAGACCAGCGTCGTCGTCTGTGGGACGTGTGCGGCTACTCATCGTCGTCCACGTCCTTCAGCGCCGAGGCGTAGAAGTCCAGGTCCTCACCGAGTTCCTCCAAGCTGTCGGCGTCGTCATCGCCTTCCTCTGCCGTCAGGTCTGTCTTGAGCACCGGAGGTGCCGACTGCTGCGGGAGGGAGAGGATGTGGGCGACGGATGGCAGCGTGCTGACCTCGGCAGTCGGCTGTTGCGGCAGTTCCAGAGCGGTTTGTTCGCGGGAAAGCCTCAAAGCCATCCGCCGCTCGGCCATGGAGTCACCCAGCCCGAGGTTCCACCGTTCCAGCAGCAGCGCGATGGCCAGCCGGTCATTGGGATAGGTGTATTTCTGTGTGGCCAGGCGCCGGGCGAACTGAAGTGCTTCCTCACTCAAGGGCATCTGCAGGCCGCGGGCGTGTTCCCACTCCAGGGTGTGCCAGATGCGGTTGGCGTCACGGAAGTAGATCCGGGTGATGTCGTCGGGATCGGCGTAGAACTCCATCCGCCGCTTGGCCAGCTCGATGTCGGAGCCGGCCATGTCGCGCAGGCCATCAAGTGCGGGACCGTTGTAGCGGCGGTAGTCGATCTCGACGCCGTAGTGCTGAACAGTCCGCAGAGTGACGTCGAGGAACTCGTAGGCGAGGTCGGGATCCCGGGGCACTTCGATGTAGCCGGCGCGGGCGAGCCCGTGCTGGAACATCGCCGTCGGAGACAGCTCCACTTTCGGCAGGTGCGGATCGATCAGGCCCTGGTGCGGCCTGCGGTGGTAGGCCACCGCGACCCACTCCCGGATGATCGCCTCCAACTCGTGGAGGAAGAAGAAGGCGTCCTTTTCCGGGTTCAGCCCGCGCGAGTGGATGTCCGGCCCTTTGTAGCCGGGCAGCAACTGCAGTAGGTCCTCGCGCAGCGTGCGGAAGAACCGCTCGATAGGGCCCTTGTCCCGGCCCGTGCGCAGCCGGGCCGGCTGGATGGAGATGCCCATGCGACGGCAGACACTCGTCAGATGTGCCGACAGGTAGATCTTGCCGTGGTCGACGATGAGCGTCTCCGGCGCCAAGTCCGGGCCCACCGCCCCGGTGATAGGTCCGTGAACTGCTTCGACATCGACCAGGACACCGCGCGGGACTCCGTGATCGGGCCAGGCTGCCTCTTTGGGCCAGATGTCCGGAACGGGCCGGGGCCGGTAAGTCTGGAACAGCACGGCTGCGGCATCGACGGCCTTCGTGGACACCGGCGTGACACGGATGCCGGTGACGCAGCGGGTGTACCAGTCCATCGCAACAGTCAGCTCTGCCTGAACCCACTTCAGGGTGACCGGGTCCAGCGCGAACACGTCCAGCCGTGTGGTGTCCATCAGCAGATACTCACCGGGTCGGGTCGGCCGCAGCTTTCCGTGAACCCCGCTGGGCCGGTCGGCGATGTCCCGGTTCCGCTTCGTGCTCAGCCGGAAGGTCGGCTGCCGACGTTCAAGCTCCTGCATCCACCGGTAGGCCGCTGATCGCCGTGGCACCAGCACCTCGCCCTCACCGAAACGACGGACCAGTCGGGCCTCCACCCTCTCCAGCACAACCTTGATCGACGGACGCGACTCCGTCTTGTACTCGTCCAGGACCTCCGTGGCCGTTTCCACCCAGCGGGGATCGGCGTTGCTCAGACCGTTGTTCGCCGGCCCTCGGCCGGGTGCGAGCCCGGCCTCACCGTCTTGCAGGAAGGCGCGTGCCCAGCGGCGAACGGTTCGGTCCGTCACTTCCAGTTCGGATGCCTTCGCCGCATACCGCTGGATCATCGGCAGGTCCGGAGCGTACTGAGGCCGCGGTTCCCCTGGCTTGGCCAGCTCTTCACTGCCCGAGCGGTATCCCGTCAGCATCTCGCGGACATGTTCGGCTCGCTCCAGCAGATCCGTCCTCTCCTTCGGACTCAGCGAGGCCAGCACTGACGCCGCCAAGTCCCCGTCATCCGAGGACGGGCCGGGGCCGTTCGGGATCATTACGGCCCGATCTGAGGCCAGCAACTCACGGACCGACATGCGTAACAGCCGGTCGCGAGCGTCCTTGAGGACCACGTCCATGCCCGTGGCCAGGCTGGCGAATTCCACGACTTCGACCGTCTCGCCATCCAGCCGCAAGTGAGTGCCGATGCCCAGCCGTGTGCCTGCCCCGTTCATGCCGCCCTCCTCAGCACGTGGCCCGCGCTCAGCGGCTTTTCCAGATCTGTCGTCACGTGGCCCGACCACATCAGATGCAAGACCGCCGACTTCACCAATGGGCGGGGGCGTGCGGGAAGCAGCAGGAATGCCTCACCCAGCGACATGCCGTTCACTACTGCCGTCTGCAACTCGTCCACGAGGGTGGTGTCGAACAGCCAGTCGCGCCGGTAGCCGGCAAGGAAGCGGACGTTCTCAAGCAGATGCGGGTCCGGCTCGCTCCAGACTTCGTACTGCCAGCCGCGCAAGGCGACCGCCTGTCGTGTCCAGGCGAAGGTGAACGCCACGTCCGGTCGTTCCAGCCGGTGCCGCGGCTTAACGTCGACGACCAGAGGGCCGTCTTGGGTCAGCAGCAGGTAGTCCGGGATGTGCCGCCGTAGCTTGCCCTCCACCTCGGCTTTGAGAAGGAAGGGCTGAGCGACAATGTGCTGCACTTTCGGAGAGAAGTCGGCGAACAATAGTCGGCCCAACTCCAGCCGCGACTCGTAGATCACGTGGTCGCGCAACGTCGCCGACCAGTACGTACCCGAGTAATGCTTCTGATCCTTGTACCAGCGGAACGTCCGCCACGGTTCCGCCTGCCGCAGCAGATCGAGTGGCACCAAGGACCACTCCAGATCATCCACCACAGACTGGTCAGAACGCCGGACACTCACGTGCACCGACCCGGGCTGAGCGACCTCAGTCATCGGTCCCCACCTCGCGTTCGCCAGAACGGCCCCGGTGGCCGTCGAATGCCGCTGGCATGCCCCGGCCATCAGTGGTCATGACGGCCGGAGCGTTCCTGTACACGAAGTGAGGAAGTTCCGGACTGAGAGGAGTGGATCCCATTACCGTGTCCAATTGGACACGCAGTGGACATCGCGTCGCGGAATTGGACACGGGATCTGGGATCCCACACCCGCTCAGCCCCCGTACGCCCCGGACGCCGTCAGCCGCAGGGCCGTGTCGATCAGCGGAACATGGCTGAAAGCCTGCGGGAAGTTCCCGACCTGGCGCTTCAGGCGCGGGTCCCACTCCTCGGCGAGCAGACCGAGGTCGTTGCGCAGGGCGAGCAGCTTCTCGAAGAGTTTGCGGGCCTCGTCCACGCGGCCGATCATCGCCAGGTCGTCGGCCAGCCAGAACGAGCAGGCGAGGAACGCGCCCTCGTCACCCGGCAGCCCGTCCACGCCCTCCTCCTCACCGGAGGTCGGGTAGCGCAGGACGAAGCCGTCGGACGTGGACAGCTCGCGCTGGATGGCCTCGATCGTGCCGATCACCCGCTTGTCGTCCGGCGGCAGGAAGCCCATCTGCGGAATCAGCAGCAGGGAGGCGTCCAGTTCCTTGGAGCCGTAGGACTGTGTGAAGGTGTTGCGCTCCTTGTCGTAGCCCTTCTCGCACACGTCCCGGTGGATGTCGTCGCGCAGCTCGCGCCACTTCTCCAGCGGTCCGTCCGCGTCCCCGGACTCGATCAGCTTGATCGTGCGGTCCACCGCCACCCAGGCCATGACCTTGGAGTGCACGAAGTGGCGGCGGGGGCCGCGCACCTCCCAGATGCCCTCGTCCGGCTCGTCCCAGTGCTGCTCCAGATAGCGGATCAGCTTGAGCTGGAGCAGGGAGGCGTAGTCGTTGCGGGCCAGGCCCGTCATATGGGCCAGGTGCAGGGCCTCGGTGACCTCTCCGTACACGTCCAGCTGCAACTGGTGCGCGGCGCCGTTGCCGACGCGCACGGGCGCGGAGTTCTCGTAGCCGGGCAGCCAGTCCAACTCGGCCTCGCCCAGTTCCCGTTCGCCCGCGATGCCGTACATGATCTGCAGGTTCTCGGGGTCGCCCGCCACGGCGCGCAGCAGCCATTCACGCCAGGCCCGCGCCTCCTCGCGGTAGCCGGTGCGCAGCAGCGAGGTCAGGGTGATCGCGGCGTCCCGTAGCCAGGTGTAGCGGTAGTCCCAGTTGCGGACGCCACCGATCTCCTCGGGCAGCGAGGTCGTGGGCGCGGCCACGATGCCGCCCGTCGGGGCGTAGGTGAGGGCCTTGAGCGTGATCAGGGAGCGGACCACGGCCTCGCGGTACGGACCGTGGTACGTACAGTGCTCCACCCACTCGCGCCAGAACTCCTCGGTCGCCTCCAGCGACTGCTCGGGCTCCGGCAGCGGCGGCGGCTTCTGGTGCGAGGGCTGCCACGAGATCGTGAAGGTGATCCGGTCACCGGGCGCGACCGTGAAGTCCGCGTAGGTCGTCAGCCCCTTGCCGTAGGTCTCGGCATGGGTGTCGAACCACACGGAGTCGGGCCCGGCGACGGCCACCGTGCGTCCCTCGTGCTTGTGGACCCAGGGCACCACTCGCCCGTAGGAGAACCGCATCCGCAGCTCCGAGCGCATCGGCACCCGGCCCGTGACGCCCTCCACGATCCGGATCACCTGGGGCGCGCCGTCGCGCGGCGGCATGAAGTCGATGACCCGGACGGTGCCGCGCGGGGTGTCCCACTCGGACTCCAGGATCAGGGACTCTCCCCGGTAGGAACGCCGGGCGGCAGACGGCGGCTCGACGTCCGCGGCGTGGGCCGGACCCAGCCGCCAGAAGCCGTGTTCCTCCGTACCGAGCAGTCCCGCGAAGACGGCATGGGAGTCGAATCGGGGCAGGCACAGCCAGTCCACGGTGCCGTCCCGGCAGACCAGCGCCGCGGTCTGCATGTCTCCAATGAGTGCGTAGTCTTCGATGCGCCCGGCCAATGCAACTCCAGTCGAACGGCCACGAAGCCCCAGAGGGGCGTTCGCTCTTGCGGTCATGGGGTGGGTGAGAAAGGCGTCGTCCACCGACCCGTTCGAGAACGAAGCAGTCGATGTTCAACGAACTGACGAGCTGTTGTAGTTCCGGTAACGGGCGGGGGTGGTGCCGTTTGCCGGGAGTGCTCGGCAGCGATGGTCCGAGCAGGATACGACGCACGTGGAGGGTCCGCGTGCCGGTCCGGCCAACGGTACGGCTCCGAACGAGTGAGGCGGGAAGCGACCCCCGCGAAACCGTGGTGACGCGTGCGCGGAGCGTGGCCGGAAGCAGTCCCCTCCGGGCGCTGATACGCTGGTAGCCCGTGGACCGGTGGGCACGAAACCCCCGAACCGCAGCGACGGCACCGCCGGACATCCTTCGGAGGCGAGCCGGACCGCACCCCAGACCGCGACCACGGGAGCCCCCTCTTGGCCATGCCGCCCGCTGCTTTCCGAAACAGCACAGCCACGACGACCAAGCACATCTTCGTCACCGGGGGTGTCGCCTCCTCGCTCGGCAAGGGTCTGACGGCCTCCAGCCTGGGCATGCTGCTCAAGGCGCGGGGCCTGCGCGTCGTGATGCAGAAGCTCGACCCGTATCTGAACGTGGACCCGGGCACGATGAACCCCTTCCAGCACGGTGAGGTGTTCGTCACCAACGACGGTGCCGAGACCGACCTGGACATCGGCCACTACGAGCGGTTCCTCGACCGCGACCTGGACGGCTCCGCCAATGTCACCACGGGCCAGGTGTACTCGACGGTGATCGCCAAGGAGCGGCGCGGCGAGTACCTGGGCGACACGGTCCAGGTCATCCCGCACATCACCAACGAGATTAAGCACCGCATCCGGCGCATGGCCACCGACGAGGTGGACGTCGTGATCACCGAGGTCGGCGGCACCGTCGGCGACATCGAGTCGCTGCCGTTCCTGGAGACCGTCCGCCAGGTCCGCCACGAGGTCGGCCGCGACAACGTCTTCGTCGTGCACATCTCGCTGCTGCCCTACATCGGCCCCTCCGGCGAGCTGAAGACCAAGCCGACCCAGCACTCGGTCGCCGCCCTGCGCAACATCGGCATCCAGCCGGACGCGATCGTGCTGCGCTGCGACCGTGAGGTCCCGACCGCCATCAAGCGCAAGATCTCGCTGATGTGCGACGTCGACGAGGCCGCCGTGGTCGCCTGTCCGGACGCCCGTTCGATCTACGACATCCCGAAGGTCATCCACTCCGAGGGCCTGGACGCCTATGTCGTCCGCAAGCTGGACCTGCCCTTCCGTGACGTGGACTGGACGACCTGGGACGACCTGCTCGACCGCGTCCACAACCCGAAGGACGAGATCACCCTCGCCCTGGTCGGCAAGTACATCGACCTGCCCGACGCCTATCTGTCGGTGACCGAGGCGCTGCGCGCGGGCGGCTTCGCCAACAAGGCGCGCGTGAAGATCAAGTGGGTCACCTCCGACGACTGCAAGACCCCGGCCGGCGCCAAGGCGCACCTCGCCGACGTGGACGGCATCTGCATCCCCGGCGGCTTCGGCGACCGCGGTGTGCTCGGCAAGGTCGGCGCCATCCGCTACGCCCGCGAGAACAAGGTCCCGCTGCTCGGTCTCTGCCTCGGCCTGCAGTGCATCGTGATCGAGGCCGCGCGCAACCTCGCCGGCATCCCCGACGCGAACTCCACCGAGTTCGACCCGTCCACCGCCCACCCGGTCATCTCCACCATGGCCGAGCAGATGGACATCGTCGCCGGTGAGGGCGACATGGGCGGCACCATGCGGCTCGGCATGTACCCGGCCAAGCTGGCCGAGGGCTCGATCGCGCGCGAGGTGTACGACGGCAAGGAGTACGTCGAGGAGCGCCACCGCCACCGCTACGAGGTGAACAACGCCTACCGGGCGGAGCTGGAGAAGAAGGCCGGCATCGTGTTCTCCGGCACGTCGCCGGACGGCAAGCTCGTGGAGTACGCCGAGTACCCGCGCGATGTGCACCCTTACCTGGTGTCGACGCAGTCCCACCCGGAGCTGCGCTCCCGCCCGACCCGGCCGCACCCGCTGTTCGCCGGGCTGGTGAAGGCGGCCGTGCAGCGGCAGCGGCAGGAGACCGCGCGGAAGAACGGCAAGTAACACAGGCGGTACGGTGGCCGGGGTGCGCGTCCTGCGGGAGGCGTACCCCGGTCTCGTGCAAGGCGTGGGAGGAACAGGGCGACATGACGATCAAGGACACCCCCGAGGAATGGGAGATCCGGGCGAGTGAGACCCCGTTCGCCGGCAAGAAGACCTCCGTCCGCGCCGAGGACGTGGTCATGCCGGACGGCTCGGTCGCCCGCCGCGACTACCAGGTCCACCCGGGATCGGTGGCCGTCGTCGCCCTCGACGACCAGGACCGGTTGCTGGTCATCCGGCAGTACCGCCACCCCGTGCGCCACAAGCTGTGGGAGATCCCGGCCGGCCTGCTGGACGTCCCGGGGGAGAACCCGCTGCACGCCGCCCAGCGCGAGCTGTACGAGGAAGCGCACGTCAAGGCCGAGGACTGGCGTGTGCTGACCGACGTCTACACCTCGCCGGGCGGCTCCGACGAGGCCGTGCGGATCTTCCTGGCCCGCGAGCTGTCCGAGGCCGACGGGCAGCGCTTCGAGGTCGAGGACGAGGAGGCCGACATGGAGCTGGCCCGGATCCCGGTGGACGACGTCGTCCGCGGTGTGCTGGCCGGCGACCTCCACAACACCTGCCTCGCCGTCGGCGTTCTCGCCCTGGTCGCGGCCCGCGGCGGCGCGGGCCTGGACACCCTGCGGCCGGCCGGGGCGCCGTGGCCGGCCCGGCCGTTCGAGGCCTGACACCCGTCCGGGCCGCGCCCTGACACCCCCGCCCCGCGCAGTTCCCAGGCGGGGGATGCCGCCCCCAGAGCGCCGGTCGTACCATCGCCTGATCCGATCGAGGGATATGCCCGCCCCGCTCCGCCGGAATCGTCGCAGAGCGTGAACTAGGCTCTGAGGGACGACCCGCACCAAGACCCGGCGGGCCTGTGTGCGCAGTGGGACGGGAGCGTGGCCCGTGACGGATCAGGCGGTGGCGGCTGACAGCGACGAGCTGTCGAAGGACGCTCGGCGTCCCGCCACCACGGAAGGTCAGTTCCTCGGGCGCACAAGGGAGTTGCGAGAACTCCGTCTCGACATCGAGCGCGCCGGGCTCGACACGATCTCCGGCCGCAAGGCCCCCCGGGCCCGGGTGCTGCTGATCGCGGGACGGCCCGGCTACGGGCGGACCGCGCTCGCCGAGGAACTGGTCCGCCAGGTCGCGCACCGTTACCGGGACGGCGTGCTGCGCGCCCGCCTCGGCGAACCCGACGGCACCCCCGTACCGACCGAGCGCACCGCCCGCGCCCTGCTCACCGGCCTCGGCCTGCCGACCCCGGCCGGCGCCGGCGAGGACGAGCTGGGCCAGGCGGTGCGCGAGGCCCTCGCGGATCGCCGGGTGCTGCTCCTGCTGGACGACGCGGTGGCCGCCGAGCAGGTCGACGCGCTGCTGCCGGACACCCCTCAGTGCCTGGTCGTCGCCGTCTCCGGGGGCCCGCTGACCGGGATCGCCGATGTGCGTCCGTGCACCCTCGGCGGACTGGACACCAAGTCGGCCCTCGACCTGCTCACCCGGTACGCCGGCGAGGTGCGGATCACCGTCGACCCGAGCGCCGCCGAGCGGCTCGTCGAGGAGTGCGCGGGCCACCCCGCCGCGCTCGTCCTCGCCGGCGGCTGGCTCGCCGCCCATCCCCAGGCCGCCGTCGCCGATCTCGCCAAGCAACTGCACACCGCGGGCGAGGAGGGAGCGCCGCCGGCCCGTGTCTTCCGCCTGGCGTACGCGGCACTGCCCGGCGCCACCCGGCGGATGCTGCGGCTGCTCCACCTCGCCCCCGCCGGTCTCGTCGACCCGCACACCGCCTCCGCGCTGGCCGGCTGCTCGGTGGAGACGGCCCGCACCACGCTCGAGGACCTCACCGCCC
Organism: Streptomyces sp. NPDC002513; assembly: GCF_053595355.1. NCBI lineage: Bacteria > Bacillati > Actinomycetota > Actinomycetes > Kitasatosporales > Streptomycetaceae > Streptomyces > Streptomyces sp. NPDC002513. The sequence goes on along the minus strand of NZ_JBSFXK010000046.1, from coordinate 53,009 downwards.
TCGGCTTCCTGCACGGCGTGGACTCACCCGTGCCGCAGTACGAGGTCCCCGGCTGTCTGCAACCGCTGCTGCGCGCGCTCGCGACGAGCGAGGACCGCCCGGCCGAGCTGCAGCTCGCCCGCGCCCGGATGCTGGAGCGGACCGTACGGCTGCTGCAGTCCTGCCGAGTGATCACCGAGGACAGTCCGCAGGCCCGCGAGAAGCTCGCCGTGCTGCCCCGGGCCCTGCGCTTCTCGACCCCCGGGGCCGCCGAGGAGTGGCTGCGCGTCCGGCTGCCCGCGCTGCTGGGCGCCGCCCGGCTCGCGGTCGCCGACGGCGAGCTGGACACGCTGGCCCGCCGGCTGATGGCCGCGCTGGTCAGGGCCCTGGTCGCGCACTTCGGCACCGAGGCGGCCGCGCCCGAGCTGTATGCCATCCACCAGCTCGTCCTCGATGTCGCCGAGCGCCGCGACCTGCCCCGGGAGCAGGCTGCGGCCCTGCTGAACCTCGCCGACCTGGACGCCCGGACGGGCCGTACGGCCGAGGCGCTGGCCCGCTACCGGGCCGCGCTGGACGCCGGACGGGCGGCGCACGACCCGTATGCGACGGGCCGCGCGATGGAATCCGTAGGCGGCGCCCACCAGGAGCTGGGGGACTACGACCGGGCCGCCGACTGGTACGGCAGGGCCCTCGCCCAGCGGCTCGCCCGCGCCGAGCACGCGGACGCCGCCCGTCTCTACGGCCGCATCGCCACCGCCCACACCTACGCGGGCCGCTACGGCGAGGCGCAGCGCTCCTGGCGGGCGGCGATCGCGGCACACCGCAGAAACGGCGATGTGGCCGCCCATGCCCGGGCGTTGAGCGAGCTGGCCCGTGTCCAGGAGTACGCGGGACGGCCCGAGGAGTCGCTGCGCACCTGCCACGAGGCGGTCGAGTGGGCGCGGCGCGCCGAGGACACGCGGCTGCTGGCGGCGCTGCGGCTCCGGCTGGCCGACACCCTGGAGCGCCTCGGCGATCCGGCGGCGGCGCGTCTGCACCGCGGTGCGGCGGAGCGGATGCTGGGTGAAATCCGCCAGGAGGACCCATCGGCGCCGACACAGGACGTCAATGCCTGCGAAATCCGTAGTACATCCGGTGAAGATTGATGTAATGAAAGGCTAGACAGCGGGAACACCTTCATTAAACTGGCTCTACCGCATGTTCTCCTGCGGTGTCTCCCGGTGTGCTCCTGTGCGTCCGGGTATGTATTGCAACGCCCCACATTCCCTGAGCCAAGGACCGTGATCGACGTGAAGGTCGGCATCCCCCGCGAGGTCAAGAACAACGAGTTCCGGGTGGCCATCACCCCCGCCGGCGTGCACGAGCTGGTGCGCAACGGCCACCAGGTCGTCGTCGAGCGGAACGCCGGTGTCGGCTCCTCGATCCCGGACGACGAGTACATCGCCGCAGGCGCGCAGATCCTTCAGACCGCCGACGAGGTCTGGGCCACCGCCGACCTGCTGCTGAAGGTCAAGGAGCCCGTCGCCGAGGAGTACCACCGTCTCCGCAAGGACCAGATCCTCTTCACCTATCTGCACCTGGCCGCCTCCAGGGAGTGCACGGACGCTCTCCTGGAGTCCGGCACCACGGCCATCGCGTACGAGACGGTCGAGCTGCCGAACCGCGCCCTGCCGCTGCTCGCCCCCATGTCCGAGGTCGCGGGCCGGCTGGCCCCGCAGGTCGGCGCCTACCACCTGATGGCCGCGAGCGGCGGCCGCGGTGTGCTGCCCGGCGGTGTCCCGGGCGTGCCGGCCGGCAAGGCCGTCATCATCGGCGGCGGCGTCTCCGGCTGGAACGCCGCGCAGATCGCCATCGGCCTGGGCTTCCACGTGACCCTGCTCGACCGGGACATCAACAAGCTCAAGGAGGCCGACAAGATCTTCGGTACGAAGATCCAGACCGTCGTCTCCAACGCCTTCGAGCTGGAGAAGGCCTGCCTCGAGGCCGACCTCGTCGTCGGCGCCGTCCTCATCCCGGGTGCCAAGGCCCCGAAGCTGGTCACCAACGAGCTGGTGTCCCGGATGAAGGCCGGAAGTGTCCTTGTCGACATCGCGATCGACCAGGGCGGCTGCTTCGAGGACTCCCGTCCGACCACGCACGCCGAGCCGACCTTCCGGGTTCACGGGTCGGTCTTCTACTGCGTCGCCAACATGCCCGGCGCGGTCCCCAACACCTCCACCTACGCGCTGACCAACGCCACGCTGCCCTACATCGTGGAGCTGGCCAACCGCGGCTGGGTCGAGGCGCTGCGCCGCGACGCCGCGCTGGCCAAGGGCCTCAACACCTATGACGGCAAGGTCGTTTACAAGGAGGTCGCCGAGGCGCACGGCCTCGACTACGTGGAGCTGTCGTCCCTGCTCGACTGAGTCGGGCCGACGGCCGGGTCCGATGACCCGGCGTCCCGGGGGCGATCGGTCAACTCACCTCGTCAACACCGCGCAGCCGGCCGGACCTTGCCCGACAAGGTCCGGCCGGATGTGTGTATGGTCACTTTGCGACACTCGTTCAACTCGCCTCGAACGTAACTCTTCAACCGTTTCGCACACCGGTGAAACCTGGCGAACGGTGCCCGGACGCCCTTGACAGCGGGATGTTTCAATGCCGACACATCGGGCCGGGTCCGGCGGATTGTGTTGCTGCGGACCGCCGACACGCCATAGAGTCGCCAACCGTCGGCATGGTGCCACGCTGACCTGTCTAGAAGTTCCCTGGTCACCAAGGAGGTAAGACGACTTGTGAATGAGTCGACATTTTCTCCCGGGGGTGGTCAACCAGGAATGCCTGCGCGGGGCACGGTCCCCACGGGGCACGAGGCTGTCGGCTCCGTCGCTGTCCGTACCTTCGCAGCCCACCAGAGCCAGAGCCCCCACCTGGTTCCGACAGCACACCAGAGCATGGATGGCCCACACGTGAACGCCATGGCCGGCGGCCCGAGCGGCGAGGTCCACAACAACTTCGCCGCCTACGACGAACTGCCCGAGGGGCACTTCTACGATCCCGACGCCGAATACGAGCCCGACCCCGAGTACGCGGCCACGCTCGCGCCCGACGCGGCCCGCCAGCGCCGCGAGCGCATCGGCCCGACCGGCCGCCCGCTGCCGTACTTCCCGATCCCCGGCCCGCTGACCGACCACGGTCCCGCGAAGATCATCGCGATGTGCAACCAGAAGGGCGGCGTCGGCAAGACGACGTCGACCATCAACCTGGGTGCCGCGCTCGCGGAGTACGGGCGCCGGGTGCTGCTCGTCGACTTCGACCCGCAGGGCGCGCTGTCCGTGGGTCTCGGCGTCAACCCCATGGAGCTCGACCTCACGGTCTACAACCTGCTCATGGAGCGGGGCATGTCCGCGGACGAGGTCCTGCTGAAGACCGCCGTCCCCAACATGGACCTGCTGCCGAGCAACATCGACCTGTCGGCGGCCGAGGTCCAACTGGTGTCGGAGGTCGCGCGCGAGTCGACGCTCCAGCGGGCCCTGAAGCCCCTGCTGCCCGACTACGACTACATCGTGATCGACTGTCAGCCCTCGCTCGGCCTGCTCACCGTCAACGCGCTCACCGCCGCGCACAAGGTGATCGTGCCGCTCGAGTGCGAGTTCTTCGCGCTGCGCGGTGTCGCGCTGCTCACCGAGACCATCGAGAAGGTCCAGGAGCGGCTCAACCCGGAGCTGGAACTCGACGGCATCCTCGCCACGATGTACGACTCCCGGACCGTGCACAGCCGTGAGGTCCTGGCCCGCGTCGTCGAGGCGTTCGACGACCACGTGTACCACACGGTGATCGGCCGGACCGTGCGCTTCCCGGAGACCACGGTCGCCGGCGAGCCGATCACCACGTACGCCTCCAACTCCGTCGGTGCCGCCGCCTACCGCCAGCTCGCCAGGGAGGTGCTCGCCCGGTGTCACGCCGAGTGAGTCTGCCGGGGGCCGACGAACTGTTCCGTACCACCGGGGGAATGGCGCTCCAGGCGTCCACCCCCAGGCGCCAGGCCAACGGCGAGGCCCGGGTGCCGCCTCCCGCGGGCGAGAGCGACGCGACGGCCGCGGCTCAGGACGCGCCGCCTGCGGTGCCCGTACGGGGCGGCGACGGGGAGGGCGACGAGCACGTCGCGGCGGATGCCGCGGAGGCGGAGGCCGGGGAGTCGCGTATGCGCTCGGCGAGCGCCGAGCGGCCCGTGCGGCGGCAGCCCCCGCAGGAAGGTTCTGCCGGTGCCGCCGCGGCCCAGCCGCGCAAGCGGGGGCGTGCCGCCGCACGGCGGCCCAGCGGACGGGAACGGCACGACGAGAAGATCACCGTGTATGTGTCCGCCGAGGAACTGATGGATCTCGAGCACGCGCGGCTCGTGCTCCGGGGCGAGCACGGGCTCGCGGTGGACCGCGGGCGGATCGTGCGCGAGGCGGTCGCCGTGGTGCTGGCCGATCTGGAGTCCCGCGGGGACGCGAGCATCCTCGTACGTCGGCTCCGGGGGCGCTGAGCGGGTAGCCTGCGACGGCTATGACCTCGTACGACGGCTCCGCTCCCGCTTCCGGTTCCGCCGGCTCCGGCGGCCGTCGGCGTGCACTGGGGCGCGGACCGGGCACTTCCCGGGCCCAGCGGCCCGAGCACCCCGCGCACGACGAGAGCACCCGGCCGGGACCCGTCCGCGAGGCCGGGACGGCACCGCCCGCCGTCGTCACCGAGTCCGGTCCCGGCCAGGAGGCCGCGCTCGAAACAGCGACCGGACCGGCCACCGCGTCCCGGGAGGACGGCACCGCGACCGCCGGGCCGGCCGGCCCCGAAGGCGGGCGCCGTCCTCTGTCGACGGCCATGGCGACCGCTGTGAGCCCGGGTGACCCCGAGCGGCCCACGGGACCCGCCGGGGAGCCCGCGGACCCGGCCGAAGGACCCGAGACGGCCCCCGGCCTTCCGGCAGGCCCCGGGACGGCCCCCGGCCTCCCGGCCGGGGCCTTCGGCACCCCCGCGCCCTCCGGCACCGTCACGGGGCCGTCCTCGGACGCCGCAGCCGGTGCGCCGGGCCGGCAGACCCCCGCCGGGGCGGAGACCTCCCCGGGCTCGGTGGCCGTGGCCACGCCGCCGTCCGGGGGCGACACGGCCCTGGCGGGCCCGGAGCCCGGCGACGGTGTCTTCACGGTGCGGCTGGTCAACTTCGAAGGGCCCTTCGACCTTCTCCTCCAGCTGATCTCCAAGCACAAGCTCGACGTCACCGAGGTCGCGCTGTCCAAGGTGACCGACGAGTTCATGGCGCACATCCGGGCCATGGGACCGGACTGGGACCTCGACCAGACGACCGAGTTCCTCGTCGTCGCCGCGACCCTGCTCGATCTCAAGGCGGCACGTCTGCTGCCCGCCGCCGAGGTGGAGGACGAGGCGGACCTCGCACTGCTCGAAGCCCGGGACCTGCTGTTCGCGAGGCTCCTGCAGTACCGCGCCTACAAACAGGTCGCCGAGATCTTCCACGGGCGCACCGAGGACGAGGCCCGGCGCTACCCCCGTACCGTCGGCCTCGAACCCCACCACGCCGAACTGCTGCCCGAGGTCGTCATCAGCATCGGCGCCGAGGGGTTCGCCAGGCTCGCGGTCAAGGCGATGCAGCCCAAGCCCAAGCCGCAGGTGTACGTCGACCACATCCACGCCCCCCTCGTCAGCGTGCAGGAGCAGGCCGGGATCGTCGTGGCGCGCCTGCGGGCGCTGGGGGAGGCCAGCTTCCGTGCGCTCGTCGAGGACACCGACGACACCCTCACGGTCGTCGCCCGCTTCCTCGCACTGCTGGAGCTGTACCGGGAGAAGGCCGTGGCGCTGGAGCAGGAGGCCGCCCTCGGTGACCTGCTGGTGCGCTGGACCGGCGGGGACGGGGACGAGACACCGGTGGTCACGGACGAGTTCGACCGGCCGCCCGAGGAGCCCACGGAGGAGAAGAAGGCGTGAGCGAGGAGACCGCGGAGATTCCCTCCGGCCCGAACACGGTGGCGGGGCTCGACCTCAAGCCCGCCCTGGAGGCCGTGCTCATGGTCGTGGACGAGCCCGCCACCGAGGAACATCTGGCGAAGATCCTGGAGCGGCCCCGGCGGCAGATCGCCGACGCGCTGCGGGAACTCACCGACGAGTACACCGTGCAGGGGCGTGGTTTCGAGCTGCGCTTCGTGGCGGGCGGCTGGCGCTTCTACACCCGCGCCGCCTACGCCCCCGCCGTGGAACGCTTCGTGCTCGACGGCCAGCAGGCCCGGCTCACCCAGGCCGCCCTGGAGACCCTGGCGGTGGTCGCGTACCGCCAGCCGGTCAGCCGCAGCCGCGTCTCGGCGGTCCGCGGAGTGAACTGCGACGGGGTCATGCGCACCCTCCTCCAACGCGGTCTGGTCGAAGAGCGGGGCACGGAACCCGAAACAGGTGCGATCCTGTACAGGACGACGAACTACTTCCTGGAGCGGATGGGCCTGCGCGGCCTGGACGAGCTTCCGGAGCTCGCGCCCTTCCTCCCGGAGGCGGAGGCGATCGAGGCCGAGACCCAGGAGGGCGTTCCGTCGTTCGACCCGGATGCTCCCGATGCTCCGGACGCGGATTGACGATCACACGACGAACACGACGACGGAATTCTGATGCGAAGCAGTGGTAGCGGCAGCGGCAGGAACGGCGGGCGCGGCAACCACCGCGGCGCCGGCAACAACAGGGACGAGAGGCAGGGCCAGGGCCGTCCCCGTAAGCCCCGCCCGGAGGAGCGCCGCTACGACGTGGGTCCGGGCGCCACGCAGGACGGCCCCAAGTCCGGGCGTGGCGGCGCCGCGCGCGGTGGCGCCAAGGGCGGACCCAAGCAGGCCCAGCAGCCCGGCGGCCGAACGGCTCCCGGGAGCTCCCGTGAGTACGAGGCGCGCGCCGAGGAGCGCAACCGCGAGCGGTACGCGGGCAAGAAGGACCTCAAACTGCCCAAGACCTTCCCCGGCGCCGAGCAGGAGGGCGAGCGGCTGCAGAAGGTGCTCGCGCGCGCCGGCTACGGCTCCCGGCGGGCCTGCGAGGAGCTGATCGAGCAGGCCAGGGTCGAGGTCAACGGTGAGATCGTCACCGAGCAGGGCATGCGGGTCGACCCCGAGAAGGACGAGATCCGGGTCGACGGGCTGACCGTGGCCACGCAGTCGTACCAGTTCTTCTCGCTCAACAAGCCGGCCGGTGTCGTCTCCACCATGGAGGACCCGGAGGGGCGCCAGAACCTCGGGGACTACGTCACCAACCGCGAGACCAGGCTCTTCCACGTCGGCCGGCTCGACACCGAGACCGAGGGCGTCATCCTGCTCACCAACCACGGCGAGCTGGCGCACCGGCTGACCCACCCCAAGTACGGCGTCAAGAAGACCTACCTCGCGCACATCGTGGGCCCGATCCCGCGCGACCTGGGTAAGAAGCTCAAGGACGGCATCCAGCTGGAGGACGGGTACGCGCGCGCGGACCACTTCCGGGTGGTCGAGCAGACCGGTAAGAACTACCTGGTCGAGGTGACCCTGCACGAGGGCCGCAAGCACATCGTGCGCCGCATGCTCGCCGAGGCCGGCTTCCCCGTCGACAAGCTCGTGCGCACCGCCTTCGGGCCGATCACCCTCGGCGACCAGAAGTCGGGCTGGCTGCGCCGCCTGTCGAACACCGAGGTCGGCATGCTGATGAAGGAAGTCGACCTCTAAAGGCGCTCGTCACGCCTCTGGCGTCACCGGAGCGGCCGGTTCCCGTTGTGTGGGAGCCGGCCGCTTCCTTGTGCTCCGTCACTGTCCCTGTTTATAGTCATTATGACTATTAAGGGGGTGGGTCGTGCGGGGTGACGACAAGCACGCCTACGAGCCCTTCGCCGTCACCGTCGACCTCGCCGTCCTCACCCTCCGCGCGGGCGCGCTCAACGCCCTGCTCGTCGAGCGCGGACAGGAGCCCTACGCGGGCCGCTGGGCGCTCCCCGGCGGCTTTGTGCGTCCCGAGGAGTCCGCGGAGGACGCGGCCCGGCGGGAACTCGCCGAGGAGGCCGGTCTGGCGGATGTCGCAAGGCTCCACCTGGAGCAGGTGCGGACCTACAGCGACCCCGGCCGCGACCCCCGGATGCGGGTCGTCTCCATCGCCTTCGCCGCCCTGCTGCCCGGCCTTCCCGCGCCGCACGGCGGCGGCGACGCGGCACAGGCGCGCTGGCTGCCGTACCCCGGCCCGGGGCCGCTCGCCTTCGACCACGACCGCATCCTCGCCGACGCCCACGACCGCGTCGGCGCCAAGCTCGAGTACACCCCCCTCGCCACGGCCTTCTGCCCGCCCGAGTTCACCCTCGGCGAACTGCGGCAGGTCTACGAGACCGTGTGGGGCACCGCCCTGGACCGGCCCAACTTCCGGCGCAAGGTCCTCGCCAGCCCCGGCTTCGTCGAACCGGTCCCGGGCGCCGCCCGGCTGACCGGCGGCCGCGGCAAGCCCGCCGCGCTCTACCGCGCGGGCGGCGCCAGTGCCCTCCACCCGCCCCTGCTCCGCCCCGCCACGGAAGGACGTCCCTCATGACCACCACGGCCCACTCCAGGACCGCCGCCACCGGATCCCTGCTCGGTCTCGCCCTCGGCGACGCGCTCGGCTTCCCGACCGAGTTCCTTGACGTGCCGTCGATCCTGGCCACCTTCGGGCCGTGGCGGGAGCGGGAGCTGCCGAGCCCGGCCCTCGTCACCGACGACACTCAGATGACCCTGGCGCTCGGGCGCGGGCTGCGCACGGTCATGGACCGCGGGGTCCTGGAGCCGGAGCCGATGGAACGGCCGGTGCGCGAGGAGTTCGTCGCCTGGTACCACTCCCCGGAGAACAGCCGGGCACCCGGCCGGACCTGCCTGGCCGCCTGCCGCCTCCTGGACGACGGGAACCGGCCCTGGCAGCAGGCCAGCCAGATCGACTCCAAGGGCAGCGGGGCCAACATGCGGGTGGCGCCGGTCGGGCTCATACGGGGGCTGAGCGAGGAACAGCGGGCCGGCGCCGCCCAGTTGCAGGCCGCGCTCACCCACGGCCACCCCACGGCGCTCGCGGCCTCGGACCTGACCGCCCACGCGCTCCACCTCCTGGTGCAGGGCACCGAGCCGGCGGACCTGGTGGGACTGCTGCGGTCGTACGCGCGGGAGAACCGCAGCCGCTACCACGAGCCGTGGCTCGGCGATCTGTGGACCCGCGCCCAGGACGCGACCCCGGAGCACTTCATCGCGCGCGGCTGGGACGAGTGCCTGGAGATCCTCGAACGCCTCCAGGCCGCCGTGCCGACCGTGTCGCCCGAGACCGACCCGTGTCTGGCGACCGGTCCGGGGTGGATCGCGGAGGAGGCCCTCGCCACCGGCCTGCTGTGCTTCCTGCTCTTCCCCGAGGAGCCCGTCACCGCCCTGCGCCGGGCCGCCTGCTCCTCCGGCGACTCCGACTCGATCGCCTGCCTGACGGGCGCCTTCGCGGGCGCCCACCTGGGCGTCGAGGTCTGGCCGCGGCCGTGGGTGGACCGCATCGAGTACGGGGGCGAGCTGCAGACGCTCGGGGCGCTCTGGGACCTGTGAGCGGCCCGGACGGGACGCCGTCCGCGGGCGGAGGAACCCGCGACGGCGTCCCGCCCGGCGGGCGGCGCGCATCCCCGCCTCGCGGGCTGACTACGCTGGTGGCCAGACATTGCCGAACATCAGCGAGGAGCATCACCGTGCCGGTACGAGCGGTCCGGGGCGCCGTCCAACTCGAACGGGACGAGGCCGGGCACATGGGTGAGCAGGTCGGGGCCCTGCTCACGGCCATCCTGGAACGCAACGGCCTCACCGCGGACGACCTGATCAGCATCTGGTTCACGGCGACGCCCGATCTGCACAGCGACTTCCCGGCGGCCGCCGCCCGGGGGCTCGGCATCGTCGACGTACCGCTGATCTGCGCCCAGGAACTGGACATCGAGGGCGCGATGCCCCGAGTCGTCCGCATCCTCGCGCATATCGAGTCCGACCGCCCGCGCGCCGGCATCGCCCATGTCTACCTCGGCGCCGCGGCCGCCCTCCGCAAGGACATCGCCCAGTGAGAACCGCACTCGTCATCGGTACGGGGCTGATCGGCACCTCCGCCGCCCTGGCGCTCGCCGCGCGCGGGGTCACGGTGCACCTCGCCGACCACGACCCCGAGCAGGCCCGTACGGCCGCCGCGCTCGGCGCCGGCACCGACGAGGCGCCCGAGGGACCCGTCGACCTGGTGATCGTCGCGGCGCCGCCCGCGCACGTGGCCGCAGCGCTCGCCGACGCCATGCGGCGCGGCCTGGGCCGCGGCTACATCGACGTGGCCAGCGTCAAGGGCGGTCCGCGCCGCGAACTGGAGGCCCTGGGCATCGATCCGGCCGTCCTGGCACGCTACATCGGCACCCACCCCATGTCGGGCCGTGAGAAGTCCGGCCCGCTGGCGGCCAGCGGCGACCTCTTCGAGGGCCGGCCCTGGGTGCTCACGCCGACCCGCGACACCGACACCGAGGTGCTGAACCTCGCCCTGGAGCTGGTCTCGCACTGCCGTGCCGTGCCGGTCGTGATGGACGCCGACGCCCACGACCGGGCCGTGGCGCTGGTCTCGCACATGCCGCACCTGGTCGCCGGCATGGTGGCCGCGCGCCTGGAGCACGCGGACGAGGCGGCCGTACGGCTGTCCGGGCAGGGCATCCGGGACGTGACCCGGATCGCGGCCTCCGACCCGGGCATGTGGATCGACATCCTGTCCGCGAACCCGGGCCCGGTGGCCGATCTGCTCTCGGAGTTCTCCGCGGACCTCGACGAGACCGTACGGGCCCTGCGCTCTCTGCAGGCCTCCGACGCGGCCAAGCGGCGCGAGGGCGCCCAGGGCATCGAGGACGTGCTCCGCCGCGGCAACGCGGGCCGGGCCCGGGTGCCCGGCAAGCACGGCAGCGCCCCGCGGGCGTACGAGACCGTCGCCGTCCTCATCTCCGACCAGCCCGGCCAGCTGGCCCGCATCTTCGCCGACGCGGGCATGGCGGGGATCAACATCGAGGACGTCCGCATCGAGCACGCGACGGGGCAGCAGGCGGGCCTGGTCCAGCTCATGGTGGAGCAGAAGGCGGCCCCGGCGCTGAGCGCGGCACTGCGGGAGCGGGGCTGGACGATCCGCCAGTAGGGCGACGGGCGGTCCCGCGGTCCGTCCGTCATAGCCGGTCCGGCGAGCCAGTAACCTTGTGCGGGGCGCCCTCGCGTCCCGCCCACACCACCACCCCGCACCAGGAAGGTGTCCCCACCGTGGAAAACGGCGCCGCCCGGACCGCCCCGGCAGTGATTGTCGCCATCGACGGCCCCTCCGGCACGGGCAAGTCCAGCACCTCGAAGGCCGTGGCCGCGCAGCTCGGCCTGAGCTATCTGGACACCGGCGCCCAGTACCGGGCGATCACGTGGTGGATGGTGAGCAACGGCATCGACATAACGGACCCCACCGCCATCGCGGCCGTGGCGGGCAAGCCGGAGATCGTCTCCGGCACCGACCCGTCGGCGCCCACCATCACCGTGGACGGCACCGACGTCTCCGGCCCGATCCGCACCCAGGAGGTCACCTCCAGGGTCAGCGCGGTCAGCGCGGTGCCGGAGGTGCGGGCCCGGATCACCGAGCTGCAGCGTTCGCTCGCCGCCCTCGCGCCGACCGGAATCGTCGTCGAGGGCCGTGACATCGGCACCACCGTGCTGCCGGACGCCGACCTGAAGATCTTCCTCACCGCCTCCCCGGAGGCGCGTGCCGCCCGCCGCAGCGGCGAGCTGAAGGGCGCCGACCTGCACTCCACCCGCGAGGCGCTGATCAAGCGGGACGCCGCCGACTCCAGCCGCAAGACCTCCCCGCTCGCGAAGGCGGACGACGCCGTCGAGGTGGACACCACCGACCTCACCCTTCAGCAGGTCATCGAGTGTGTCGTGACCCTCGTCGAGGAGAAGCGGGCGGCGAAGTGACCGGGGCTCCGTCCGAGCGGGGCGCCGAACTGGGGCGGCTCATCGGCGTCCCCCTGATGTACGGGCTGTTCAAGCCGCGGGTCCTCGGTGCCTGGAAGGTTCCCGCGACCGGCCCGGTGATCTTCGCGGTCAACCACTCCCACAACGTCGACGGCCCGATGGTCATGGGCGTGGCGCCCCGGCCGACGCACTTCCTGATCAAGAAGGAGGCGTTCGTCGGCCCGCTGGACCCGTTTCTGACCGGGATCGGCCAGGTGAAGGTGGACCGTACGACCGCCGACCGCACGGCCGTCACCCAGGCGCTCGGCGTGCTCGAGGACGGAGGCGTCCTCGGGATCTTCCCGGAGGGCACCCGTGGCGGGGGCGACTTCGCCTCGCTGCGCGCCGGACTCGCCTACTTCGCGGTCCGCAGCGGGGCGCCGATCGTGCCGGTGGTCGTGCTGGGAAGCGCCGAGCGGCGCGGACGGTGGGTCAAAGGACTGCCTCCGCTGCGCAGCCGGATAGACGTCGTCTTCGGTGACCCGTTCCAGGCGGGTGACGGCAGCGGGCGGCGTACGCGCAAGGCGCTGGACGAGGCGACCGTGCGCATCCAGGAGCGGCTCACCGAGCACCTGGAAAACGCCAGGCGCCTCACCGGGCGCGAGAGCGACACTTGAGTAGTGGATCACCGTAGGCGCGGTGTCCACCGATCACCACGATGAACGAGGTACGGACTTCATGAACGACGACATCCAGCCCGAGGGCTCGGCCGAGCACGAGTACGACCACGGGGCGCTCGGCGACGCCGAGTACGCGGAGTTCATGGAGCTCGCCGCGGAAGAGGGCTTCGACGTCGAGGACGTCGAGGGCGCCATCGAGGAGGCCGGACACGGCCCGCTGCCCGTGCTCGCCGTCGTCGGCCGCCCCAATGTCGGCAAGTCGACCCTGGTCAACCGCATCATCGGCCGCCGTGAGGCGGTCGTGGAGGACAAGCCCGGCGTCACCCGCGACCGTGTCACCTACGAGGCCGAGTGGGCGGGCCGCCGCTTCAAGGTCGTCGACACCGGCGGCTGGGAGCAGGACGTCCTCGGCATCGACGCCTCCGTGGCGGCCCAGGCGGAGTACGCGATCGAGGCGGCCGACGCGGTCGTCTTCGTCGTCGACGCCAAGGTCGGCGCCACCGACACCGACGAGGCGGTCGTGCGCCTGCTGCGCAAGGCCGGCAAGCCCGTGGTGCTCTGCGCCAACAAGGTCGACGGCCCGAGCGGCGAGGCCGACGCGGCGTACCTGTGGAACCTCGGCCTCGGCGAGCCCCACCCCGTCTCCGCCCTCCACGGCCGCGGCACCGGCGACATGCTGGACGCCGTCCTCGAGGCCCTGCCCGAGGCGCCCGCCCAGACATTCGGCAACGGCGGGGTCGGCGGGCCGCGCCGCGTCGCCCTGATCGGCCGCCCGAACGTCGGCAAGTCCTCGCTGCTGAACAAGGTCGCGCGCGAGGAGCGCGTGGTGGTCAACGAGCAGGCAGGCACCACCCGCGACCCGGTCGACGAGCTGATCGAACTCGGCGGCAAGACCTGGAAGTTCGTCGACACGGCCGGTATCCGCAAGCGGGTTCACCTCCAGCAGGGCGCGGACTACTACGCCTCGCTGCGCACCGCGGCCGCGGTCGAGAAGGCCGAGGTCGCCGTCGTGCTGATCGACGCCACCGAGAGCATCTCGGTCCAGGACCAGCGCATCGTCACCATGGCGGTGGAGGCGGGCCGCGCGCTCGTCCTCGCCTACAACAAGTGGGACACCCTGGACGAGGAGCGCCGCTACTACCTGGAGCGGGAGATCGAGACCGAGCTGGGCCAGGTCGCCTGGGCGCCGCGGGTGAACGTCTCCGCGCGCACCGGACGCCATATGGAGAAGCTGGTCCCGGCGATCGAGACCGCGCTGGCGGGCTGGGAGACCCGTGTTCCGACGGGCCGGCTCAACGCCTTCCTCGGAGAGCTGGTCGCCGCGCACCCGCACCCGGTCCGCGGCGGCAAGCAGCCGCGCATCCTCTTCGGCACTCAGGCGGGCACCAAGCCCCCGCGGTTCGTGCTCTTCGCCTCCGGCTTCATCGAGGCCGGCTACCGCCGGTTCATCGAGCGCCGGCTGCGCGAGGAGTTCGGCTTCGACGGGTCGCCGATCCATATCTCCGTCCGCGTCCGGGAGAAGCGCGGCAGCAAGAAGAAGTGAGGCGACAGAGCCGATAGGCGACATACGAGAAGGGGCGGCCTGACGGAGGCCGCCCCTTCTCGTATGTCGCTCACAGCCCTCTGCGCGGTGCCGGCGGCAGCGCCGGGACGGGGTGCATGCCCCGGGCCTGCCGCGCGACCTGCTCCCAGACGGTGTTCGCCGTGGCCGAGTGGCCGTGCTGGGCGGTCAGATGACCGGTGGCGTGCTGGGGGGTCCCGTGGTGTGTGCCGTAGGTTCCCGTGCCGTACGTCCCCGTGCCGTACGTCCCGATGCCGTACGAGCCCGTGTCGTGCGGGGAGCTGGAGAAGGCGACGAAGCCCAGATCCTCCTCGCCGCTGCGGTCGCCCGGGCAGGCCCGGAAGGCCCGGACGTACTCGGCGCAGAGCTCGTCGTAGATCGGCGTGGTCGAGGAGCCGGCCGAAGGGTCCTGAGCCGCTCGCCCGGAGGGGATCGGCTGATAGGACTGGCGGCGGGGGACGTCATATGCGTGCACGTAGGTGCCAACGACCCCGCCGCTCAAGGGATGCGGTCGCTTGGTCCGGTTCGTCATGGTCTGCCTCCCGAGGGCGCGGTGCGCCGCTCCGGGCGCGGGGCCGTGACGGGCGCGGGGAACCGTGCGAGAGCCGCGGCCGGCCCCGCGCCCGGTGGACGGACCTGTGCCTCAGATTCCCGCGAGGGGCAGGGCGGCGGCGACGAGCTTCCCGTTCGCCGCCGCCTTGTCCAGGGCGTCCCGCAGCAGGTCCTCCCGCGGCTGGCGGCCGATCGAGCCCACCGGTGCCGCGAACATCAGCACCTGCTGGTGCTTGTTGGCGGCCGCCCGCCAGCCGTCGGTGACCTGGAGCGGCTGGTGCGCCTGCCACCAGGCGACCGGCTGCCCGCCGTTGCCGCCGGGCTGCAGGACCGCGTGCAGCTGGCCCATGGCGAGCAGCACCGACCAGCCGTGCAGCACGGGCGGCACCGAGGCGATCTCGGTGAGCGGCAGGAAGCCCTGTTCGACGAGCAGGGGCAGGAAGTCGTCGCCGAATCCGGTGCCTCCGGGGCGCACGATCGGCGCGGTCGGCTCCACGACGAGCGCCGGGTGCAACTCCCCGGCGATCAGGACGAGTCCGCTGGTGATGCCCAGCACCGCCTGCTCGGGGGCGCCCTGGACACCTCCTGTGTCGGCGGTGATGGAGCGGACGGCGCCCTGCAACTGCTCCTCCGTGACCTGGACGACCTGGGAGGGCAGGCAGGTGGCATGGGCGAAGGCGAGAACGGCGGTCTCCTCGCCGATGAACAGGACGGTGCTGGTGCGCTCCTGATCGGAGTCGCCCGGGGTGCGGCAGGACGTGCAGTCGTAACTGCCCGGGGCGTTCTCTCCGGCGAGCAGCCGGTCGGCTTCTTCGTCGCCGATCTCGGCGCGTACGGCGTCGCTGACGTCGAGCATGCGCGGCACGGGTGGCTCCCTCGGGATGCGGTGCGTGACAGTGCCGGGTGGCTCCCGGCCCATGAGCACGGGGGTCCCCGGCTCATGAAGAAGACAACGGGCGATCTGTGGCCGGAGTCACGCACGGGGGCGAACGGAATCGAACCATCCGATGCGCAGGGTGAAGGACCGGGCGGAATAAGTTACTCCGTGTTAACTTCCCGGCTGAACAAGCGAGTTGGTTGCGTGAAGTGAGTCACCGGCATCGGGGGCGAGTGGCCGAAAAATCCTGAAATGAGGGAATGAAAGGGTTGGCCGGAAATCGGCGATACCCCCGGTAACGGCGAACTGGCCTGCAATGACATGGAGTTGGTTGATTTCGGGTGTCCCACCTCTTTACATTCCTTCGCCGTGTGCAACGAGCACCGTCCGGGTACGTCCACCGGTCGCGCCGCACAGCCGGCGCGCAGCACCATCCACCGGTGGACGGGACGGCGCGCGACGACCGCGCTCCCTGCGCGGCCGACGTGCTCCGCCTTGGGGGATCCCGGGTATGTGGAGAGGGAATTACATGTCTGAATGTGCCGATAGCACCCGTAAGGCCCGTACGACCCGTACGACGGTGGTCCTCGCCGGAGCGGCCCTGCTCGCCCCGCTCGGACTGCTCGCCGCGACCGGCAACGCCGCTGCGGCCGACGGGGGAGTGTGGGACCGTATCGCCCAGTGCGAGAGCGGCGGGAACTGGCACATCAACACCGGCAACGGCTACTACGGAGGACTGCAGTTCTCCGCCGGCACCTGGCGCGCGTACGGCGGCACCGCCTACGCCCCGACCGCCGACCAGGCCTCCAAGGGGGCCCAGATCGCCGTCGCCACCAAGGTCCAGCACGCGCAGGGCTGGGGCGCATGGCCCGTCTGCTCCGTGCATGCCGGAGCGAGCGGAACCGCGCCCGCCGCCTCGGGCGTGACGGCGGCCACCCACGCGTCCCCGAGCAGCGCGCACGTGTCGCACCCGGCCTCGGGGTCCACCACCACCAAGTCCGCCCCGTCGAAGCAGTCGTCGAAGGCGCCGGAGCGCTCGACGGGACACACCGGTCGCGGGACGGCCCGCGGCGACTACACCGTCCGCAGCGGCGACACCCTCAGCGGCATCGCCGAGCGGCACGGAACCACCTGGCAGCGGCTCTACACGCGCAACAAGGCGGTCATCGGCGGTGACCCCGACCTGATCGTGCCGGGGCAGCGGCTCGCCCTCTGACCGACTCGGCTCCCGGGCCCCGACGTCCCTGACGGCGACGTCGGGGCCCGTGGCGTGCGGGCCCCGACCGGGACCGCGGAGCCCCGGGCCCGCCCGTCCGTGGCAGGCTGGGACAATGCCGGGGCCGAGCGGTACGGACAAGGAATCCGGGGACGCATGCACATTTCCTTCCTGATACACAACGCCTACGGGATCGGAGGGACGAACCGCACGACGTACAACCTCGCCGGCGCGCTGGCCGAGCACCACGACGTGGAGATCGTCTCGGTCTTCCGCCACCGCGAGGAACCCGTCTTCGCGCCCGACCCCCGCGTCCGGCTGCGCCACCTGGTCGATCTGCGTGCGGACGGTCCCGACCACGGCCACCCCGAACTGGCACGGCCCGCGCGGGTCTTCCCGCGCGCGGAGGGCCGCTACCGGCAGTACAGCCTCCTGTCCGACCGCCGCATCGGTGAGCACCTCGCGTCCACCGAGGCAGACGTGGTGGTGGCCACCCGCCCCGGCCTCAACGTGCACCTCGCCCGCCAGACCCGGCGCGGCCCGCTCCGCGTCGGCCAGGAGCACCTCACCCTGGACAGCCACTCCAATGCCCTGCGCGCGGTCCTGCGCGGTGCCTACCCGAGCCTGGACGTCCTCACCACGACCACCGAGGCCGACGCCGGTGCCTACCGTGCCCGGATGCGGCTGCCGGGCGTCCGGATCGAGGCCCTGCCCAACCCGGTGCCCGCCCCGGCCCTCGCCCCCGCCGACGGCACCGCCAAGTGGGTCGTGGCGGCCGGGCGGCTCGCCCCCGTCAAGCGCTACGACCTGCTCGTCACCGCCTTCGACCGGGTGCGCGCCGAGCGGCCCGACTGGCGGCTGCGCATCTACGGCGGCGGCGAGCAGAAGGAGGAACTGCGCGCCCTCGTCGACCGCCTCGGCCTGTACAACCACGTCTACCTCATGGGACCCGCCCACCCCCTCGAGCCCGAGTGGGCCAAGGGCTCCCTCGCCGCCGTCACCTCCCGCACGGAGTCCTTCGGCATGACGATCGTCGAGGCCATGCGCTGCGGACTGCCCGTGGTCTCCACCGACTGCCCGCACGGGCCCCGCGAGATCATCCACGACGGCGTCGACGGACGCCTCGTCGAGTCCGGCAGCGCCGACGCCGTCGCCGCCGGACTGCTGGAGCTGATCAACGACGACGCCCTGCGGCAGCGGATGGCGGCCGCGGCCCTGCACGCCTCCGCGCGCTTCGACCCGTCCCGCCTCGCCGAACGCTACACATCCCTGTTCACCGGCACCGCCCCGCACGGCAGCCGGCTGCGCGGCTCGCTGCACCGCACCCGGGCGGCCCTGCTCGGCGGTGCCCGGACCGCCCGCGACGCCGGGCGCGGCGTACTGAGAAGGGGGCGCCCCGCATGATGACCGAGACCCCGCGGCACGGACACTCCGCCACACCTCTGCGGGCCGACTGTGTCGCCGACGGCGCGGGCGGGCTGACCTTCGACATCGCCGGCACCGGCGCGACGGGCCCCGCCCATCTGGTGCTGCGCCGCCGCGACGGCGAGGAGACCGCGCTGCCGCTGGCCCCGGCCGGGACGGGCCGGCTGCGCGCCGCCCTGCCCAGCGGCGTCGATCTGCCCGAGGGCCGCTGGGACGCCTCCGCACGGTTCGCCGACGGGGAGCCGAGCCGCCTGGCCCCCGGCGTCAACGACCTGCGCTCCCTGGTGGACCGTGCGCCCGGCGACACGGCGACCCGGATCGCCGTCCGCATCCCCTACACGGCCAAGGACGGCACCCTCGCCGTCCGTAGCTGGCTGCGCGCCCCGCACGCCGAGGCGGGCGACCTCCGCATCGGCGAGGGCGAGCTGCGGGTGAGCGGCCGGGTGTACGGCACCGGGCTCGCGCCGGGCGCCTACGCCGAGGTCCGCGAGCGGGGCGGCCCGCGGTCCGTGGTGCGCGCCGACGTCACCGCGCGGGAGGCGGAGTTCGGCTTCACCGTGCCCTACGCGCCGCTCGGCCCCGGCATCTGGGACCTGTGGCTGCGCCCGGGCGGGGCGGCGGGGCCGCGGGTGCGGATCGCCCGGCTGCTCGACGACGTCGCGGACAAGAAGCCGGTCTTCCGCTATCCGAAGGCCGCTGTGCGGGCGGAGCACGGCGAGGTGCAGGCCTGGCCGTACTACACGGTCGACAACGACCTGTCGGTGACCGTGAGCGCGGTGGGCTGACCCTCCGCGCGGACATCCGCCGTCCGCGCGGGCTGGCAGACTCGGACCATGCTGGAGACCTCCGCCCGACTGCTGCGCCTGCTGTCCCTGCTCCAGACCCATCGTGAGTGGTCCGGGGCGGACCTCGCCGCGCGCCTCGGCGTCAGCGACCGCACCGTGCGCCGGGACGTGGACCGGCTGCGCGAGCTGGGCTACCCCGTCAACGCCGGTCCGGGTACCGGCGGCGGCTACCGGCTCGGCGCGGGAGCCGAGCTGCCCCCGCTGCTCCTGGACGACGACGAGGCGGTGGCCGTGGCGGTGGGGCTGCGCACGGCCGCCGGGCAGGGGATCGAGGGCATCGGCGAGTCCTCCGTGCGCGCGCTCGCCAAACTCGAACAGGTGCTGCCGGAGCGGCTGCGCCGCCGGGTGGCCGCCCTCAACGCGTTCACCGTGCCGATGCTGCACAGCGCCCGGTCCGCCACCGTCGACCCGGCCGTCCTCACGGAACTCGCGCATCTGTGCCGGGACGCGCAGCGGCTGCGCTTCGAGTACCGCACCGGCGAGAGCGGGCAGACCGTCACCGGCGCCCCGACCCGCCGTACGGTCGAACCGCACCGCCTCGTGTGCACCGAGCGGCGTTGGTACCTGGTCGCCTGGGACCTCGACCGGGAGGACTGGCGCACCTTCCGCGTCGACCGCATCACCTTGAAGCCGCCGCACGGTCCCCGCTTCACCCCGCGCACACCCCCGGCCGACGACCTGGCCGCGTATGTGTCGCGGGGCGTCTCCACGTCCGTGTACCCCACCCAGGCCGTGGTGCGGCTGCTGGTGCCGCTGCCCGAGGCGGCCGAGCGGATCTCACCCTCGACGGGGGTGCTGCAGGCGGAGACCGCCACCAGCTGTCTGCTGCGCACGGGCGCCGCGAGCCTCGAAGCGATGGCGGTTCACCTCATGATGACCGGCTTCCCGTTCGAGGTGCTGGAGCCGGCCGGACTGACCGACGCCCTCAGGTCGGCTCGTGACCGGCTTGATGCCGCTTTGGCTCGGGCTGGGGAGCCTCGGCCGCGTACCGGGGATGGTGCAGGTCGAACGCCGGGGACTCGGAGCGGATCCGGGGCAGCGTGACGAAGTTGTGCCGCGGCGGCGGGCAGGACGTCGCCCATTCCAGGGAGCGGCCGAAGCCCCAGGGGTCGTCGACCTGCACCTTGGTGCCGTAGTGCGCGGTCCGCCAGATGTTGTAGAGGAACGGCAGCGTCGACATGCCGAGCAGGAACGCGCCGATCGTGGAGACCGTGTTGAGCGCGGTGAAGCCGTCGGCGGCCAGATAGTCCGCGTACCGGCGCGGCATGCCCTCGGCGCCCAGCCAGTGCTGCACCAGGAACGTGATGTGGAAGCCGACGAACAGCGTCCAGAAGTGGATCTTGCCGAGCCGTTCGTCCAGCATCTTCCCGGTGAACTTGGGCCACCAGAAGTAGAAGCCGCCGAAGGTCGCGAAGACGACGGTGCCGAAGACGACGTAGTGGAAGTGGGCGACCACGAAGTAGGAGTCGGTGACGTGGAAGTCCAGCGGCGGCGAGGCCAGGATCACCCCGGTCAGCCCGCCGAACAGGAACGAGACCAGGAAGCCGGTCGCCCACAGCATCGGTGTCTCGAAGGACAGGGAGCCCCGCAGCATCGTGCCGCTCCAGTTGAAGAACTTCACACCGGTGGGCACCGCGATCAGGAACGACACGAAGGAGAAGAACGGCAGCAGCACCGCGCCCGTCGCGAACATGTGGTGCGCCCAGACGACCACCGACAGTCCCGTGATCGCCATCGTGGCGGCGACCAGCGTCAGATAGCCGAAGATCGGCTTGCGGCTGAACACCGGGATGATCTCCGTGATGATCCCGAAGAACGGCAGCGCGATGATGTACACCTCGGGGTGGCCGAAGAACCAGAACAGGTGCTGCCACAGCAGCGCCCCGCCGTTCGCCGCCTCGAAGACCTGGGCGCCGAACCGCCGGTCCGCCTCCAGGACCAGCAGCGACGCGGCCAGCACGGGGAACGCCATCAGGATGAGGATCGACGTGAACAGCGTGTTCCAGGTGAAGATCGGCATCCGGAACATCGTCATGCCCGGCGCGCGCATCCCGACGATCGTCGTCAGGAAGTTCACCGCGCCGAGGATCGTCCCGAAGCCCGCCAGCGCGAGACCCATGATCCACATGTCGGCGCCGATGCCCGGAGTGTGGTTCAGGTCGTTGAGCGGCGCGTAGGCGAACCAGCCGAAGTCGGCGGCGCCCTCCGGGGTCAGGAGCGAGCCCAGCACGATCAGTCCGCCGAACAGGAACAGCCAGTACGACAGCATGTTCAGCCGTGGGAACGCCACATCGGGGGAGCCGATCTGCAGCGGCATGATCTCGTTCGCGAAGCCCGCGAAGGTCGGGGTGGCGAACAGCAGCAGCATGATCGTGCCGTGCATCGTGAACAGCTGGTTGTACTGGGATTCGCTCATGAGCTGGAGCCCGGGCCGGGCCAGTTCGGCGCGCATCAGCAGCGCCATGATCCCGCCGGCCAGGAAGAACGCGAAGGACGTCACCAGATAGAGGTGGCCGATCTTCTTGTGGTCGGTGGTGGTCAGCCAGTCGACGACCAGCCGTCCGCGCCGCCTCGCCCGCAGAGCCGCCACGGCCGCCTGTGCGGTGTCCGTCCCCATCGCCTGCCCCCTCGCTCGTCACACGCTCCGACGGGGCGCGTACGGGGATTCTGTGCCGAAGCCGTGTACTTCCTCTGCGGAGTCAGGTGGTGCGCGCGATTCTCGGATCGGAAGGGAAAGAGCCGGGAGCGAAGTGCGGACCACGTTTTTCCGCGGGGTTATTACGGAACCCCTTCCGAGCGTGCTCGAACCGGCTCCGAATTGCGTTCGAAGAGGTGTGTGGCGCCTGCGGAACCCCTCGTATGTGTGACGTCGTGAGGGCGAAACGGCTGTCGTGATTCTGTGACAGAAGCGTGACCGGAGAGGGATGAGCGGCTCAGGGAACGGGCGGCCCGGACTTCCCTGGCGAGGGCCCGCGGCCTAACGTGGCGGCATGGCACCCATTCCCCCTCCGGACGCCGGACCCGAGGACGCCCCGGACGCATACGTGGGCCTGGAGGCGCACCGGGCCGAGCGGCTCGCCCGCGAGCGCGGGTGGAGCACCGTCCGCTCCCTGTCGCCGGGCACGATCATCACCATGGAGTACCGCGTGGGACGGCTGAACTTCGAGGTCGTCGACGGCAGGGTGAGACGCTGCTGGAAGGGCTGACGACCGAAGGCCCCGGCTCGCGAGCCGGGGCCTTCGTGGCGCGGGGAGGCTGTGCGTACCGGTCCCCGCCGGGCGTGCTCAGCCGCCCGCGAGCGGCCGGGCCGGCGCGGTGCCGCGGGGCAGCCGGTCCGAGTGCGGCGGACGGCGGCTGCCCGCCGGGGTGACCGGGGTGCGCTCCGCGCGGGTGGTGTGCGGTCCGGGGGCCAGGTGGACCTGCGGCCGGACCGCGCGGGTGGCGGCCACCGGTTCCCGGGCCGGTGCCTGCTCGCCCGCCGCCGTGCGGGGGGTGGCGACCTGCGGGGACGCGGCCACAGGGGCGGGTGCGGGTACGGGCGCCGGGACGGCACGGGGGGTGCGCCGACGGTCCCGCAGATCGAGGATGGCCGTCTCGGCGCGGGCGATCAGCGGTTCGAACCAGGGCAGGGCCAGCAGGATCAGCAGCCCCGCGGCCCAGCCGAGGAGCACATCGCTCAGCCAGTGCGTGCCGAGGTAGACCGTGGTCAGGCCGACGCCGAGGGAGGTCACCGCGGACAGCGCGGACAGCCAGCGTCTGGCCCGCGGCGTCGAGGCCAGATAGGCCAGGATGCCCCAGGTCACCACCGCGTTCGCGGTGTGGCCGGAGGGGAATATATCGCCGCCGCGCCACATCTCGTTCGATCCGATGACCGTCGCGTAGTGCGGCCCGAGGCGGCCCATTCCGTACTTGGCCGCGCCCACCGTGATGTTCAGCAGGAGCAGCGCGGCGCCCAGCGTGAGCAGGGGACGCAGGGTGTGCTGCCGCCATGAGCGCCAGCCCAGCCAGGACGCGACCATCACCGCGGTGGGGCCGCGCTGGCCCAGCACCACGTAGTAGTCGAGGAACGCGTGGATCTGCGGCCACTGCTGGTACGGCCGGAAGAACATGACCTGCCAGTCGAGCCGGACCAGCCAGGAGGAGACGACGACGGCCCACACGATCGCCGTGTAGAAGGCCAGGGTCGCCGAGAAGAGAACCACTCGGTGCCGGCTCATCCGGGGCACGTCAATGTGGGCCGGTCGTTCAGGCTCACGGTCCAACCGGGCGAAGACCCGGTCCAGACGGCTCAGCTTTCGTTCGGTACGCACTCAATCGACGTTACAGCGAGTGAGCTGTGGGCCCGGCCGAAGCAACGGCTTTGTGATGACGATGTGATGTGGGATTCCTCTCAACAGGGGGTTTATTTCTACGGATTCTGTTATCGGCGTGCCGCTCGTCCTTCAATTCCATTGATCACCAAGGGGCTTGGTTATATGGCCCTTATCTTTTCGTTCACCGAACGCTTGGGTGAAATTATCCGGCCGCTCACCGTGCGGTACGGAGTGGATCACGGCGGACCGGAGCCGTTCAGCCAGAACGCCCCGTATACCGCCGATGCCAGGGCGACAACGCCGAGCACCACGGCGGACCTGCGCGGACGTACCTGGGCCAGTGCCCGGGCGAGGGGGCCCAACAGGGGGAAGGCGGGCAGCAGCAGACGCGGTTTCGAGCCGAAGTAGCTTGACGCGCACAGGGCGAGAACGGTGACCACCCCCGTGTACACGAGCAACGGCAGCGGCTGACGCTGCCGGGCGCAGATGACGTACAGCCAGACGACCGACGCCACCCCGGCGATCAGTCCCACGCCGGCCAGGGCGGAGGGGAAGGAGGTGAACGTGCCCGCGATGAAACGGGCGAAGGCGTAACCGCCGTCGAATCCATTGCGCCATCCCGCCTGGACATCGAGATAGCCGAGCGGGCCCCGGCCCGTGCGGTGGCCGACCCACAGGAGGTAGCCGGCGGCGCCGAGCGGGGCGATCACCATACCGAGCGCCCGGCGCACCCACCGGACACCGTCCGCCGGGGGCGCGCGCCGCTCGTCCACGAACGAGGCGACCGCCGCCGCCCACAGCGCCGCGACGACGGCCGCGCCCACCGGCCGGGTCAGACCCGCGAGCGAGGCGAGCACCCCCGCCGTCACCCAGCGGCCGGTGAGGACCGCGTACAGCGACCAGGCGGCGAGCGCGGTGAAGAGGGACTCGCTGTACGCCATCGACTGCACGATCCCGATCGGCAGCACCGCCCACAGCAGCACCAGACAGGTGCCCGTCCGGCGGTCGTGCACATGGTCCGCGACGGCGAAGATCCCCCAGGCCGCGGCGAGCGAGGCGAGCGCGGCGACGGCGAGCCCCGCATCGGCGTACGACAGCGGGGTCACCGCCGCGCCGAGCCGCTCCAGCCAGGGCAGCAGCGGGAAGAACGCCAGGTTCGAGTGCACGTCGCCGTTCGGGAGGCGGACCTCGTAGCCGTAGCCGAGGGCGGCGACCCTGGTGTACCAGAGCGAGTCCCAGCGCGCGGCCAGCAAGGTGTGCGGGCTCGTACCGCGGGCCGCGCTCCACAGGGCGAGCGTGACGAGGCCCACCGCGCGGACGGCCGCGTATCCCAGGAGGGCGGGGGCGGCCCTGCGCAGGGCGCCGGTGACGGACGGCGTCGTGCGCCGGGCAGGATCGTTCATCCGCCCGATTATCGAGGGCGGCGGGCACCGGACCGGCTCGTGTCATGGGGTGAGCCGGGGGAGAGGTGGCACACGCCACACCCGTTGCCCGGGGAACCTGAGAGGTCCGCCACGCGGCGGCTCGGGGAACTCGCGTACGCTGGCGACTCGCTCGCTTCGTTGCGTCCTTTCGGGAACCGCTCTCCCGGCACGGCCGCGGGGGCGTCCCCACCCCGTGGATCCGCCGGAGCGAGGGATCAGCTGGGAGGTACCTACATGTCCGGGACGACCACGGCCGCCGCCGCGTCGCGCATCGGGGTGGCCGGGGCGCGTGCGAGCCGCTGGGCCGTCCTCGTCGTCCTCTGCGTGAGCCTGCTGCTCGTAGCCGTCGACGCCACCGTGCTGCATGTCGCGATGCCCGCCGTCACCGAGGATCTCAAGCCCGGTGCGATGCAACTGCTCTGGATCGTCGACGCCTACCCGCTCGTCTGCGCCTCGCTGCTGATCCTCTTCGGCACGCTGGGCGACCGCGTCGGCCGCAGACGCGTCCTGCTGCTCGGCTACGGCCTGTTCGGCATCGCCTCCGGGGCGGCAGCCCTCGCCCAGGACGCGCAGGTGCTGATCGCGGCACGGGCACTGCTCGGCGTGGGCGGCGCGATGATCATGCCCGCGACCCTGTCCATCCTGCGCCAGGCCTTCCCCGACCGGCGCGAGCGGGCGCTGGCGATCGGCATCTGGAGCGCGGTGGCCGCGGTGGGCGCGGCGCTCGGGCCGCTGCTCGGCGGATTCCTCCTCGAACACTTCTGGTGGGGCTCGGTCTTCCTGATCAACATCCCGCTGATGCTGGTCAGTCTGCCGGTCGGCAGGCTGCTGCTGCCGGAGTCGAAGGGCGAGGGCGAAGGCCCCTGGGACGTGCTCGGCGCGCTCATGGCGGCGGGCGGCCTCTTCGCCCTGGTGCTCGCCGTGAAACGGCTCGGCGCCGGACATTCGCCGCTCGGCCCGTACACCCTGCTTCCGCTGCTGGCGGGCGCGGGTCTGCTGGTCGCTTTCGTACGGCGGCAGCGGCGCCGCACGCACCCGCTGGTGGACCTGCGGATGTTCGCCCGCCCGGCGTTCGGCACCTCGGTCGGATGCATCGTGCTGGCGATGCTGGCACTGGTCGGCCTCGAACTCATCGCGGCACAGTATCTGCAGTTGGTGCTGCGTCTGTCGCCGCTCCAGACGGGACTGCGGCTGCTGCCGCTGACGTTCGCGGCGATGGCGGCCGGCCTGCTCGGCTCGCGCCTGCTGCAGCGCTTCGGCCCCCGCCGGATGGTGGCGTCCGGCTTCTGTCTGACGGCCGTCGCCGTGCTCACGCTCATTCCGATGGGCGGTCACGACAACCCGGGGCTGCTCCTGTCCGGTTTCGTCCTGCTCGGTTTCGGGCTGGAGACGACGCTGTTCGGCGCGTACGAGTCGATGCTGAGCGAGGCACCGCAGGCGCAGTCAGGCGGGGCCGCGGCGATCGGTGAGACGTCGTACCAATTGGGCGCCGGCATCGGGATCGCGCTGCTGGGCAGCGTGATGAACGCGGCGTACACGCCCGGCCTGTCGTCGGTGCCGGGGGTGCCGGCGTGGGCGACCAGGGCCGCCGGCCGTTCGCTCGGCGAGGCGTACGAGGTGGCGGACCGCCTGGACGGCGCGCGGGGCGCGGCACTGCGCCACGCGGCGCGCGACTCCTTCGTCCACGGTCTGCATGTGACGCTCCTGGTCAGCGCCGTCCTGCTGCTGCTGGGTGCGGTGATGGCCCTGCGGCTGCCGCGGGTCATGCACTGCGAGCCGCCGGCCGCGGCGGGTGAAGCCGCCGTACCGGCCCCGCGGAAGGCCGAGGACTCCCGCGTCTCGGTGTGACCGGGCTGTGCGGGCGAGCGGCCCCGGGTCCGGCGCGGCCCCGGCGGACGCACAGCACGGCACCCGGTACTGGACGCGCGGCCCGGCGCGTCGTACCGTCGGCCCGTCCAGTCATGACTAGCGCTGCTAGTTTTCAGTGTCACGGAGGCTGTCCATGACCCCGTCCCCGACGTTGCCCCCCTTCGACCCCGCCGACCCGCTGGGGATCGACGACCTGCTGGACGCCGAGGACCTGGCCATCCGCGACACGGTGCGGACCTGGGCGGCGGAGCGCGTGCTGCCGTACGTCGCCGAGTGGTACGAGCGGGGCGAGCTGCCCGGGATCCGGGAACTCGCCCGGGAGCTCGGCTCGCTGGGCGCGCTCGGCATGTCCCTGAGCGGCTACGGCTGCGCGGGGGCCAGTGCCGTGCAGTACGGCCTCGCCTGCCTGGAGCTGGAGGCCGCCGACTCCGGGATCCGGTCCCTCGTCTCCGTCCAGGGCTCCCTCGCCATGTACGCCGTGCACCGGTTCGGCAGCGAGGAGCAGAAGCAGCAGTGGCTGCCCCGCATGGCCGCGGGCGACACCATCGGGTGCTTCGGGCTCACCGAGCCCGACCACGGCTCCGACCCCGCCTCGATGCGCACCCACGCCAAGCGCGACGGCTCCGACTGGGTCCTCAACGGCCGCAAGATGTGGATCACCAATGGCTCGGTCGCCGGGGTCGCCGTCGTGTGGGCGCGCACCGACGAGGGGATCCGCGGGTTCGTCGTCCCCGCCGGCACGCCCGGTTTCTCGGCCCCCGAGATCAGGCACAAGTGGTCCCTGCGGGCCTCCGTGACCAGTGAACTCGTCCTCGACGACGTGCGTCTGCCCGCCGACGCCGTCCTGCCCGGCGTGGTCGGTCTGAAGGGACCGCTCAGCGCTCTCTCCCACGCCCGGTACGGCATTGTGTGGGGCGCGATGGGGGCGGCCCGCTCGTGCTTCGAGACCGCCGTGGCGTACGCGAAAAGCAGGGAACAGTTCGGCCGGCCCATCGGCGGGTTCCAGCTCACCCAGGCCAAACTCGCCGATATGGCGGTCGAACTGCACAAGGGGATCCTGCTCGCCCATCATCTGGGGCGGCGGATGGACGCGGGACGGCTCCGTCCCGAACAGATCAGTTTCGGCAAGCTCAACAACGTACGCGAGGCCATCGACATCTGCCGCAGCGCGCGTACGATCCTCGGCGCCAACGGGATCTCCCTGGAGTACCCCGTGATGCGGCACGCCACCAACCTGGAGTCGGTGCTCACCTACGAGGGCACCGTCGAGATGCACCAGCTCGTGCTGGGCAAGGCGCTCACCGGGCTCGACGCCTTCCGGTGAGCCGGCCCGAAGCGGGCAGGGCCGGTGAACGGCCCTGCCTCAGCTCTGGTTGAAAAAGCCGTCCTGCTGCCGGCTCGCGGCGTCGCCGCTGACGATCTCGGTGTCCGCGGGGGTCAGCAGGAAGACACGGCTCGAGACCCGGTCGATCGAGCCGCGCAGGCCGAAGATCAGACCGGCCGCGAAGTCCACCACGCGCTTGGCGTCGCCGGGCTCCATGGCGGTGAGGTTCACGATGACCGGGACGCCCTCCCGGAAGAGTTCGCCGATGGCCCGGGCGTCCCGGAAACTGTCCGGGGTCACCGTGCCGATCCGGCGGCCCTTGTCCTCGGCCGTGTCGGACGCGACCTTGACGTGCGGGTCGGTCACCCAGGCATCGCCGTGGTCCTGGCCCTCGGCGTAGTCGTCGTCGTAGTAACGCTCGTCATCGTTGTCGTCGACGAGGCCCAGCCAGGCACTCGCCTTGCGTACCGATCCCATGGACGCCTCCTCTCACAGCGGGTTCTCAAGCCTTCCGCAACTCCATGGTCGTCCATGATGCGGATGCGGCGCCAAGGGGATAGACGCCACACGGGGGTTTCGTGACGGTACTGGTGCACAGTCAATACGTCGAGAGCCCGCGTGTCCCAAGGGCCGTCGAGCACATCACTGCTGACTGTGAGTGAAATATTATTTGCGGCGGCGTATGGGTGGCGAGTCGTGCGTACGGGTGAACGAAGGGGCAGATGAGCCGCCGCAGCTCAACGCCGTGCGAGGCACGGGGAGGGAGCCGAGTTC
Organism: Streptomyces sp. NPDC002513; assembly: GCF_053595355.1. Classification (NCBI taxonomy): domain Bacteria; kingdom Bacillati; phylum Actinomycetota; class Actinomycetes; order Kitasatosporales; family Streptomycetaceae; genus Streptomyces; species Streptomyces sp. NPDC002513. The sequence continues at coordinate 24,222 of NZ_JBSFXK010000046.1, read as the reverse complement.
GGAATCGTCCGTTCCTGCGGCACCGGCACGGGGAGGGTCTCTCTCGTCTCCTTTCTGACGGAGACTCAAGACGTGGAGAATCCGGGAAAACTGAGGAAATACTGTTTCCGCTCCGTAAAACAAGCACATGATGTGGTGACCGGTGTGCCGCCGGGTCGTTGGTCAGTCGCGGGACCATTTCCGGCTACCTCCACCACCCGGCCTCCACGACCCGGCCCCTACCCAAGGCAGGTCCGTGCACGTCACCGTCCGTGCCAGGCTGCTGAGGATCCTCGTCCTCGCCCTGGCCGTGCTGCTCGCCCTGCTGGGTGCGGCCGCCGCGGAGCAGTTCTCGGCGTACCGCGCCGCGGCCGCCACCGCCGCGAACGCCCGGCTCTCCGGCACGCTCCAGGGACTCGTCCACGCCCTGCAGAAGGAGCGCGGACTGACCATCGGACACCTCGGCGGTGTCCGGCGGTTCCGCGACGGGCTCCCCGCCCGGCGCAGGGCCACGGACACCGCCCGCGACCGGCTGGAGGCGGCGCTCAGGGGGCGTGACGACGCGGTCGCCACCGCCGTGCGCGCGTCCCTGCGACGGCTCGACGCACTCGTCGCGATCCGCCGGCACGCCGACGACGGCACCGGCACGGTCAGGGCGACCTTCGACGCCTTCACCGCCGCCATCACCGTCCTCGACCGGCTCGGGCCCGGCCTCGACACGGTGCGCGACGGCCGGCTGCGCGCCGCCTGCCAGGCGCTCCGGGCCCTCGGAGCCGCCAAGGAGTTCACCGCCGAGGAGCACGCCCTCATGCTCGGCGCGGTACCCGCCGGACGGTTCCGCGCCGAGGACTACCTCCGCTTCCTCCAGCTCCGCGCGGGCAGACTCGCCGCCCTGGAGAGCTTCGGGCGCTCGGCCACCACGGCCCAGCGGCGGCGGCTCGACGCGGCGCTCGGCACACCGGACGCGGTCCGCGCGCTCGCCTACGAGGGCGCCGCGGTGCGCGGCGGCGGCCGGCTCGGCTCGCGCACCATCCCGTCCGTGACCTGGTGGGCGTCCATGGCCTCCACCCTCAACGGCCTGCACGCGGTGCAGTTCTCGCTCGGCCGGGACGCCGAGGACCGCGCCGCCGGACGGGAGGCGGTGGCCCGGTGCGCTCTGCTGCTGTTCGCGCTGTCCGCCCTCGGGACGGTCGCCGCGCTCGGCCACCTCGCCCTCGACTGCGTACGCTCCGTCTCCACACCGCTCGACGCCCTCGCCGCGCAGGCGCGGGAGGTGTCCGGCACCCGGCTGCCGCGGACGCTCGCCGCCGTGCGGCACGGCGCCCCGGGACGGACGCCGCCGCCCGCGCCGCTCGCCGTGCCCGGCCGGGCCGCACCGGAGGTCCTTCAGGTGGCCGAGGCGTTCGACCGGGTGCAGCGCCTCGCCTACGATCTCGCGGTCCAGCAGGCGGTGCTGCGCCGCGACGCCGCCGAGGCGCGGGCCGGCATCGACCGGCGCGAGCAGACCCCGGTGCGCTGTCGGGTCGGTGCGTTCGACGGGCGGGAGCGCGAGGACGCCGACCCGGCCGCCCTCGCATGACGCCCCGCAGAAACCGCACCGGTGTGTGCGTCAACTCCTCTGCTGTGGCGGTGAGATGAGCGACTTCAGGATCGCCGGGCCCGTCGTCCCCCACTTTTCGAGGAGAGGGGCGCGACGGCGTGCGAGGACGCGCGAAGACGTTCGAGGAAACGCGAGGAAGTGCAGGGGGAGGGGGCGCGAAGAGGGGAGGGGGAACGCGTGTGAAGGCGGGGGAAGAACGCGTGGGGCGCCCTGGATCAGGGCGCGCAGCGGGGTCGGCTCAACAGGAGGAGGACCACACGCGACCGAAGTCGATGTGGGAGCGGGTGACCAGCCGCTGCTGTGGGCGCATGTGCCCAGTGGAACAGGCATCCGTATCCGCGTCAACCGACTTGAGACGCGCGGCTCACAGTATGGACGGCCTTGACAGTGAGGGGAATCGCCCCCGTACGCTCGGGGCGCGGCCCTGCTGAGGGGCTCGGCCGCAGCGCACCCCCCGTGTGAAGGCACCACCCGTGTTTGATCCGACGCGTCACGGAGCCTTCGCATGCCTTCCGACACCCTCGCCGAACCGGCCGCGGCCGCCGAAGAGTCCGCACTCCCGCGCATCCTCCCGCGCCGCCGTCCGGGCCAGTGGGCCGCGGCCCTCGTAGCTCTCGTCCTCCTCGGGTTCGCCTGCGTCTCGGCCGCGTACGCCGCCGAGGCGGTGCGCGCCGGTCGCGGCGCGGAGCGCACACGATGAGCACCGCACGCCGTTCGCTGGTGATCGTGGGCGCCGGACCGCGGGGGACCGGCCTGCTGGAGCGGATCGCCGCCAACGCGCCCGAGCTGTACGCCGGTGCGGAGCTGGACGTGCACCTGGTGGACCCGTATCCGCCCGGCGCCGGACGCATCTGGCGCGCGGCGCAGTCCCCCCTGCTGTGGATGAACTCGCACGCCGAGGACGTGACCATGTTCACCGACGAGACGGTGGCCATGGAGGGCCCGGTGCGCGCGGGCCCGACCCTGCACGAGTGGGCGGGCATCGACGGACGCGTCTTCGCCGGTCGCCCGAGCCAGGGCGCCTATCTGCGCTGGGTGTACGAGCAGGCGGTCGCGGCCCTGCCGCCGGGCATCCGCGTCCATCACCACCCCCACCTCGCCGTCCGGGTCGACGGTCCGCGCGAGGCCCGGCAGCGGGTCTGGCTCCGGGGACGGCCCGAGCCGCTCCTCGCCGATCTCGTCGTCCTCACGCTCGGCCACCTCGACGCCGAACTCGACGCCGAACAGCGCACCTGGGCCTCGTACGCCCGCACGCACCAACTGGTCTACCTGCCGCCCGACTTCACGGCCGACAGCGACCTGTCCTCGCTGAAGGCCGGCGAACCCGTCCTCGTCCGCGGCTTCGGACTCGCCTTCGTCGACCTCATGGTGCTGCTGACCGAGGGGCGCGGCGGACGCTACGAGGGGGACGTCTACGTTCCCTCCGGACGGGAGCCGGTGCTGTACGTGGGTTCCCGGCGCGGTGTCCCGTACCACTCCAAGATCGGCTACGACTGGACGGGCGAACGGCCGCCGCTGCCCCGGTTCTTCGGGCCCGCCGAGGTCGACGCGCTGCTCGCGCGCCCGGACGGCTTCGACTTCCGGCGGGATGTATGGCCGCTGATCGAGAAGGAGCTGGGCTTCGCCCACTACCACCGGCTGTTCGCCGCCCACCCCGAGCGCACCGCGGTCGCCTGGGCGGACTTCGAGGAGAAGTACGCCGTCGCCGACCCGGCGTCGCTGCCCGCGCTGGTGGCCGCCGCCGTTCCCGATCCGGCCGACCGGCTCGACCTCACCGCGCTCGACCGCCCGCTGGACGGGGTGCGCTACGCGTCGCACACCGCGCTCCAGGACGGGCTGCGCGCCCATATAGAGGCGGATCTGGCCCGGCGGCACGACCCGGCGCACAGCGCCGACCTGGCCGTCTTCCTCGGACTGCTGTCGGTCTACGGGCAGGTGGTGCGGCTCGGGGACATCGGGGCCTGGTGGCACGGCTTCTTCAGCTTTCTGGCGTCCGGGCCGCCCGGACCACGGCTGCGGCAGATGCTCGCACTCTCGCGTGCGGGCGTCCTCCACTTCCTCGGCGCCGGCATGACCGTCACCGCCGAGGACGGGGTCTTCCGGGCGACGAGCGCCACCGCGCCCGGCCTGGCGGTCGAGGCCCGTGCGCTCGTCGAGGCGCGGCTGCCGCACCCCACGGTCGAGCGCACCCGCGACCGGCTGCTGAGGGAGCTGTACGCGGACGGCGCCCTCGCCACCGGCGAGGGGCTGCTCGCCGTGGACCCCGCGGACGGGCGCCTTCTGGACCGCTCGGGCCTGCCGCATCCGCGCCGCTTCGCGCTCGGGCCGCACACCGACGCCCGGGGCGCCGGCGCGTTCACCAGGCCCCGGACGGGCGGACCGGCGTTCCGGCAGAACGACGCCGCGGCCCGGGCCGTGCTGATCCTCCTGCGTGAGCTGTCCGGTCGTGCCGAGGCCTGACGCGGCCCTGCGCCCCCACGACCCCGAGGCGGTGTCCGCGCGTCGGGCCCGCCCGGAGAAAGGTGTCCCCGCGATGACCTCATCGCCCGGCCGGGGGCTGCCGCACCTGGCCGCCGCCGTCGACCGGCGGACGGCTCACGACGCCGGCGCCGGGCCTCGCCCGGCCTGCCGTCCGGTGCGGGGACTCCCCTTGTCCCGACTCGTACGGGGCCGTCGCCGCGCCACGCTGCGGTCGCACCCCGGGCCGACGGATCCGCTGTGGAAGGGTTGATCACATGACGACGGACGCATCCGACAAGTGGAAGCGGTGGCACGAGCGCCGTACCGAGCAGGTGTCGGCGCCCTACGGGCCGCTCGCGCTGACCGGCACCTTCTGGCTGGAGGACTATCCGGATGGTCTGATTCCGGCCATCCCCGGGCGCTGGACGGCCGACGAGGAGGGGGTGGTGCTGACGGCCGGAGCGGACGACGGCCTGACCGTCGACGGCGAGCCCTTCACCGGTGAGATCCGGCTGGGCGCCGATCCCGGCCCCGTCACCAAGGCCCGTGTCGCGGCGGGCGGGCGCCGCCTGGTCGTCCTCGTCCGCGAAGGCGTCTGGGGCCTGCGCGACTACGACCCCGACGCCCCCGCACGCCGGGCCTTCCAGGGCATCGACGCCACCCCCCACGATCCGCGCTGGTCGGTCGAGGGGCACTTCACCCCGTACGGAGAGCACCGCACCGTACGCGTCGAGAACGCCGACGGGCAGCACCGCGGCCTCGCGCTCGGCGGTGTCCTGGCCTTCCCACTCGACGGAGCGGACCTCACCCTGCAGGTCTCGGTCGAGGGCGACGGCTCGCTGTGGGCCGTCTTCGCCGATGCCACCAGCGGGGACAGCAGCTACCGCTTCCGGTTCCTGCGGCCGCCGGCGCCCGACGCCGAGGGGCGTACGACGGTGGACTTCAACCGCTCCCTGCTTCCGCCGTGCGCTTTCGCGGACCACTTCGTCTGCCCCTTCCCGCCACCGGGCAACACCCTGAGCATCGGGATCGAGGCGGGGGAGCGCACCCTGCTGTAGCGCGGCCCCCGAAAACGCCGTCACCCTCCAGGCCTCGTGGGGCAGTTGAAGGCCCCACGGCCGAAAGGCGCTCTTGCGCCGATCGGTCAGGCGGCCGAATACTCCCCCTCAGCGTTTTGTCAGGAGCACGGCAATATTCGGAATCCGGACGAGCCGGCTCCCGGCTGCGCCTCACGGGCCCCATTCCCCACGTGGGCCCCCGACTTCCCTTGGAGGAAACGCCAAGTGAGGATCAAGCGCACCAACCCCACACGCGGTATCGCGAGACAGACCCGGCTGGTCGCCGTGGCCGCCGGACTCGTGGCCGTCGCCGCGTTCACCGTCCCCAGCGCGAACGCCAGCGACGTACACACCTTCAGTGCGAACCAGCTCAGCAACGCGAGCGACTCGGTGCTCAAGGCCGATGTCCCGGGCACCGCCTGGGCCGTCGACCCCACGACCCACCGCGTCGTCGTCACCGCCGACAGCTCGGTCTCCCAGGCCGAGATCGCGAAGATCAAGAAGGCGGCCGGCGGCAACGCCGGCGCCCTCACCATCAAGCACACCCCGGGCAGGTTCAACAAGCTCATCTCCGGCGGCGACGCCATCTATGCGAGTAGCTGGCGCTGCTCGCTCGGCTTCAACGTCCAGGACTCCAGCGGGAACTACTACTTCCTGACCGCCGGGCACTGCACCTCCGGCGCCGGCACCTGGTGGTCGAACTCCGCCCACTCCACCACGCTCGGCACCACGGCCGGCTCCAGCTTCCCCGGCAACGACTACGGCATCGTGCGCTACACCAACAGCTCGGTGACCAAGTCGGGCACCGTGGGCAGCGTGGACATCACCAGCGCGGCCACGCCCTCCGTCGGCACCACCGTCAACCGCCGCGGCTCCACGACCGGCATCCACAGCGGCCGCGTCACCGCTCTCAACGCGACGGTCAACTACGGCTCCGGCGACATCGTGAGCGGCCTCATCCAGACGACGGTCTGCGCCGAGCCCGGCGACTCCGGCGGCCCGCTGTACTCCAACGGCGGTGTCGCCTACGGTCTCACCTCCGGCGGCAGCGGCGACTGCACCTCCGGCGGCACGACCTTCTTCCAGCCGGTGACCGAGGCCCTCAGCGCCTACGGGGTCCACGTCTACTGATCCCGTCCCACCGGCATTCCCGTACGACCTGATCCGCAGCCGGCGGCAGGGGGAGCCCCCGCGCCCAGGAACCTCCTGGGCGCGGGGGCTTCTGTGCGTGTGCGCGCCGGAATCACCCCCGAAAGGCGCGCGGCGCGGGGCGCGCGTCCGCACGGCGTGACCGGCGAGCAATCGGTGCGGGAGCAATGTTCGTTCTGCCTCCCACTCCTGGAACTCGCGTCCGAAGCACCGGAATCCAGACAGGACCGGACCCCGTGGGCGGCACAGGGATAACCCTCATGTGGCATGTGCAGTGGGAATCCAGGCGGGAGACACAAGGGAACGGTCAGCGGGCGGGGGGCGCACGGCCGTTGGCGTGTGCGCGTCCTGAAGTCGACCTTGTGTGCTCCCTGTGAGCCTCGGAATAGTGGGCTCCGCACGGTGGGTGCGGACGTGGCCTCTGCGGTACGCCGCCTCCGTGCCCGTACGCCTTCCGGTCGTGGTGGACCCCCACGTTCCCGCGGCCGACCCCCCACAGGAGGACGTGAGTTGAAGCACCGACGCATAATCCGGCGGCGGACCGCCCTGGCCGGCGCGGGCGCCGTCGCGCTGATCGTCGCGGGCGTGACCTTCCAGAACGCGAACGCCAGCGAGATCTCGACGGCCCAGGCGCCCCACACCCTCTCGGCCGTCGCGGCCGGAAAGCTCGCCTCGGCACTCGGTGAGGACCTGGGCGCCGACGCGGCCGGAACGTATTACGACACGAGGACGAAGCAGCTCGTCGTCAACGTGCTGGACGAGACGGCCGCGAACACCGTCCAGGCGGCCGGCGCCAGGGCGAGAGTCGTCCAGAACTCCCTGACCGAACTCGCCGGCGCCCGCACCACGCTCCAGAAGGACGCGACGCTCCCGGGCACCTCCTGGGCGACCGACCCCAGGACCGACAAGGTCGTCGTCACGGCCGACCGGACCGTGTCGAAGGCGGCGTGGGCGCGGCTCGCCCACGTGGTCGACGGGCTCGGCGGAAAGGCCGAACTCAGGCGCTCGCAGGGCGCGTTCAAGCCCTTCATCGCGGGCGGCGACGCCATCACCGGCTCGGGCGGGCGCTGCTCGCTCGGCTTCAACGTGGTCAAGGACGGCCAGCCGTACTTCCTGACCGCCGGACACTGCACCCAGGCGATCTCCAGCTGGTCGGACTCCAGCGGCAGGACGATCGGCCAGAACGCGCAGTCCAGCTTCCCGGGCAATGACTTCGGCCTGGTCAAGTACACCGCGGACGTCGACCACCCGAGCGCCGTCGACCTCTACGACGGCTCCGCACAGGCGATCACCAAGGCGGCCGACGCGACCGTCGGCGAGAAGGTGACCCGCAGCGGCTCGACGACCCAGACCCACTCCGGCACGGTCACCGGTCTGGACGCCACCGTGAACTACGCGGAGGGCACGGTCAGCGGTCTCATCCAGACCGACGTCTGCGCCGAGCCCGGTGACAGCGGTGGCGCGCTCTTCGACGGCGACAGCGCGATCGGCCTCACCTCCGGCGGCAGCGGCGACTGCACCTCGGGGGGCGAGACCTTCTTCCAGCCGGTCACCGAGGCGCTCTCGGCGACGGGGGCCCGGATCGGCTGACCCGGCCGGCAGCCCCGGTGCTCGACGACGCTCCCGCCCCGCGCGTTCGGGGGCGGGACCGTTCGGCGTGAGCCGCCCTCCGCCTCGGTGGCCCGGACCGGCGAGCGCCCGGAACCGCGAGCGCCCCGGACTGCGGTGCCCGGAACCGCGAGCGTCCCGGTCAGGCGCCGACGTAGGCCGCGAGGTGCTCGCCGGTGAGGGTGGAGCGGGCGGCGACGAGGTCGGCGGGGGTGCCCTCGAAGACGATCCGGCCGCCGTCGTGGCCGGCCCCCGGGCCGAGGTCGATGATCCAGTCGGCGTGCGCCATGACCGCCTGGTGGTGTTCGACCACGATGACCGACTTGCCGGAGTCGACGAGCCGGTCGAGCAGGCCGAGCAGTTGCTCGACGTCGGCGAGGTGGAGACCGGCGGTCGGCTCGTCGAGGACGTAGACACCGCCCTTCTCCGCCATGTGCGTGGCCAGCTTGAGCCGCTGCCGCTCGCCGCCGGACAGCGTGGTGAGCGGCTGGCCGATGGCGAGGTAGCCGAGCCCGACGTCGGCGAGGCGTTGAAGGACGCGGTGCGCGGCGGGGGTGCGCGCCTCGCCGGCGCCGAAGAACTCCTCGGCCTCGGTCACCGACATCTCCAGCACCTCGCTGATGTCGCGGCCGCCGAGGTGGTACTCGAGGACCGATGCCTCGAACCGCTTCCCCTCGCAGTCCTCACAGGTGGTGGCGACGCCGGCCATCATCGCCAGGTCGGTGTAGATGACGCCGGCGCCGTTGCAGGTGGGGCAGGCGCCCTCGGAGTTGGCGCTGAACAGTGCCGGCTTCACGCCGTTGGCCTTGGCGAACGCCTTGCGGATCGGGTCGAGGAGTCCGGTGTAGGTCGCCGGGTTGCTCCGCCTGGAGCCGCGGATCGCGCCCTGGTCGACCGAGACCACGTCCGCGTCGGCGGGTATCGACCCGTGGACCAGCGAGCTCTTGCCGGAGCCGGCGACGCCGGTGATGACGGTCAGCACGCCGAGCGGGATGTCGACGTCGATGCCCCGCAGGTTGTGTGTCGTCGCACCGCGGACCGCCAGTGTGCCGGTGGGCTTGCGCACCGTCTCCTTGGTGGAGGCCCGGTCGTCGAGATGGCGGCCGGTGAGGGTGCCGCCGGCCCGCAGCCCCTCGACGGTGCCCTCGAAGCAGACGGTGCCGCCCGCCGTACCGGCGCCGGGGCCGAGGTCGACGACGTGGTCGGCGATCGCGATGACCTCCGGCTTGTGCTCCACGACGAGCACCGTGTTGCCCTTGTCCCGCAGCCGCAGCAGCAGGCCGTTCATCCGCTGGATGTCATGGGGGTGCAGGCCCGTGGTGGGCTCGTCGAAGACGTAGGTGACGTCGGTGAGCGAGGAGCCGAGGTGGCGGATCATCCTGGTGCGCTGTGCCTCGCCGCCCGACAGCGTGCCCGACGGCCGGTCGAGCGCGAGATAGCCGAGCCCGATCTCCGTGAACGAGTCGAGGGTGTGCTGCAACGTGGCGAGCAGCGGCGCCACCGACGGCTCGTCGAGGCCGCGGACCCACTGGGCCAGGTCGCTGATCTGCATCGCGCACGCGTCGGCGATGCTGATCCCCTTGATCCTCGACGACCGGGCTCCCTCGCTGAGCCGGGTCCCGTCGCAGTCGGGACAGGTGGTGAAGGTGACCGCCCGGTCCACGAACTCCCGGATGTGCGGCTGCATCGCCTCCCGGTCCTTGGCGAGCATCGACTTCTGGATCCGGGGGATCAGCCCCTCGTAGGTCATGTTGATCCCCGCGATCTTCATCCTGGTCGGCTCGCGGTGGAGGAAGTCGTGCAGCTCCTTCTCGGTGAAGTCGCGGATCGGCTTGTCCGGGTCGTAGAAGCCCGACTCGCTGTAGAGCCGGTAGTTCCAGCCGCCCGGCTTGTAGCCGGGGACGGTGATCGCGCCCTCGGTGAGCGACTTGGAGTCGTCGTAGAGCCGGGTGAGGTCGAGGTCGGAGACCGTGCCCCGGCCTTCGCAGCGCGGACACATGCCGCCGGTGCGGGTGAAGGTCGCCTTCTCGGTCTTGTGGGCACCGCGCTCGACGGTGATCGCGCCGCTCGCCCGGACCGAGGGGACGTTGAAGGCGTACGCGCTGGGCGGGCCGATGTGGGGTTCCCCGAGCCGGCTGAAGAGGATGCGCAGCATCGCGTTGGCGTCGGTGGCGGTGCCGACCGTGGAGCGGGGGTTGGCGCCCATCCGCTGCTGGTCGACGATGATCGCGGTGGTCAGCCCGTCGAGGACGTCGACCTCGGGCCGCGTCAGGGTCGGCATGAAGCCCTGCACGAAGGCGCTGTAGGTCTCGTTGATCAGCCGCTGCGACTCCGCGGCGATCGTGTCGAACACCAGCGAACTCTTGCCCGAGCCGGAGACGCCGGTGAACACCGTCAGCCGGCGCTTGGGGATCTCGATGCTGACGTCCTTGAGGTTGTTCTCGCGTGCGCCGTGCACACGGATCAGGTCGTGGCTGTCGGCGACGTGCGGCGCGGGCGGCTGTGTGTCCGTCCTCTGGGCCATGTCTGTCGTGTCTCCCTCTGTCTGTCCCGCGGGGCCGCCCGCGGTCTCCGTCGGCATCACTTGGCTCGGTCCGACCGGTTTCGCGCTGTACATCCGGTTCTCGTCCGGCGGTGTGGTCGCGGCGACGACTCACCTCACCCGCCGCTCCCGCCTCTGGTCTGCCGCATGGGGAACGGCAGCGCACCCGCCGAAGCGTAGCCCCCGGACCCGCATCCGCCGTTTGCGCAGGTGAGGCGGGGACAGATAGATGTCGCACGCTAGTTCGAAAATTGGTCTAAGGTGGGGATGGGGGGGATGGGAACGGACGTTCGAGAGTCACCGACGGGGCTCACGGCTACGGGAGGTGCGGGTGCCGGGCTTCACGCATCTGCACACCGTCTCCGGGTTCTCCCTGCGCTACGGCGCATCGCACCCGGAGCGGCTGGCCGAGCGTGCCGGTGAGCTGGGCATGGACGCCCTCGCGCTCACCGACCGGGACACCCTCGCGGGCACGGTCCGCTTCGCCCGGGCCTGTGCGGCGGCGGGCGTACGGCCGCTGTTCGGAGCGGAACTGGCGGTGGCGGCACCCGAGCCCGTACGGCGGAGGGAGGCCCCCCTCGGCCATGGGGGTCCCCCGGATCGAGCGGGGGAGGAGCCGAGAGCTCGGGGGAGGCGCCGTGTCCCCGTGCGCGGGGGTGCCTTCATCGACGAGTCGACACCCCGCGCGGTCTTCCTCGCCCGGGACGGCGCCCGCGGCTGGGCCGGCCTGTGCCGGCTGGTCACCGCCGCCCACTCCCCGTCCGCGGGCACCCCGCTGCTGCCCTGGGCCGACAACCACGCCGACGGACTGACCGTCCTGCTCGGCCCCGAGTCCGACGTGGGCCGGGCCCTCGCCGCGGGGCGCCCGGACCGTGCGGCGAGGCTCCTCGCGCCCTGGCGGGAGGTCTACGGCGACGCCCTGCGCCTGGAGGCCGTCTGGCACGGCCGCACCGGCACCGGCCCCGGCTCCCTGCGCCTGGCCGCCCGCACCGTCGGCTTCGCCGCCGAGCAGCGGGTGCGCCCCGTGCTCAGCAACGCCGTCCGGTACGCCGACCCCGGCCTCGGCCCGGTCGCCGACGTCCTGGACGCCGCCCGCCGGCTCGTTCCCGTCGACCCCACCAGGGAACTGGACTCCGGGGAGGCCTGGCTCAAGGACGCGCCGTCCATGCTGACGGCCGCCGAGCGGGTCGTCGAGGCCGCCGGGTACCGCCGCGACACCGCCCACCGCCTGCTGGAGCAGACCCGGTTGACGGCCGCCGAGTGCCGGGTGGACCCCGAGGACGACCTCGGCATCGGCACGGTCCACTTCCCCGAGTCGCACCTCGTCGGCGCCGGCCGCCGCACCGCCCAGCGCGCGCTCGCCTCCCGGGCGGCGGCGGGCATGGTGCTGCGGGGCTACGACACCCGGCGGGCCTACTGGGAGCGGATGCACGACGAACTGGAGATCATCGCCCACCACGGCTTCGCGTCCTACTTCCTCACGGTCGCCCAGGTCGTGGACGACGTCCGGAAGATGGGCATCCGGGTCGCCGCCCGCGGTTCCGGCGCGGGCTCCCTCGTCAACCATCTGCTCGGCATCGCGCACGCCGACCCGGTCGAGCACGGGCTGCTGATGGAGCGCTTCCTGTCCAAGCGCCGTCTGGCCCTGCCCGACATCGACATCGACGTGGAGTCCGCCCGCCGGCTGGAGGTCTACCGCGCGATCATCGGCCGGTTCGGCACCGAGCGGGTCGCGACGGTCGCGATGCCGGAGACGTACCGCGTCCGCCACGCGATCCGTGACGTGGGCGCGGCCCTGTCCATGGATCCGGCCGACATCGACCGCATCGCCAAGTCCTTCCCGCACATCCGTGCTCGCGACGCCCGCGCGGCGCTGGAGGAACTGCCCGAGCTCAGGCGGCTGGCGGGGGAGGTCCGGCAGGAGGGGGAGAAGTACGGCAGGCTGTGGGACCTGGTCGAGGCCCTGGACGCCCTGCCGCGCGGAGTCGCCATGCACCCGTGCGGAGTCCTGCTCTCCGACGCCTCCCTCCTCGCCCGTACGCCGGTCATGCCGACCAGCGGCGAGGGCTTCCCCATGTCCCAGTTCGACAAGGACGACGTCGAGGAGCTGGGGCTGCTCAAGCTCGATGTGCTCGGGGTGCGGATGCAGTCCGCCATGGCGCACGCGGTCGCGGAGGTGGAGCGGGCCTCGGGGGAGCGGATCGACCTGGACGCCCTGGCGCCGGGCGACCCGGCGACGTACCACCTCATCCGCTCCACCGAGACCCTGGGCTGCTTCCAGATCGAGTCGCCGGGTCAGCGGGACCTGGTCGGCCGGCTCCAGCCGGCCGGCTTCCACGACCTGGTCGTCGACATCTCGCTGTTCCGGCCCGGTCCGGTCGCGGCCGACATGGTGCGGCCGTTCATCGAGGCGCGCCACGGGCGGGCGCCCGTCCGCTATCCGCACCCTGACCTGGAGGAGCCGCTGAGGGAGACGTACGGCGTCGTCGTCTTCCACGAGCAGGTCATCCACCTCCTGGACATCATGACCGGCTGCGGGCGCGACGAGGCGGACCGGGTGCGGCGCGGGCTGTCCGATCCGGAGTCGCAGGGGCGGATCCGGGTCTGGTTCGCCCAGCAGGCGACGGCGAACGGATACGACGCGGAAACGATTCAGCGCACCTGGGAGATCGTCGAGGCGTTCGGCTCGTACGGCTTCTGCAAGGCGCATGCGGTCGCCTTCGCCGTGCCGACGTACCAGTCGGCGTGGCTGAAGGCCCATCACCCGGCCGCCTTCTACGCGGGCCTGCTCACGCACGACCCCGGGATGTATCCGAAGCGGCTGCTGCTGGCGGACGCGCGGCGGCGGGGGGTGCCGATCCTGCCGTTGGACGTGAACAGGTCGGGGGTCGCCCACCGTATCGAACTGGTGTCTGAAAAAAGAGGTTCCGCCGGACGGTGGGGGCTCCGGCTCGCCCTGTGCGATGTGCACGGCATCAGCGAGGCCGAGGCGCGGCGGATCGAGGCCGGGCAGCCGTACTCCTCCCTGCTCGACTTCTGGGAACGGGCCCGGCCGAGCCGCCCCGTCGCCCAGCGGCTCGCGCAGGTCGGCGGGCTGGACGCGTTCGGCGCCAACCGCCGCGATCTGCAACTGCACCTGACCGAACTGCACCGGGGCGCCCGGGGCGCGGGTGGCGGCCAGCTCCCTCTGGCGGGCGGGCGCAGGACGGCCTCCGCCGGGCTGCCCGACCTCTCCCCGGCGGAACGGCTCAGCGCCGAGCTGGGCGTGCTCTCCATGGACGCCTCACGCAATCTGATGGACGACCACCGCGCCTTCCTCGACGAACTGGGCGTGGTGTCGGCCCGCCGGCTGCGCGCGGCGCGGCACGGCGAGACGGTACTGGTCGCGGGCGCCAAGGCGGCCACCCAGACCCCGCCGATCCGCTCCGGCAAGCGGGTCGTCTTCAGCACGCTCGACGACGGCACGGGCCTGGTCGACCTCGCCTTCTTCGACGACTCCCACGACGCCTGCGCCCACACCGTCTTCCACTCCTGGCTGCTGCTGGTGCGCGGGGTGGTGCAGCGCCGGGGACCGCGCAGCCTCAGCGTGGTGGGCTCCGCCGCCTGGAACCTCGCCGAACTGGCCGAGCTGCGCGCCGAGGGCGGCCTCGACGTGGTGGCGGCGCGGCTGGCGGAGCCCGCGCCGCGGCAGCCGGACGGCGGCGGCGGTGACGGCGGCGGTGACGGCGGCGGCGATGCGGCGAAGGGCCGCCGCATCCGGATGTCCACGGGGTACGAGATGAACCCCTGGGCCGATCTGCGTCCCGCGGGCGAAGGCCCGGCGGGCGGAAAGAAGCTGTGGCACCAGAGTCCGGGGAGTGCGGGATGACCATCCTCTGCGTACGTTTCCAACTGCCGCCGATGTACGAGGCGGCCCTGCCGGGGCTGCTCGGACTCCTGGAGGAGTTCACCCCCGTCGTCGAGGCGCTGCCGCCCGACGGGGCGCTCGCCGATCTGCGGGGCGCCGAGCGGTACTTCGGGCGGGACGCCGCCGAACTGGCCGCGCTGATCCGCGTACGGGCCCTCGCCCACCACGGGGTGGACTGCGCGATCGGGGCCGGGCCCGGACCCATGCTGGCCCGTATGGCCCTGCGGGAGGCGGCGCCCGGCGCGGTCCGCGTGGTGCCCGAGGCGCCCGGCGCCGTCCGGGAGTTCCTCGGCGGACTGCCGGTCAGGACACTGCCCGGGGTCGGCGGCGTCACCGCCCGCACCCTGTGCGAGTACGGGCTCGACACCGTCGGCAAGGTCGCCGCCGCGCCCCTGTCGACGGTGCAGCGGCTGGTCGGTGTCCGGGCGGGCCGTGAACTGCACGAGAAGGCGAACGGCGTCGACCGCGGCCGGGTCGTACCCAACGCCGTCTCCCTCCCCCACTCTCGACTTCGCTCGAGCGGGGGGACCCCCACTCTAGCTGCCGAACGCCCCTTCACCCGCGACGAACTGGACCCGGACCGGCACCGGCGCGCCCTGCTGTCGGCCGCCGAGGAGCTGGGTGCCCGGCTGCGCGGCCTGGACCGGGTGTCCCGCACGCTCACCCTCACCGTGCGCTACGCCGACCGTTCCTCGACGACCCGCAGCCGCACCCTCGCCGAGCCGACCGCGCACTCGGCGGCGCTCACCGCGGAGGGGTACCGCATGTACGAGGCGCTCGGGCTGCAGCGTGCCCGGGTCCGCGTGATCGCCCTGCGCGCCGAGGGGCTGAGCCCCGCCGAACAGGCGGCCCACCAGCTCACCTTCGACCCCGTGGACGAGAAGGTCCGCCGTCTGGAGGAGGTCGCGGACCGCGCGCGAGCCAAGTTCGGACCGCGCGCGGTGATGCCGGGGGCGCTGGCCGCGTGATCGCCTTCGCGCGGCGAAGGATCAGCGGGGGCCGTGCGGCCGTGGGCGGAGCTGCTGGGCGAGGGTGAAATCCCTCTGTTCCAGGGCCAGTTGTTCCGCGTCGCGCCCTCCGGTCCCGGCAGGCCCGTCCGGTGATGAGTCCTCACATCCGTTCGAGGCGATACCAGGAATCACGGTAGCCGTGGTCCGACGCTGCAATTTTTTTACTGACGCGTAACTTCACACGTCTCCTACTCGTCCGTAACTTGACGAGTGAACCAGTATCCCGTGATCCGGATCACAGGGCTAGGCCGTCGCACCTCCCTTGAGCCGCAAGGAGATCACCCGATGCTGCCCTGGAAACGAGCGCTCATACCGCTGGCAGCGCTGCTGCTGGCCATCGCGGGCACCGTCGTTCCCGCCGCCGCCGACGCAGCCGCCGCACCGAGCAGCGGCTGGAACGACTACTCCTGCAAGCCCTCCGCCGCCCACCCCCGCCCCGTCGTCCTCGTCCACGGGACCTTCGCGAACTCCATCGACAACTGGCTGTCCCTCGCGCCCTATCTGGAGGACCGCGGCTACTGCGTCTTCTCCCTGGACTACGGCCAGTTGCCGGGCGTCCCCGTCTTCTACGGACTCGGGCCCATCGCCACATCCGCCGGCCAGCTCCAGACCTTCGTCGACAAGGTGCTCGCCGCGACCGGCGCAGCCAAGGCCGACATCGTCGGGCATTCGCAAGGCGGCATGATGCCCCGCTACTACCTCAAGTTCCTCGGCGGGGCCGCCAAGGTGAACGCCCTCGTCGGCATCGCGCCCGACAACCACGGCACCACGCTGGACGGGCTCGCCAACCTCCTGCCCTACTTCCCCGGCGCCGAGGACCTGCTCGCCGCGTCCACACCCGGACTCGCCGACCAGATCGCCGGCTCCGCGTTCCTGACCAAGCTGAACGCGGGCGGCGACACCGTGCCCGGCGTCCGCTACACGGTCATCGCCACCCAGCACGACGAGGTGGTCACCCCGTACAGCTCCCAGTTCCTGAGCGGATCCGACGTCCACAACGTCCTGCTGCAGGACCTGTGCGGGCTCGATCTCTCCGAGCATGTGCTGATCGGGCTGACCGACCGGATCGCCTTCCACGAGGTGGCCAACGCCCTCGACCCGGCGCACGCCACCTCCACCACCTGTGCCTCGGCGCTCAGCTGACCCCGGGTCACCACCTCGAGACGTCCGCAGCCGTCCCCCGCCGCTGCGGCCGTCCCCGGGGCCTGTCCGGCCCCAGCAACCGGACAGGCTTCCGTGGCGGGCCAGGGGCGACGGGCGCGTGCTCAGGCCTCCGGCCACCAGAGGCGGGCGATGTCCTTCCGGACTTCCGGGCGTTCGCCGGTGCGGTCGTCACTCTCCTCCCGCACCCGGCGGGAGTCGGTCCTCTTCAGGGGCTTGTGCACGGTCACTCGGCGCATGGCTGCCTCCTTGTGCCTACCGGGTGCCGCAGGGGGCGAGGGTAGACGTTTCCGGCGAGGGTCCCTCATCGGTCGTGGTCCGTCTGTGGTGGCTGTCACCGTTCGACTGTCAGTGGCGGCTGTCACCCTGGCCGTATGACCAGCGATATGACCAGGAACATGGCCAGGAACCAGGCACCCGAAACATCGGCGGCCCCAGGAGCCCCCGTCGACTGGGACCGCGCGGCCGCCGGTTTCGACGACGAGCCGGACCATGGACTGCGCGATCCCGTGGTGCGCGACGCCTGGGCGGCCCGGCTGGGGGAGTGGCTCCCGTCCTTGCCCGGTGAGGTCCTGGACCTCGGGTGCGGCACGGGGAGCCTGTCACTTCTGGCGGCCGAGCGCGGGCACCGGGTGACGGGGGTGGACCTGTCGCCGGCCATGCTCGCCCTCGCGCGGGCGAAACTGGCCGGACACGACGCCGTGTTCCTCGTCGGCGACGCCGCGGCCCCGCCGGTCCGTGCGCGGTTCTTCGACGCCGTCCTCGTACGCCATGTGCTGTGGACGCTGCCCGACCCCGGCCGTGTCCTGCGGCACTGGCGGGAACTGCTGCGTCCCGGGGGACGGCTGGTGCTGGTCGAGGGGGTGTGGGGGACCACCAGCCCGGCGGGCATACCCGCCGAGCGGCTGACCGCGCTCCTCGCTCCGCTCGCCGGTGACGTGCGCGTCGAACGGCTGTCGGACGACGCCCGGCTGTGGGGCAAACAGGTGGACGACGAGCGGTACGCGGTGGTGGCGGTGACCTGACCGTTCCGCCCTCCGGACGTCCCGTTCAGGCCAGCAGCGCCTCGAAGTCGCCACCGCGTGCGAGGAGTTCGAGGGTGTCCAGGGCTTGTACGGCGGCCGCCGGGTCCGTCCGCGTGAGGCCGCTCGCCGCGAACTCGTCCTCGTCGAGGCGGAGCACGGTCGCGCCGTCCGCGGAGCGCCACAGGTCCAGGTCGAGGTCCTCGACGACCAGTGCGCCGCCGGAGCGGACGGCCGGGCGGGTGATGTCGCAGTACCAGCCCTTCAGGGTGCCCCGCCCGTCCCGGACCTCCTTCACCGCGTACCACCGGTCGCGCCAGTAGTACTCGGTGAAGACGTCACCGGGCTCGAACCGCACGAAGCCGAAGTCACGGACGCCGTCGCCGGCCCACGGGGCCCGTACGGCGATCCGGGTGCCGTCGTCGTGGAGCAGCCCGGCCGGGTAACGGATCTTCGTACGACCCGCCTTGACCAGGACGACCTCCACCTGGTCCGCGGCTTCGAACGCGTTCACGGTCACTGTCACAAGAGCGCACGGTACGCGGGCGGGGCGCGGGGATGCCTCTCGTTTTCCGGCGGGTGCGGGAGAATCGGTTCGTGACGTTGAAGATCCGGATGGGCGGGAGCGCACCGCCGTACGAGCAGGTACGGGCGCAGATCTCCGAGCAGGCCCGGTCGGGGGTGCTGCCGGTGGGCTACCGGCTGCCGACCGTACGGGGGCTCGCCGAGTCCCTCGGTCTCGCGGCGAACACGGTCGCCAAGGCGTACCGGGCGCTGGAGGCCGACGGGGTGATCGAGACGCGGGGGCGCAACGGGACGTTCGTGGCCGCGGCGGGCTCGGCCGCGGAGCGGGAGGCGGCGGCCGCCGCGTCCGCCTACGCCGAACGGGTACGACGGCTGGGGCTGGGCGAGGAGGAGGCGCTGGCCGCGGTCCGGGACGCTCTGCGGGCGGCCTACGAGGACTGAGCCGTCGCCGCCCGGACAGCGGCGGGGGAGGGTCCGGCACCGCCGGGCGCTCGCCGTCGCCGGCGGCGGGCTACCGGGCCGTTCCCGCTGTCTTTGCCGGTGCCGGCAGGCTTCGCGGGGCCCGGGTCACCCGGAGGCCCGCCGCCGTCGCCACGCGGGCGAAGGCCGTCGCGTCCAGGACCGCCGCCGCGTGCAGGTCGTTGTTGAAGTAGACGTAGACGTCCCGGCCGTCCCGGACGTCCCGGCCGTCCCGGACGTCCCGCTCGTCGGGCCAGGTCTCGGCGATACGCCGGACCCAGGACGTCAGGGACCGGTGGCCGTACCGCGGCCACGGCTGGGCGCGGCCCGCGTGGAAGCGGACGTAGCCCCAGCCGGTGGTCCGCCACAGCGGGGTGACCGGGCGGGAGAGCACGTCGGCCCAGCACAGCGCCGCGCCCCGGGCCGCGAGCACCTCGCGCACCCGGGGCGTCCACCAGGAGTCGTGCCGGGGTTCGACCGCGACCCGGGTGCCCGCCGGGAAGCAGGCGAGGCAGTCGTCGAGGAGGACCGGATCGGCGCGCAGGGTGGGCGGAAGCTGGAGGAGGACCGGGCCGAGACGGTCGCCGAGACCGGCCGCGTGGTCCATCAGACGGTGCACCGGTTCCCCGGGGTCGCGCAGACGCTTGATGTGGGTCAGATAGCGGCTCGCCTTCACCGCGACCACGAACCCCGGCGGCACCCGCTCCCGCCAGCTCTCGAAGGTCTCCCGGGACGGCAGCCGGTAGAACGCGTTGTTGATCTCGACCGTGGCGAACCGTGTCGCGTACTCCTCCAGCCACAGGCGCACGGGCAGGCCGGCCGGGTACAGAACGTCACGCCAGTCCCGGTACTGCCATCCCGACGTACCGACGAACAGGGTCATACCTCCATCAAAGCACCGGCCTTCGCCGTCCACAGGCGGGGCGGGCTACAGATACAGCCCCGAGTCCGCCCCCGCCCGCTGGTCGGGCACCGACGCCGGTGACGTCCCCCGGCGCAGCGCGTACAGCTCCGCGAGGGTCGCGCCGTCGCGGCCCACGCCGTCCTCCCGGTCGAGCCAGCTCACCGCCTCCGCGCGGGTCAGCGGGCCGACCTCGATACGGGCCAGACAGCGGCCGGGGCGTACGACGGCCGGGTGCAGACGCTCCAGGTCCTCGTTGGTCGTGACGCCCACCAGGACGTTCCTGCCCTGCCCCAGCAGTCCGTCCGTCAGGTTCAGCAGGCGGGACAGCGCCTGGCCCGCGGTGTGCCGCGCCTCGCCGCGGATCAGTTCGTCGCAGTCCTCCAGCAGGAGCAGCCGCCAGCGGCCCTTGCCGGCCGCGTCCTCCTCGCCGATCGCGATGTCCATCAGATAGCCGACGTCACTGAAGAGCCGCTCGGGGTCCAGGACGCAGTCCACCTGGCACCAGTCCCGCCAGGAGCGGGCCAGCGTCCGCAGCGCCGATGTCTTGCCCGTGCCCGGCGGGCCGTGGAGCAGCAGCAGCCGGCCCGCGATGTCCTGCGGGGTCGTCTTCATCAGCCGGTCCATGGCGTCCGCCACCGGTGCCGTGTAGTTCGCGCGGACCTCCTCCCAGGTGCCCGCCGAGATCTGCCGTGTCGTACGGTGCGGGCCGCGCCTCGGGGACACGTACCAGAAGCCCATCGTCACGTTCTCCGGCTGCGGCTCCGGCTCGTCCGCCGCGCCGTCCGTGGCCCGGCCGAGCACCTGTTCGGCCAGCTCGGCGCTGGTGGCCGTCACCGTGACGTCCGCGCCGCGGTTCCAGCGGGAGACCAGCAGGGTCCAGCCGTCGCCCTCCGCGAGGGTCGCGCTGCGGTCGTCGTCCCGGGCGATGCGCAGCACCCGGGCGTCCGGCGGCAGGAGCGTGGCCCCGGAGCGTACGCGGTCGATGTTCGCCGCGTGGGAGTACGGCTGCTCGCCCGTCGCGAAACGGCCGAGGAACAGCGCGTCGACGACGTCGGACGGCGAGTCGCTGTCATCGACGTTGAGCCGGATCGGCAGAGCATCGTGCGGGTTCGCGGGCATGCCGCCATGATCCGTCACGGGACCCTCCCATGCACCCGGTTTCCGGAGTGCGCAGGGTGTGTCGGATCTGCGCTGTGCTCCCATCAGCGATTCAGTGCTTTGACCGGGAAGGTTTGCCGGGTCGGCGGGTGCCGGACGGCGCGGCGCTGATCGGCTTCGAGGACTCGCCGATCGCGCGGCACACCGGGCCGCCGCTGACCAGGGTGCGGCAGCCGACGGCGGAGGTGGGCCGCGCGATGGCGCGAGCACTGCCGGAGGAGATCGCCGCGCACTTGACGGCGTGTGGTGCTGGCGACAGAACTGGTTCGGTGGGAGTGCGTGCAGGGCGGGGCTCGTACGCGCTCGGCCAGGCGTTGTCGTACCCCCGCTGTAGCGTCCAGGCCGGAGTCAGGTTCATGCTCTGCGGTTGACGGAGGCACGCGGATGACGAGTACGACAGGCGAGCCCGTGGTGGTGGTGTCCCGGCGCATCAAGGCCCCGGCGGAGGACATCTTCCGGATCCTGGCCGACCCCGGACGGCACCCGGACCTCGACGGCTCGGGGATGCTGCGCGGTGGCGTCTTTGACGCCGTGGTCTCGGGCGTCGGGGACGTCTTCGTGATGCGGATGTACTACGAGCGCTACGGTGACTACGAGATGAACAACCACGTCGTCGAGTACGAGCCGGACCGCCGCATCGGCTGGGAGCCGAGGCCCGGTCGCGGGCACCCGGATGCCACCGCGCCCGGGGCCGCGTGGGGCCACCGGTGGATCTTCGACCTGCTCCCGGACGGGGCCGGGGCGACGGTGGTGACCGAGATCTTCGACGGTTCGCGCATGCCGGAGGACAAACGCGCGGAAGTGGACAGCGGGCGCGCCTGGTGGCAGACGCACATGGCGAGCACGCTGGAACGCCTCGTCGAACTGTGCGCCGCCCGGTGAACGCCGAACTCGACGCCCTCAAGGGCGCCCTGGACCGCCAGCGCGAGCACGTCCTCGGGATCCTCGAAGGGCTCTCGGAGGAGGATCTGCGGCGGCCGGTGCTGCCCAGTGGCTGGAGCTGTCTGGCATTGCTGCGCCATCTCACCGTGGATGTCGAGCGCTTCTGGTTCCCCGGGGTGATCGCGGGCGAGCCGGATGTGGCCGGACAGCTCATGGCAGGCGCGGAGGCGCACTGGTACGTACCCGAGGGGATGAGCACCGAGGAGGTCTTCGCGGACTACCGGGCGGCCATCGCGCGCGCGGACGCCGTGCTCGCCGCCGCCGCACCCGAACAGGAGCCCTTCGCCTGGCCCGTGGAGATCTGGCCGACCTGGCGGCTGCCTGACGTGCGGCACATCCTGATCCACGTGCTCACCGAAGTCGCCTGCCACAGCGGCCACTTGGACGCGGTCCGCGAACTGATCGACGGCACCACCTGGCTCGGCGGCAACCCCTACGCCGGCTAGCTCTGTGACTGTCAGCGTCGGGTGGTCTCGGCGCCGGCGGTACAGGTTCGTCCTCGAAACCCACCTGGTGCCGCCAGCAGGGGATGGCCCAAGCTGGCCCGCATGGACTGGTTGCCACTGCTCTCCACCCTGGCCGGGGCCGCGATCGGCATCGTCGCCACTCTCATCGCCGATCGGAATCGGTGGAAGCACGAGGACGACAAAGAGGTTCTTCGGCTGCGGCTCGACATCTACACGCAGTACACCGCCGCCGTGAAGGTCCTCGGTGAGACCCTGCGGACCTTGGCCGAGCGAGAGCACCCTTCCGACGACGAGCGGGCGCTTGCGCTGCGCGAGGCCTTTCGGGATTCAGGCATAGCCATCGCGTCGGAACGGATGTGGCTCATCGCGCCCCAACCCGTCGTCAAGGCCTCCAACAGCGTGTTCCACTGCCTACGACGTATCTGCGACGGCTACATCGACGGCACTGCTGTCAGCAGTCCAGAGGATCGCGCCCGCTGGGAGGCACGCGGCAAAGCAGCCGCCAAGATGCGCCGGCTCATGCGTGAAGATCTCGGCGTTGGCCCACTTGCAGAACGCCACAGCCCCCTTCTCAACGACCACGACAACCCCGCCGCGCAGTGATCGTGACCGTGGCACCAACGTCATGAGAAGGCACAAGCAGGTCAGAAAGGCATGCCCGCGCGCTTGGCGAGGCGGGTCAGCCTCGGATTGCTCCGGCGGTGCAGCGAGGTCAGTACACGCATCAGCTCTTGGCTCGTCGGGTGGACCCGGGCCATCTCGGGGGCGACGTTCCAGGCTTCCTCGAGCGCTTCGAGGGCGGAGTCCCGGTCTCCCAGGGCCAGATGCGACCGGCCCAGGTTCATGTGCAGGGGGCCGATGCGGGTCGCGGGCAGCGTCGTGCCCTCCCGGATGAGGTCATCGGCGGTGTCCAGTGCCCGGCGATGCCGGTCCATGTCTGAGTACGTCGAGATGACGTGGGTGGCGGTCTGATCCGGCCCGAAGTGGATGCCGTGCTCGTCGGCGTCCTCGCCGTACTCCTCAGCCGTTCGCCAGGCTGCCCGGATGTGCTCCTCGGCGACGGCCTCGTCCTTGAGTCGACCGGCCAGCGTCAGCCCGCGCAGGTGCAGGATGCCCAGACCGAACGCACGGTCGCGTCCCTCAAGAGTCGACTCGGCTTCGACGATCGCGCGATCAACGATGGCCAACCCACCTGCGAAATCGCCCGAGTTGAGGAAGGTCCCGGCTTCGTCGCGGGCGGCCAACGTGGCGGCGATCGGGTGGGCACGCTCGGAGGCCAGCCGCTGCTTCATGACCGCCAGTTCCGCGAGGTGCATCCACCGGAACCGGGCGGCCAGCCAGTACACCACCGAGTACGTGTCGGCAACGCGGGTCCAGGCGTCCGGCGACTGGGTGACGTGCGCGTAGTTGGTTGACCTTGTGAGCACTCCGGGCAGCTTCTGGAGGACAGCCCCCAGCTCAGTGTGGTAGCGGTGCTCGTTCAGCGCCGCCAGTTCGCGCGGCAGATCCTCGGGGTGCGATGGCGGGGCATCCGGGACGTCGAAGCGCCGGATGGCGAAGTTCAGGGCGGCCAGGCCGGCCTCATCTGTCTTGGCGACCGGCTCCGTGCCCAGCAACTCGTCAAGGGTGAGCCCCATGGCCTGCGCGAGGGCCGCAGCGATGCCCTGGGTGAGCGCGCGGTCGCCGACCTCGATCTTGCTGAGTAGTGAAACCGACACGCCCGCCCGCCGAGCAAGAGCGACCTGACTGAGGCCGCGTTCCTTGCGGCAGACAGCCACGTTCGTACCGGGTCCGGGAATGTTGATCGCGCTCATATCTGCGTCTTCCCCGCTCGACTTCCGTTACGTCCCATCGTCTCACCCCGCCCCTCCGGCACCCGGCCGTTGTGCAAGAGCTGTGCAAGTTGGTTTCGCGCAGCGGGAGTTCTCTTTGATGACACACGTATACGCAGATTGGGACGAGGGGGCATGGCACAAACAGAGAAGCCATCAACGATGCTGAGCCACGGCGAGCTGCCGTACCCGCAGGGCACGCTCGTCGAAGACACGGCCTCGGGACGCACAGGTGAACTCCAGGGCGTGATCGAGGAGCGCGTGAAGGAGACCGGACGGGTCGTCAGCCAAACCGTGTACATCCGCCCGAGAGGGGGTGGCATCGAGTGGGACGCCCCTTTGAAGGCTCTCCTGCCGCATGCGTGGGTGCCCTGACCAGCCCTGATACGGGAAACACGCCGTCTCCTGCCATCCTTTGAGTTCTCTAGGCTCAAGTTGG
>NZ_JBSFXK010000045.1:0-63329 GCF_053595355.1 Streptomyces sp. NPDC002513 | reverse complement strand
CTCCACTCGCTACCCTGCACGTGAAAGGTGCCCCCACCCGCTCATGATCCAAGCCTTAGACAAGCCGGATCATCGCAGGTCACGGGGCACCTTTTGCAGTTCGTGACGCAACGTCACCACCCTGGGAATTCACGGTGAAACACCGAGGCTGGGGCCCTGATGGGCGGCCGGTCGGCGTCCCACACCCCCAGGCGTGGGTGCAGATCGCAGCCGTGTCCCGCGACCAGACCCGCAACACCATGACCCTGATGCCGTCCCTGATCTCGGACAAGATGATCGAGACGTACGGCATCAAGGCCGGGGCCGAGCTGATCCGCGCTAACGGCGGCCGACAGAGGCTCGAAGCGGTCACCTCGTCGTTCCGAGCCCTTGAGGGCGGCCGAGTCACGTTCACGGTGCTCAACGAAACGCACCACTGGGTGACCGGCAACAACGGCGACCGCATGTACGAGACGATCGACGGCAACGCCACCAAGAAGGACAGCCGTTACCTCGCGATCACGAACGCCTACCTCCCCGGGGAGGACAGCGTCGCCGAGAAGATGCGCGAGGCGTACGAGAAGATCCTTGACGGCCGGGCCGTGGACGTCGGCTTCATGTACGACAGCATCGAAGCCCACCCGGCGACTCCGCTGACGCCCGAGGCAATTCGGATCGTCCTGCCGAAGATCCGCGGAGACGCAGTGTGGCTGAGGGTCGAGACGATCCTTCAGTCGATCCTCGATACGACGATCGCGCCGTCGCGCTCCCGCCGCATGTGGCTGAACCAAATCGTCGCGAGCGAGGACGCGATTTACGGGCCTGCCGAGTGGGACGTTCTGCGGGACGACTCGAAGGTTCTCCAGCCCGGCGACGAGATCGTCATGGGCTTCGACGGCGGACTCCGAGACGACTCAACTTGCCTGATAGCGCTCCGCGTCAGCGACATGTGCGCCTTCATTATCGGGCTGTGGGAGAAGCCTGACGGCCCGCGCGGAGATGACTGGTCCGTCCCCCGTGGACAAGTCGACAGCGCTGTGCACGATGCGTTCCGGCTCTTCGAAGTGCAGGGTTTTTACGCTGACGTGGCGTTGTGGGAGAGCTACATCTCCGAGTGGTCTGACGCCTACGCCGAGGGCCTGGCAGTGAAGGCGCCCGGCAAGGACTCGATCGGCTGGGACATGCGGTCGAGCCTGAAGGCGTCGACCATGGCGCACGAGCGGCTGATGCGGTCGGTCTTCGACCGCAAACTCCTCCATGACGGCGACCGTCAACTCCGCAGGCACGCGCTGAATGCGCGGCGCCGCACCAATAATTACGGCATCTCCTTCGGCAAGGAAAGCAAGGACAGCCCTAAGAAGGTGGACGCGTACGCGGCCCTGATGCTCGCGCACGAGTGCCTATTCGACCTCCGCGCTCGCGGCAAGAAGGTCCGCAAGCGGACTGGGCGGGGCTTTTTCCTTTAACCGATTGCGAGAACTTAGCAAGGGTGGTGTTGCTTGGCTGCCTCCGTGTCTCCTGCCGCGCTCGCGCGGCAGCTCCTCGCCATCCTGAATCGGGACGGCGACCGGCTGAAGAGGGTCGACGACTACCTCCACGGCCGTCATGACGACCCGTACATGCCGCCGCAGGCCGACGACGAGTACCGGCTCCTCGCCCGCCGCGCGGTCTCGAACTGGATGCCGTTGCTCGTCGGCACCCCGGCCCAGGCCCTGTATGTCGATGGGTTCCGGCCGGGCAGCGCCGAGGACGGGTTGCCGACCGAGGTCGAGACGACCTCGCCGGAGTGGGAGCACTGGCAGCGGTCGCGTCTCGACGCTCGCCAGGCTGCCGTCTATCGCGGAGCCCTGGCGTACGGCCACGCCTTCACCGTTACCGAGCGGGACGACAAGGACGGACTGGTACGCACGAAGGGGCTGTCCGCGCTCCGGACGGCCGCTCTGTACGAGGACCCAGCGAATGATGACACCCCGCACGCGGCGCTGACGGTCACGGCCTGGCCCTCGGGCGATACGCGCGGCAAGGCGCGGATGTGGGATGCCGCGTACGAGTACGCCGTGACGTTCCGCGGCCTGGACGACGAGAAGAGCATCACGGTCGCCCCGCTGCGGAGACACGGATCGTCGGAGTGTCCGGTGACCCGGTTCGCCTCCCTCGTCGACCTTGAGGGGCGCACGCTCGGAGTGATCGAGCCGATGATCGCCCTGCAAGACCGAATCAATCAGACGATCTTCGACTTGCTCGTTGCGCAGACGTACGCCTCGGTGAAGGTCCGGACGGCCACGGGGATGGCGCCGCCCATTCAGCGCGACCCCGAAACGGGCGAACCGGTCCTCGACGAACAGGGCAACCCCATCCCCCTGCCGATCAACCACAACGCGCGCCGATTCCTCTTCGCCGAGGACCCGGACGTTCGTTTCGGAAGCCTCGACGAGACCCCTCTCGGCGGGTTCATCGACAGCGTGGACATGTCCATAAGGCACTTGGCCGCAGTCAGCCAGACCCCACCGCACCACCTACTCGGCCAGATCGCGAACCTGTCGGCCGAGGCCCTTCTCGCTGCCGAGACGGCCCTGAGCCGCAAGATCGCCGAGTTCCGTACGGCCTTCGGGGAGAGCTGGGAGAGGGTGTTCCGCCTGGCCGCCGAACTGGCCGGCCACTCCGCCATCGACTTCAAGGGCGAGGTCATCTGGCGCGACATGGAGTCGCGGTCTCTGGCTCAGGCAGCCGATGCTCTTGGCAAGCTCCGCGAGCAGCTCGGCATTCCTGCCCGTGGCCTGTGGCGACGAGTTCCCGGCGTAACGCAGACGGAGCTTGAGGACTGGGAGCGGACGGCCGAAGAGGACGACTCGGTGGGACAGTTGGCCACCGCGCTGACTCGCGCCACGCCTGAAGTCCCGGTCAAGCCTGCGGCGGCTGCGGCATGACCAGCGCAGCACGGCAGGCGGAGACCGATCGGGCATCAGCGGCATTCCACGCCGCGCTGAGCCAGATCGGCGCGAAGACCACAGCCGAAGCCCTATTCCTGTGGAACGAGGTCCCGGCCGAGCAACGCGCGGCAACGGCGTCGGGATGGCTGCGAAAGGCGATCACGCTCGTCATGTCGAGACGGCGCATGTCGCGCGACCTCGCTCGGGCCTACTACCGGCTCGCCCGCGCACTCCAGACCGGGCGCACCGTCGCTGACCCATACCACCCGGAGCCGACGCACGTCACGCTCGGCGACCTCCGGCGAGAGTTCGCGGCGCTGGCCGGCACCTATCTACCCGGCAACGATCAGGCGGGCGGGGCCGCGACCGGCGAGTCCGGGGAAGCCTCGCCCGCCCGTGATGACGAGTCTGGCCCCGCCGATCAAGATGCCCCGGAGGCACCCAAGGTCGACGACGGTCCGGACCTCGACGACGGAGACGACGACTGGGAGCGAGTGCTCGTCGAGGAGCTCGACGGACTCCGCGAAGAAGAGGAGCGCATCGAGCGGGAGGCAGAGGAGGAACTCCGCACGGTCCTGGATTCGCTCGGCACACAGAACCTCGACCGGCGGCTGTCCCAAGTCGACAACGAACAGGCCGCGAAGGACGCCGATCGCCAGCGCGCCGAGGCCCACCGTCAGGCGGGCGCCCAACAGGCCGCAGCCGCCAGCCGAGTTGCGATGAACGGCGGTCGGTCTGCCACGTGGAACCACATGCGGCGTGATCGCCGCTCCCTCGGGTACGTCCGGCTGTCGCGCACAGGGACGCCGTGCGGCTGGTGCGCGATGCTGATCAGTCGGGGCCCGGTCTACAAGAGCCGCGAGTCCGCCACCTTCGCGGACGGCGACCGCTACCACGACAACTGCCACTGCTACGCGATGCCGGTCTTCTCCTGGCAGCAGTACGGCTCATCCGAGCTGTTCGCCCTGTCCCGCGAGTACGAGGCCCTGTGGCCCAAGGTCACCCGAGGACTCAGCGGCAAGGCCGCGGTGAGCGCTTGGCGGCGCTTCATCCGCCAGAAGCAGCGCGAAGCACACAAGGCCGCAGCCCAGGAGGCGCGGCGATCCACGACCACAGCCCAGGAGGCGTGACCCGTGTCCGAACAGACCCCTGCCCCGACCGACGAGCAGACCAGCGAGAACGAGCAGCTCCAGGACGAATCGCCCTACTCGGAGCCGCAGGCCGGCGCCTCGGAAAGCGACCTCCCCGAGTGGGCGCGCAAGGAACTGACCAAGGTGCGGGGCGAGGCCGCCTCGTACCGCACGCGGCTCCGTGACGCCGAGTCGAAGCTCTCCGAGGCGAAGTTGCCGGAGGAGTTCGAGGCCGCGCTCGCCGAGGTCAAGACGAAGAACGCCGAGCTCGAACGCTCGGTCCTCGTCGGCTCGGTCGCCCGGAAGTTCGACCTCCCTGACGACCTCGCCTCCCGTCTGCGCGGCGAGACCCCCGAGGAGCTGGAGAGCGACGCGAAGGCGCTTCAGACGCTGCTCGCCCCGAAAGTCCCTGAATCCCTCGGTGGGGGCCTCACCCCGGCCGATGACGACGATGGAGAGATGGACCCGCGCGTTCTGGCGCGACGATCCCGGCGCTTTTAGCGCATTGAAGAAGCTTTCCCTCAACCCCTGAGCCGTCCGGCCGGGGGTTTTCTTATGCCCCCGGAGATGCACTTAATTGGCAACCGCACAGCACCAGGTCGTTAAGCCTCAGAAGCTGGTCAACACCGCAGTCGGAATGCTGGAGCAGGAACTCATCGTTCCGAACCTGTTCCAGAAGCAGGGCATCGACCAGTTCAAGGGTGCCGACAACGACACCATTTCCATGAAGGTGGAAGGGATTCTCCCGTTCCACGACTACGCATGGCGCAACGACCGCAGCCAGCCGATTCAGTTCGACGAGTACAGCGAGCGCAAGATCGCCGTCACGTTCGGCGGCAACAGCTACTCGGCTGTCAAGCTGACCGACGAGCAGAACGACTTCGACATCGACCAGTGGTCGAAGCTGCTCCGTCCCCAGGTCAAGGCGGTCTCACGAGGTCTCCAGCGCCGCGCGGTCAAGACCCTGACGGGCCAGGCGTACAACGTCACCATCGGCAACGCGAGCCAGAACCTTCGCTCCGCTCTCATCGAGGCACGGCGTGTACTCAACGCGTTCCACGCGCCGAAGGAAGGGCGATACCTCCTCGTCGGCTCCGACTTCGAGTCGGCTCTCCTCAACGACGAGAAGCTGAACCTGGCCCAAAACGTTGGTGATTCCGAGGCGGAATCCGCGCTGCGCACCGCGAGCCTTGGCGAGCGATTCGGTTTCCGGATCGTTGTCGACCAGACGATTCCGAGCGATGCAGCGTACGCGTTCGCTTCCAGCGGCTTCATCTTCCTCTCCGGGGCTCCGGCGGTTCCGCAGTCCGTTCCGTACGGCGCGACCACCAGCTTCGAGGGAATCGCGCTGCGCTGGATTCGCGACTACGACTCGATGTACCTCCAGGACCGCTCGGTCGTGAATGTCTACAACGGCTTCCGGAGCGTTACGGACGTCCTTGTCGGCTGGGACGAGGCCGCCGAGAAGGAGATCATCAGCTCGCAGGAGCACTTCGTGCGCGGCATCAAGCTCACTCTCGACGGCAAGAGCGACTACCCCGAGGCCGCCTCCGAGCTGGCCAAGATCACGGGCGTTTCCGACGCGAAGGTCTGGACTCCGAGCGGTCCGAAGGCCGAGGACGACCCGGCCAACGCCTGATTCACCGCCTCGCAGGGGCCGGTGCCGTGTGCGCCGGCCCCTGCTTGACCTGCCCGAAAGGAGGTCGACGCGTGGCGTACGCAACGCTCGACGAGCTCAAGGGCCGCCTCGACTGGGAGTTGGACGAAGACGAACTCCGCATCGCCTCAGCCGCGTTGGAGGATGCCTCCGACTTGGCGGTGACGTACGGGCGGGAGTGGCCGGAGGCCACGGCTCCTCGCCTGGTGAAGACGCTCGTGCTGAAGTCCGCGGCAAGGTACATGCGCAACCCGAACGGCTACACGCAGAGCCGGGCGGGAGACGAGACGCTCGCCTGGTCGGACATCGGCCGCGACGCGGGCTCCATCTACTTCACGCGCGAGGAGATCCGACTCCTGGAGGAGCTTGCCGGTCGTAGGCGGGGCCTCAGCAGCGTCCCCGTCTCGGCCTGGGGTACGCGGCTCCGCCCTGGCCGATCCTCGGTCCCCGTCGACTACGGCGGCGACCCGTTTCCCTTGTTCGCCGACGAGACGAGCCCCTGGTGAGCGTGCAACGGCGGCGCGGCCAGAGGGCACGCGTCTGGCGAACGGTCGAAGTCGTTGACAACCGAGGCAACACGGTCGTCACCGCTGCCCCCGAAGGGCCGATCGAAGTCCGCGCGGCCTTCATCCCCCAGCGCTCTTCCAGGGCGGAGGTGCCGGGTCAGCAGCAGATCAACGTGACCAGGATGATCGTGAACGCCGCGCTGGAGGGCGTCTCCCTCTGGTCACGCGTGGAGTACAACGGCCGCGAGTGGGACATCGTGTCCCCTCCCGCCTACCACCACGGCGATCGCCGCACCCGTCACTGGAGCATCGACATACGGGAGCGTCCCTGATGGCACAGGTCTACCGCAGTGTGGGCGGCAGAAAGCTCTCGAAGGTCATTGCCCTGAACGAGGGCGTACAGGCAGAGCTCGAAGCGAGGACGTTCGAGATCGCCGTCCGCGCGGAGGAGATCCTCCAGCAGCACCGCGCCGACGGTCATTCCGAAATCGTCGTCGAAGAGGGCAAGGTCGACAAGTACGTTATCCTCTCCGATGATCGCGGCCAGAGAGCCGCTATGTCGATCGAGTACGGGCGCAAGGCTTCCGTGGTCGTCCGCAAGGACAAGCACGGCAACGAGTTTCTTGATGTCGTGCCCGAGATGGATGGCTTGTACGTCCTGGCCACCGCATCGAACTTGCCCAAGAAGCGGAAGGGCAAGGTGAAGGTCGACTAAGTGGCCGGCATACCAGACCGCATAAAAGCCCTCGCGGAGCTCTCCCCCGTTGAAGACCTCTTGCTCGCAATCTTGCGCAAGGGGCTCCCGGGAATTCGCGTGAAGACTCTCATCGACCAGCATGAGGCGTTTCCTCTGGTGCTGGTCCGCCGTGATCCATCCTTCGGTGAATGGTCCGCCGACACGCGCTTCACGGACTCGGCGCGCGTCGTGATCAACGCGTTCGCGCCCGACCCGAACGGTGACGAAGACGCCGCGATCCTCTCCGAGGCCGTACGCGTCACCCTGCGGGATGCCTGGCTCAAGCCCCAAGTCATCCCAGGTCGGGGCCACATCACCCGCGTCGACATGAACTCCTCCCCCCGTCGGGCGAGCGACTGGGCCACAGCCACCGGGCCCGTGCAGTACGCGGATCTGCCCACCGGTGTGTGGCGCTACGAGTCGATCTACGACATCCAGATCCGGAAGCCGCGGACGCGCCCCTACCCCCTCCCTGAGATTCCCTAGTAAGGAGTGCGCCCCTTGGCGCTGAACGACAATGCAACCCTTGTCGTTGGGAGTGGCAATTACCTGACCGCGCCGGTCGGTACCGCCATGCCCGATGACCTTCTGGTGCCCGTTTCCCCGTGGCAGTCCGTTGGCCACACGAGTCTTGAGGACGTTTTCGGCATCACGTCCGAAGGTGGCGAGGCCACCACTATCGGCACGCTCCAGAACAAGTCTCTGCGAACGAAGTATTCGGCTCGTACTGAGACCATGACCTTCACGCTTCAGCAGTTCGACACGACTGGACTGAAGCTCTACTTCGGCGCCAACGCGCCGATCCTTCCGGATGGTTCGGTCGGCGTGCCTGCCGATCCGGTGCCCACTCAGTCGGCATTTCTCGCCATCTTCATCGACGGTGAGAACCACTTTGCGTTCTACGCCCCCAAGGCGGAGATTTACCGCAACGACGACATGGCGATTGCGGATACCGAGTCTCTCGCGGGTCTGCCGCTCGGCGTGAAGCCGATGACGCTCGGCAACAACTCCTGGACGTACGCGGTGACTCCGCTCGGCGGAACGGTTGCGACCGGTGCTACGGCCGGTTCGCCTGGCACGTACACCCCGGCCGGAGCCGTCGCCCCTGTTGACCTCGCCGCCCTCGGCGCGGTGATCGCCACCCCGTCGAGCGCTTGGACTGTCGGTCAGCACGTCGTGCTCGGCGACAGCTCGAAGGCGCACTGGGACGGCTCGAACTGGGCGACCGGCCCGGCCGCCTGACCCCTTCCCAGCCCCCGGTGCGAGCGCACGCGGACCCCGCTCGCACCGGGCTCTCTCCCCATTTCTCGGTCCGCCCCAACTTTCGGAGGTCCGCACCCCCATGGCTTCTTTCTCCCTCGACAACATCCGCGCCGCTGCCGAGGCCAAGTACGGCAGCACGGACATCGAGCTCGGCGACGACACCGTTCGCCTCCTCAATCCGCTCCGCCTGCCGAAGGCGAAGCGCACGGCGCTCTCGCAGCTCCAGGACCGTATGGGCGGCGAGGACGCCGACCAGGAAGAGCTTCTGTCCGAGGCGATCCGTCTCGTCGCCGAGCACCCGAGGGCTGCTGACAAGCTCCTCAAGGCAGTTGGCGGCGACCTCGCTGTCCTGGCCGAGATCTTCGACCGGTACGGGAAGGGTGCCCAGGTGGGGGAAGCCTCGGCCTCTGCCGCCTGATCGACGACTACGGCGAGGGCCTGTACGCGGACCTGCGCTTCTACTACGGCGTTGATCTCGCCGACGTGATCGCAGGTCGCGGGCCCTCGCCCGCGTTGGTCCTCGCCTTGGTGCAGAGGCTGCCTGACACCTCCTTGACCGTCGCCCTCGCGTCCGGCGGCCGGGAGCACTTCGGCTGGGGCGTCGATCGCCACATGGCCGCAGACATCTTCGACGCGGTGAACCAGAACACGCGTGCCACGGGCCAGTGGGGCAAGGGCAAGGCCCCGAAGATCCCGCCGTTCCCCCGCCCGCAGATCAAGGCCAAGGTCAAGCCGAAGGCCGGAAAGCGGGCCGCTTCGGTGGCCGCGATCTACAAGCACTTTCAGCGGAGGTAGCCCTTGGCAACGGGGCAGATCATTGGCCGCGTCGCCGTCAAGGTTCTCCCTGACACGAGCGACTTCCGCAAGCGGGCGGAGCGTCAGCTCGAACGCGTCGAGCAGCAGCTCAAGTTGACGGTCGCAACGAAGATCGACATGAGCGGTGCGTCGAAGGAGTTCGTCGAGGAGCTCCGGAAGATCAACAAGCGGAACAAGCAGTCCGACGCCCGCAAGATCAGGTTCTACACGACGATCAGCACCGACGGCATGGCGACCGCCGTGCGGAACGCCGCCCGCGAGCTACAGCACCGGGCGAACAGTCAGAAGATCGATTTCAAGGTCGATGACCTCAAAGCGGCCGGCAAGGTCGAGCTGGAGCTCGACGAGGAGTCCGCCCGCAGGGTCAAGCACAAGCTCAAGGACTGGGCCGACGACCTCAGCCCGCTGAAGATCAAGGTCGAGCTCGACATCCCCAACGGGGCCGGGGCCCGCATCTCCGCTCGGCTCCAGGTGCTCACGCGTCCGCGCACTGTGCCGATCGTGCCGAAGCTGGACAGCACCGCCGTCACGAAGGTGGCGACCGCGCTGGCAGCGCTGTCGGGTGCCCGCGTGCTGAACCGGATGTTCGAGAGGCTCAGCAACACCCTCAAGAACCTGGACAAGAGCGTGCCGGTCATCGGCTCACTGGCCTTGGCCATCGCGGGCCTGGCCGGGTGGGGCCTCTCCGCCGCGAGCAACCTGGCCGCGCTGTCGTCGAGCCTCGCCTCGATCGGCGCGACCTCGCTTCTCCTGCCCGGCCTCCTCGGCGGCATGGCGGTCGGCCTCGGTACGACGATCGCCGCGTTCAAGGACTTCAACAAGGTCCTGCCGGAGGTCAAGACCCAGCTCTCGGCACTCCAGGACACCATCTCCGAGAACTTCTGGGCGAAGGCCGCGGAGCCCATCCGCACGATGGTCGACGAGCTCCTCCCGGAGTTCACGGCCGGTGTCGCCAAGACAGCCACCCAGCTCGGCGGATTCTTCAGCGGTCTCGCCAAGTCCCTTCAGGGCGCGCTCGATCCGGCCCTGAACCAGATGTTCACCGACCTCTCGTCGTCGATCAACATCGCTACGAGCGGCACGAACGCCTTCGCGAACATCATCGCCGTCCTCGGCAAGGTCGGCACCAGCTACCTGCCGTCGCTGGCTCAGTGGTTCGTCGACATCTCGGAGCGCTTCTCCGACTTCCTCACCAAGAGTGAGGGGAACGGCAAGCTCAAGGGCTGGATCGACGAAGGAATCCAGTCCCTCAAGGATCTGGGGTCGGTCCTCTTCAACGTCGGTGGGATTTTCGCCGGCATCAGTCGCGCGGCCGAGGCTGCGGGCGGCTCCTCGCTCGGCATGATGGCCGACACCCTCGAAAAGATCCACACGACAGTGGACAGCGAGGGCTTCCAGACCGGCCTGACCAACGTCTTCGCCGCAGCCCACACGGCGATGAACGCCATCGCCACCCAGTCGGGCCCGGCGGTCAAGAACCTCTTCGCTGAGCTCGGCAACCTTCTCACGGAGCTTCTGCCGCAAGTCGGCGAGATCATCGGCACCGCCCTGGACGCGGTCGCCTCGGCACTGGCGCAGCCAGCTGTGACCGAGGGCGTCAAGGCGATGTTCAACGGCATTCAGACTGCCGTCGAGGCCCTCGCCCCGGCCATGGCCCCGCTGGGCCAGGCGCTCGGCGCGCTGATGCAGGTAATCGGCGCGTTCGCCGCGATGCTCGGCCCGCTGATCGCAGCCGCGCTCGTTCCGTTGGCCAATGCGTTCACGGCGCTGGCGCCGTCGATCACGCCGATCATCCAGCTCCTCGGTGGTGCGCTGACGCAGGCGATCCAGGCCATCGCGCCAGTCCTGACGCAGCTCGTCCCGGTGATCGGCCAGGCCCTGAGCGGTGCCTTCCAGTCGCTGAGCGGCATCCTGCCGACCATCGCCGAGGCATTCGGGCAGATCGTCACGGCGATGGCACCGGTCATCGCCCAGCTCGTGAGCGCGCTCGCGCCGATCCTGCCGATCATCGCGCAGCTCTTCGCACAGATCTTCGCGGCACTCGCGCCGCTCGTGTCGACCCTGGCATCCGCGCTGGCGCCGATCCTTCCAGTCCTGTCGGAAGCTCTCCAGCAGGTACTGACGGCACTCCAGCCGATCATCCAGGTCGCGCTACAGATCATCACGGCAGTCATCCAGCCGCTGTTGCCGATGCTGAGCGAGGTCATCCAGTCGGTTCTTCCGCCGCTGGCTGACGCAATTCAGCGACTGCTCGAAGCGCTCCAGCCGGTGTTCGACACCCTGCTCAAGGTCGTCAACATCCTGATGCCGGTCCTCGTGCCGGTCATCCAGTTCATCGTCGAGCTGCTGGCCAAAACGCTGGTCGACGCGGTCAACGGCGTTGCCCTGGTCTTCGAGGGCCTCGTCGAGATCGTGACGGGTGTCTGGGACACCATCGTCGGCGTCCTGAAGATCGCCTGGGGCTTGATCGAGGGCCTGTTCACCGGCAACTTCAGCACGCTGAAGGAGGGCTGGTCTCAGTTCTGGTCCGGCATCTGGAGCTTCGTCAAGGGCATCTGGGACACCATCCTCGGCGCGTTCAAGACCTTCTTGAGCGTCGGCATCCTCGGTGCGGCCAGCAAGGGCCTCAAGGCCATCGGCGCCGCGTTCAAGGCGGGCTGGAAGGCCGTCCTGGAGTTCGGCAAGTCCGCCTGGTCGGCCATCACCAGCGGCTTCAGCTCCTTCGGCTCGTTCCTCGCCAACCTGGGCCGCTCGATGATGTCCCGTCTCGGCAGCCTGTTCTCCGCGGGCTGGTCGGCGATCAAGGACGTGGCCGGTAGGGCAATGTCCGCGCTCGGCCGGGCGATCTCCACGGGCATCACCGAGACGATCGGGTTCGTCCGACAACTGCCCGGCAGGGCCAAGGACGCGCTGAGCAACCTCGGTTCGACACTCGTCGGCGCAGGCAAGGCGCTGATCCGGGGCCTCATCGACGGCATCAAATCCATGTTCGGCGCGGTCAAGAACAAGCTCGGCGAGCTGACCTCGAAGCTGACCGACTGGAAGGGACCGGCACCGAAGGACGCCGTACTCCTCTATGACGCCGGTCGGCTGATCATCAAGGGCCTGGTCAAGGGCCTGGAGTCGGAGTTCGACAGCGTCAAGGCGGCGCTCAACGACCTCACGGCGCAGATCCCCGCGAACGCCTCTCAGGGCCTGAAGGACCGGATCAACAGAGACCGCGCCCAGCTCCTGAAGCTCGCAGCCCAGTGGGATGGCGGAGCCAAGAAGCTCGAAGCCGCCCGTGACAAGCTCGACAAGCTCCGCGAGGAGGCCGCGGACTACGCGTCCCGCGTGGCAGACAAGATCGTCGACACGGGCAATGTGACCCGCTTCGAGGACTCCACGGTCCAGGGCATCGTCACCGGCCTGCAAACGGCAGTCGACC
Organism: Streptomyces sp. NPDC002513; assembly: GCF_053595355.1. NCBI lineage: Bacteria > Bacillati > Actinomycetota > Actinomycetes > Kitasatosporales > Streptomycetaceae > Streptomyces > Streptomyces sp. NPDC002513. Next base: position 50,885 of record NZ_JBSFXK010000045.1, on the reverse strand, counting down.
AGGCCAAGCGGTTCGCGCGTGCTCTGGCCGATCTCAAGGCCAAGGGTCTGAATCAGACGGCCATCGACCAGATCGCCAGTGCCGGGCCGGAGGCAGGGCTCTCTGCGGCCGAGTCGATCGCGGCGGCCGGCAAGGACGGCATCGCCGAGATCAACCGTCTGCAAGACGAACTCGCGAAGTACGGCAAGCAGGCGGGCAAGACCGCCTCGGACGCGATGTACGCCAACGGCATCGCCATAGCCGAGGGCCTGGTCAAGGGCCTGGAGGCGCAGCAGAAGTCCATCGAGAAGCAGATGCTCAAGATCGCTGATGCCATGGTGGCGGCGATCAAGAAGAGCCTCGGCGTTCACTCGCCCTCGCGCGTATTCGCAAAGCTCGGCGGCTTCGTCGGCCAGGGCTTCGCCAAGGGCATCGAAGGCGAGTCCGACCGCGTGGCCAAGGCTGTCGACGCCATCACGGCCCGCCCCGGCTCGGCGGACTACGCCAGCGCCGCCCGCTCCGTCTCGGCCGCCGTGTCACACGGACTCGGCGCGGGCTCCTCTGGCACGGTGACCAAGGTTCTCAACTACTACGCGGCCCCAGGGGCGTCGCTCAGCTCCGAAGAGGAGCTGTTCGCCGCAACCGGCCGCGCACGAATGGTGGGGTGGTGAGTGACTGCACTCCTACTGCAAACCGAGCGTGACGCGCTCGATCTGAACGGAGTGGCAGGGCAGGGTTCGGGCTTCCAGGCCACGGCCGGGCTGACCGGCCTCGGCCTGCCCTCCGTGTCCGCACAGTGGCTGGAGGGCGCGGGGGACGGCTCGCGCTTTCGAGGTCAGCGGGTCCTCTCCCGCGACTTGGACATGCCTCTCGACATCGTGGGCCGGGACAGGAAGCACCTGCGGCAGCTCATCTCTCGTCTCGCGCGGGCGGTGGCCGGGGAGTGCTCCCTCGTCCTGGTCGACGACGAGGGCGTTCGCTGGACGACACCCGTGTACCGCACGGGCGGCGGAGACATCGAGCTCAGCAACGGCAACGACCTGCAAACCGTCATCTCCTTCCGCGCTCCGGACCCGTACTTCACCGCCGGAACCGTCTCCACCCAAACCGTGGGTGGCGATGCCGGCAGTCAGCCGTTCCTCTCGTCGCTTGTCTCCCTGCCCCTCGCGGCCTCGCAGGCGATCGGCGAAGTGCAGCTCGACAACATCGGCGACGCTGACGCCTACCCGAAGTGGGAGGTGTACGGACCAGGCCGCGAACTGACCGTGGTCTCACCGACCGGCGAGACGCTCCAGTGGCACGGCACGCTCTCCGCCACGGAGAAGCTGATCGTGGACGTACGGGCCGGAACCGTGAAGGACGGCACCGGGGTCAACCGGTACGCCGACCTCGCGCCGGCCCCCCGATTCTGGACCGTGCCCCCTGGCACGTCGACCGCGAGCGTGAGCCTCCTCGACACCACTGCGGCCTCCAAGGTCGTGTGCTCGTGGAGGCCGCGCCGATGGATGGTGATCTGACCTGAAGCTCAGTGACCTCACCATCGAGGTCCGCGACAAGTCCCTTACCCGTCTCGGCCTGATTCGGCCGGAAGACCTCTCGCTGGAGATCCAGGACCAGTTCAACAACGTCGGCACCTGGAAGCTGACACTCGCCTCGGAGCATCCGCTCGCTAACGCCCTCCGCGTACCGGGCGCTGGCCTGATCGTCACAGGGCCCACCGACGTGCTGATGTCCGGGCCTGTCACCACGTCCGAGTACGCGGCCACGCCCGAGGACCGACGCGGCAGCATCGTCTTCGACGGCGTGTCCGACACGGTGATTCTGCTCGACATGCTCGCCTGGCCCGAGCCGTCCAACCCCGACGTGACCAAGCAGTCGACTGGCCACGACGAGCGCACTGGCCCGGCCGAGAGCCTGATGCACGCCTACGTCAACGCCAACTGCGGACCGGCGGCACCAGCCGCACGGCGTAGAGCGGGGCTGGTCATGGGGACTGACCAGGGTCGTGGGCCGGTCATTTCGAAGTCGGCCCGGTTCCCAACGCTCGGCGAGTTGCTGACCGTCATCGCGGTCGTGGCGGACCTGGGCTTCCGCATCGTCCAACGTGGCGCCCGGCTCGTCTTCGAGACGTATCAGATCGCGGATCGCACCAGGGAGGTACGGCTCGACGTATTGGCGGGCACCCTCGCAGGCCAGCGTGTCTCGGTCTCGACGCCTGGCGCGACCCGCGTCATCGTCGCGGGCCAGGGTGAGCAGCGGGACCGGACCTTCGTTCCCGTCGACAACGAAGATTCAGTGGGTGCCGAAGCGGACTGGGGCCGCCGGATCGAGCGCTTCGTCGACCAGCGCAACACCAACAACCTCGACGAGCTCACGCAGGCCGGCAACGAGGTCCTGGCGGACGAGGGCTTCACCTCCACCGCAGTGCAAGCCGTACCGGTTGAGGACTCCGCTGCCGAGTTCGGAGTCGACTGGGGGCTCGGCGACCGCGTGAGCGTCGTCGCTGGCGGCCAGGAGCTGACAGCCCCGGTGACCGGAATGGTCATCAAGGTCAACGACGGCGGCTTCCAGGCCGGAGCGCTCCTTGGCGACCCTTCCGGTTTCGACCCGCTCGCGGCTTCCGCTCAGCATGCCCAGAGCACCGAACGCCGAGTATCCGCCTTGGAGCGGTCCGCGGAGGCACCTTCGGGCGCGGGCGGAACTCCCGGACCGCAAGGGCCTCCAGGTGAACCCGGCGTCATCCAGAAGGTCAACGGCAGAACCGGCACGGAGATCACCCTGCTCGCGTCGGATGTCGGGGCGATTCCCTCCGACTATCGCGGTGCGGGCGGGGGCGTGGCCGCACTCGACGCGAACGCCAAGCTGGAGACGTACCAGATACCCGACCTCGGCACCGCATACATCAAGACCAACGTCAAGGGAGCGGCCAACGGCGTCGCCTCTCTGGACGCGGCTGGGAAGATCCCTCTCGCTCAGCTTCCGGAAGTGTTCCTCCCGTCCAACCTTGGCTTGAAGGCGTGGGCCTTTGACCCGGCGACCGGAGCATCGGACTACAAGTACCCCTCGTCCGGTTCTCTCCGCATCACGGCGGTGCCGATCCACGCCACGACCACCGTCTCCAAAGTCGTCTGGCACTTCTTCGGGTACGCCGGAGGGCTCCTCGCGGGCTCGAACGCCGGGATCTTCAACGGGGCCGGCACGCGACTGGCTCAAGTTGGCGACATGACCGGCACCACGAAGGTGCCCGGCGTACATAACGTCGGAGGTGCGACGGTCGCCGCGCCACTCACCACGAGCGTCTCCCTGACGCCCGGGATCTACTACGTGGCCTGGTGGTTCAAGTACAGCGCGAACCCCATCGACGGCCCAGCCATGCTCATCGCCGACTCCGCCGCGAGTGCTCCGCCTGGCCGGTTCGGGTTGAACAACATCCATCGCTTCGGGGTCATCTCGTCCATGTCGAGCTTCCCGACGACGCTCAACTTCAACTCCTTCGAAGGCGGCCCGAACCGGTTCTGGGCCGCCCTCGCGTAACGAAAGGACTCGCCCCAGTGGCGAAAAACTCGTACCCCTTCGATGGGCAGGCCACGACCGAATCCCAGTACAGCCGCCTCTTCCGCGAATTCCAGGACTCAGGAGTCGTCGGCACAGCTGACGGCCTGGACCTCAAGGTCTATGCGGACGGGTCCGGGATGAAGGTCTTCGTGCAGCCGGGCTTCGCGATCCTGCGCGGGCACGCGTTCTTCTCCACCGCCGTCGAGACGCTGAACATCGACGCGGCCGACAGCGCCGAGCGCCGGGACCGCGTGGTCCTGCGTCTGGACCCCACGGCGAACAGCATCAACCTGGCCGTCCTGAAGGGGGTGGCCGGGGGTGACGCCATCAACGTGACGCAGACCGATACCGATATCTACGAGCTGTCCCTCGCGCTGATTCGGGTGTCCCCCGGTACGACGAACATCGCGGCTGACGCCGTGATCGAAGCGCGGCGCTACTCCGGATCGCGCGTGGGCACGTGGACGACGAATACCCGGCCGACAACGCCGCGCGTCGCCCAGCTCGGCCTGAACCGCAACACGAAGGCGTGGGAATACTGGGACGGCTCGTCCTGGGCGGACCTCGCCCCCATGGTCACGTGGTCGAGCATCTCCGGCCGTCCGGCCGCCTTCGCCCCGGCAGCCCACTCGCACGACTGGGCCGACGTCGCAGGGAAACCAGGCACGTTTCCTCCATCGAGCCACACACACGACTGGGGCTCGATCTCCGGGAAGCCCTCGACGTTCGCCCCCGCGACGCACTCGCACTCGTGGTCGTCGATCACGAGCAAGCCCTCGACGTTCCCTCCGAGTTCCCACTCGCACGGCTCGTACCTGGAGGCCGGCGACACGATCGCCTGGGCGAACGGCTCCAAGCAGCCGCACAGCCGTGGCGTATCCGGCTCCGGCACCTACTACGCCGTGTGGGTTCGCGGCGACGGCGGCTTTTGCCGGAACACCTCCTCGATCAAGTTCAAGGAGAACGTCCGGGATCACGAGATCGCCCCCGATGACGTGCTCGCCTTGCGCCCGGTTGTCTACGACCGGAAGCCGGAGAACGGGCAGCCCGGACAGAAGAACGAGGTCGGGCTGATCGCGGAAGAGGTCGAGAAGACCCTTCCGTGGCTCGTGAACTACCTGGGCGGCGAGGTCGACGGTCTCCGCTACGACCTGCTTGGCGTCGCTCTTCTATCCGTCGTCCAGGACCAGGAAGCACGCATCAAGGCCCTGGAAGCGCGGCTCGCGGGGCCCGCCCGGTGATCGAGCCGAGCGTCCAAGTCGCCCTGGTCTCAGCGTGCGGCACCGTAACCGTCGCCCTGGTAGGGGTCCTGGTGGAGCTCGTACGCCGCCAGGGCCAGGCACTGAGCGAAGTACGCGAACACACCGAAGAGGCCCGCCACCAGGTCGCCAACACGCACAGCACCAACCTGCGCGACGACGTGGACCGCGTACTCGACGGCATGGAGCAGCTCCTCGCGGGCCAGCTCCGCCATGACGAGGCCCTCGGCCGGCACGGCGACGAGATCAATGCCCTGCGCCGCGAGATGGCTCACGAGCGTGTCGAGCGCCTGGCCGTCGCCGAGCGCCTCGACAACCACCTGTCCGCCAACTGACCTACCTCCCAGGCCCCTTCTCCATTCCGGAGAGGGGCCTTCGTCACGTCCAGAAGGAGAACTCCCCCTGTCTGCAACGAAGTACCCGTCGGCCGACAGCTCTCAGTGGTTCTCGGGTCGGCACCCCGGTGACACCATGCCGCATCCGAACGTGATCGTCCTTCACACCACCGAGGGCGGCTCGTGGCCGGACTACTCCGGCGGATCGGTCGCCCCGAACTTCACCGTGAAGGGCGGCCAGGTCCGGCAGCACTTCGCCGCGAACGAGTCGTCTCGCGCGCTGGTCAACAAGAGCGGCGGCGTCCAGACGAACACCCTGAACGTCATCCAGATCGAGTTGGTGGGCACCTGCGAGAGGGGCGGGCCCGGCCTGTACTGGCCCAACGCCAGCGACGCCGACCTGAAGCCCCTCGCGGATCTCGTGCGTTGGCTCACCCAGCAGTACCCCATCCCGCTCATGTCGACCTCGAAGCCCTGGCTGGCCTACCCGTCGAGCTACGGGTCGAAGAACGGGCAGCGGATGAACTTCGCGGAGTGGACCAACTTCCGTGGAATCTGCGGCCATCAGCACGTACCGGAAAACGATCACGGCGATCCGGGAAACTTCCCCATCGACCGCCTGATTGCGCTGGTCAAGGGCGGGAAGCCCGCGCCCTCGAAGCCGTCGTCCGGCATCGTCGCCCTGTCGGCCGGCGTGCGCCCCGGGGCTCGGCACCCGCAGGTAAAGGAGCTTCAGCAGCTCCTCATCAAGGCCGGGTACGGGCCGATCAAGGGTGCCGTCACCGACTACTACGGGGTGAACACTCAGGCCGCGGTGGCGCGTTTCCACGACCGCAATCCGAAGTACAAGTCGATCGGGCTGATCCGCGATCCTCGCATCGGACCGTCCGGGTTCGTCGCTCTGCAGAAGCTGGCGGGCCGCCGATGAGCAAGATGCAGACGCCCGGCTTCAAGCCGGTCTCGCTGGTGAGCCTGCTCCCTGTTCGCTACCGCTCGCGGGTCGGCGCTGTCCTGGCCGCGCTCGGCGTGGTGGTCAGCGTGCTGTCCGTGTCCTACGCGGACAAGCCCGAGATCGCAGTGATCGTCCAGATCCTTACGGCACTTGGTGTCGTCGCTCCGGCCGAGGAGCAGCCGGACGACCCGATCGAGTAATGACGAAGGCCCCGTTGACCTCTTCGGTCAGCGGGGCTTTCTCGTCGTTGCGCTACTTGCGCTTTGACTGCTCAATCTCGGCGACGGTGGTCACCTTGGGGCGGCGCGATTGCGCCTTCTTGGCAACTGCCTTCTTCGCTGCGGTCTTCTTCGCGGGGGCGGCAGCCTTCTTCGCGGCAGGCTTCGACTCGGGCTCGGCCAACTTCCGCGTCAACGTGGCCACCTCGTCGGCCGGAGCACTCGGGGTAGCGGAGGAACCCTCCTCTACCTGCGGAGACTCCGCTTCGAGGATCTCTTCCAGCGTGTCAGCGTGGTCCCCGCATCGGTCTGTTTCGACCGTGCGCCCACCCTCGGTGACGGTGTAGTGACGGGTCTCGATGCCGACCCTCTTGCACACATCGCAAACACGTACGCTGAGTAGCACAACCATCGCACCCATTCGTTTGTCTTGACGAGTCAAAGTCTCGCGTGTCAGTGTAGGGGTGTATTGGGGCGCAGTAGAAGTTGCGCCCGGGGGGATGCCACACGCCGAAGGGACAACATGCCCGCCAAGAGCAAGATCCAGGATGAGCAGGAGGCAATCCGTTGGATTGAAGAGGGCAAAACCTACTCCTGGATCGTCGAGCAGTACAAGACTAAGTACAACATCGAGACGACGCCTTCCCTCTGGGCCTCCTTCCGCTCCCGAAGAGGACTGAAGAGGCGCACGGCAAGGAATACTGACCTCATTCCTTGGACCGTAAAGGAAGAGCACTGGTTCGCTTACCCTTTGGCGATGCTACGCATTGAGGCTCGCGTGCGCGAGGGATTTAAGCTGCGTGATGTGGATGCCAAGCGACATGCCTCCTGGAAGGAATTCCTCAAGGAGGAGAACGCTGTCGTGTATTACGACCCCGACACCGAAGAAGGCTTCCACTACGTCCCCCGCGAAGCTAGTGATACCGACATCATCCGCCAGCCCAAGCAGGCTACACGCAAGCTCTGACAACCAGCTCCCCTAGGGGTACAACCCCATCCTGAGCTGCACAAACGGCCCCAGCCTCCACCCCAGGGATGACACCCCCTGGGGTTTGTTCTACTTCAGACGTAGTCACGCCCCACCTTTCCTACGAAAGTTGATAGGACTTCCTCCATTAGGCTCGGTTTGAGGTTGACCAAGGCAACGTAAAAGGTCAAACTCTCAACAACTGTTCGGTTTACGCGTTCGAGGCGTTTGGAAGCCGCTTCGTACGTTTGGGGAGAGGAGCCTGTGCATGTCGCACGGCCACGGGGTGGTCTCCGATATTGAGGGGGAAACGGCTGGAAACCCTGAACAGAACTGCACGCCTTCGGTCGCGCTGCACATTGACCACGCCAACTTCGACTTCCACATCACGGCGCACCCTGGCTACCGGGCGAGCGAAATGCGGAGCGTGCTGGCCCTTGCGAAAGGGCGAGGGCTGACGCTGTTCGACGAGGACGACCGCGATCCCGAGATCCTGGAGGACGGCTCGGTCCGCCTCTACCTGATACCCGTAGTCAAGATCTGACGAAGGACGACATCGAGTGCCCATACGGCTCACAGACCTGCCTGTCCATACCCCCGACGTCCCCCGCGACGGGCGGGGGCGCCCCCTTGTAGTACCCAAGAGCGGCGGCAAACCGCGCGCCCTGACCCGCACCACCACATTCATCGACGCCATCGAGGACAAGTCGGCTCTGACCGCGTGGGGCAAGCGCATGGTGCTGGTCGGCGCCGCCGCGCAACCTTCACTGCTGGACCGAACGCGAGATCTTGACCCAGCGTCATACGAGGGGAAGAGCACCCTCAACGCCCTGGCAGAGCGAGCCGTCCAGCTCGCCGGAGCGCACACCAAACGGGAGAGGGGCACGCACCTTCACGCACTCTCGGAGCGCGTCGACCAGGGCGAGGAACTCCCCGCCAGCGCGAGCCCCGCGGACTTGGCCGACATGGCTGCGTACAAGGTCTCCACGGTCGCACTCGACGTGGTGGCCGTAGAGACGTTCGTCGTCGTCCCCGAACTGGGCGTCGCGGGCACCTTCGACCGCATGGTCCGCTACAGCGGCCCCGGCCCGGATGGAGAGCGGATCGAGGGCCAGTTCATCGCCGACCTCAAGACGGGGTCGGTGGAGTACGGGGGCCTCAAGATGGCTTCCCAACTTGCGGTGTACGCCCATGGCGAGCTCTACGACCCCACCAGGTTCCCCGTCGACCTGAGCGACGCGAAGGTTTTCACCCGCTGGAAGAAGAGCGACGTGCCCGCCAGGGAGGCGGCGTCCGCATACAGTCCCCTGCCGCCCGTGAACCAGGACTGGGGCATCGTGATCCACCTTCCGGCCGGCCAGGCTGCGTGCACCCTGTACTGGGCCGACCTGCGGTTGGGCTGGGCTGCCGCCAAGCTCGCCGGGGAGGTCCGGGCCATGCGGGGCACCAAAGGCGCCTTGCGGAAGTTCGCGCCCAACGTTGCCTTTTCGGACCTGATTGCGTAATCTTGACAAGCAGGCGGGCGCACGGCCCGCTTTACGAGAGAGGGGTTCCGAGTGGCCAATGACGGCGCGTCCGTCGAGGTGAGCGTCCCGTTCGGGGCGGACACCGAAGACCCGACCATCCGCCTCAGCGGCCCAGAGGGGGCCGTCCGCGAAGCCATCGGTTCATCCTTCAGGTTCGATAGCGATACTTTGACTAATGCGACGCTGGCGGAGCTCATCATCGAGGCCAGTCGCATGGCCCGAAGTGCATCGCAGATCGTTCACGGCCTCGGCGCAAGCGTCGTTCCGTCACAACCCGCCTCGCAGGCCAGCCCTCCGAGGCCAGCCACACAGCCACCCATGGCGGAGCAGTCCGGGACGAAGGCGCTCCTGGAGCAGATCGAGGCATGTCGCACCATCGACGAGCTGAAGAGACTGTGGGCGGAGAACCAGGCCGCGTTCTCCGACTCGGCTGTGATGGACGCCTGGAAGGCCCGCGGCCGAGTCCTGGGGGGCTCGTGATGCCCCGCCGAATTCTCGGCGCGGTTGTGGCCGTCGCCATAGCGGCTGGCTCCCGTACGCCCCGTGTTCCGGCCCGCCGTACCCCGTACACCGTTCACCGACAGAGTGGAGATCAGTAGTGCCCCTGAACCTCATGGACATCCCGACCGCCAACGGCGGCTGGTTCAAGCCGAAGGACAATGCCACGGCGGTCGCGATCCTCCTGGAGGTCAAGCAGTTCGACCGACAGCGCCCCACCCCGAACGGCCCGAAGGACTCCGCGCTCTGCGACGTGACGGTCTTCCAGACGAACGACGCGCTCTCCCAGCAGGCCCCAGAGGTCTCGAAGGGCCAGCGCATCGAACAGACCGTTCTGGCCCGCGACCTTGAGACGGTCGTTGGCGGCGCGGTGCTCGTCACCGTCACCCAGGTACCGCCCTCGAAGCCGGGCGCCCATCCCGCGTGGGTGTGGAAGCAGGTCACCGACATGGGGATTCGCAACCAGGTCGTTGCGTACGCCGAGCAGCGCGACGCCGCGATTCAGTCGGCCGTCGCGGACGCCCCGTCCTTCGACTGACGCCAGCCGGTAGATGGGGGCGGCCACCGTGCCGCCCCCTCCTCCTCAGCGATTGGAGCACGCATTCTTACCCCTGGTCGGTCCCTCGCCCTTCACGCAGAGTCGGGCCGCGAGCTGCCCCGTGTCGAGGCGTTCGAGGCCCTCTACAACATCGGCTGCCGCCCACGTCACGGCGAGGTCGTAATGATCGCCGGACGGTCCGGCACTCAGAAGAGTGGGCTGGCCCTGTTCTGGGTGGCGCAGATGAACTTGCCCACCCTCTACTTCTCCGCCGACATGAGCGCCTTCACTGCCTCGTCGCGGCTCGCCTCGATGGCGACCGGCGATACGACGGAGATGGTCGAGGCGGGCATGGCGGCCGGCGGTCGCTACCGAGAGACGTACCTCAATGCCGTCAGCGGTTCGCGGATCACCTTCTCGTTCGGAAGCCCGATCACCTGGAAGGCCGTGGACGAGGAGCTGGAGGCGTGGGTCGAGCTGTGGGACGACTACCCGGCCGTCATCGTCTTCGACAACCTCATGGACTTCGAGGGCGCGGAGTCGGACTACACCGAGCAGATGGCCGTGATGAGCAGCGCGACCGAGCTCGCCCGTGCCACAGGCGCGACCGTCATCCTGCTGCACCACGCCAGCGACAAGAGCTGGGAGGCCAAGAGCGACCCGTGGGCGCCTCCTTCCCGCGACCAGGTGAAGGGCGGCCTCTCGGAGAAGCCGGAGCTGAGCCTTTCCGTGGCGCTGGACCCGAACTCGCTGGAGTACAGGGTCGCGGTCATCAAACAGCGGATGGGCCCTTGCGATCCGACGGCCCGCCGGTACGCGACGCTGCGGTGCCACCCCGAAGTCACCCGGTTCTCGAAGTTGGAGCGCCTTGCGCCGCTCAACCAGACCCCGGCCCCGCAGTGGTCGCCCCTCGACGCCCTGAAGAAGGCCGCTTAACCAGAGAGGAATGCGAGATCTTGACAGATGTAGCGGCTCGAAACCGTAGGAACAAACGGCGAGGAGCCGACTGGGAGACCGAGCTCCGAAACGAGCTGCGAGGCGCCGGCCTAGACGTTGAGCGCCTCCGCCTTACCGGCAAAGACGACGAGGGAGACCTCGTGATTCGCCGGGGCGACGGCACCTTCCTGGTCGTCGAGGCGAAGAACGCGAAGTTCGAGCCCGGCACGTTCGTCGGTGAGGCCGAGAGGGAGCGCACCAACTTCGCGCAGCACCGGGGGCTTGACCCCGCTGAGGTCGACTCGGTGGTCATCGTCCGTCGCAGGGGAGCGAGTTGGCGGCGGGCGTACGTCCTGTCCACCGTCGAGCGGTACTTCGAGCTGGAGGCCGATCGGTGATCACCCACGAGGAGACCGAGGAACTCCGGCGTCTGGCCCGCGAGCTGAACGACCTGCTCAACGAAGGCTCCGTGGCGCAAGGACTCACCGAACTCGGCTACGACCAGGACGCGGAGAGCTTCCGGGGGCGGAGGGTCGCGTGAGGCTCCGCCGCATGGATACCGACGACCCAGAGCGCGAGAAGCCAGCACTGGAGGCCGTGCTCGAACACTACGGCGTCGACATCAACTCGCATCGGGCCATGGGGATGGCGCACTGCCCACTGCACGAGGACAACACCCCGTCCTTCTCCTACAACACCGACCGGCAGCTCTGGAAGTGCCACTCGTGCGGTGAGGGCGGGGACACGTACACGCTGATCATGAAGAAGGAGAGCACGGACTTTGTCGGAGCGCGAGCCTTTGCGGCCTCTCTCGCCCTCGCAACGCGAGATGTTGGAGGAGGCGACGAGCGCGTATCAGGCAGCGCTTACGGCGGACGCCGCGCGGTACCTGCTGGATCGCGGGATCGGAAAGGCCGAGGCGGATACGTTCCGGCTTGGCGTCGTTGACGACCCGCTCCCCGGCCACGAGCGCTACCGGGGGATGCTCGCCATCCCCTACCTCGGCCACCGCCAGCAGCCGCTGACGATCCGGTTCCGGTGCCTCCAGGATCACAACCACCGCGAGTACGGACACGGCAAGTACAACACCATCGCCGGAGACCCGCCCCGCATGTACGGGGTCGATTCGATCCACGCGGCGGGCGACGAGATCCACCTAACCGAAGGCGAGTTGGATCGCGTGATCCACCGGAAGATCGGCTGGCATTCGGTTGCCGTCCCCGGTGTCGAGATGTGGTTCGCCCGGCACCGCCGCATGCTCGCGGGCTTCTCGCGCGTCTGGGTCTGGAGCGACCCGGACGAGGCCGGAAGCAAGCTCACGACGACCGTCTGTCGCTCCCTCCGGTCAGCCAAGCCGGTCCGTCTCCGCACGGGTGATGTCACCGAGACCTACATGGCCGGCGGCTCTCAGGCCCTATTCGACGCGAAGGAGGCCGCGGCTTGACCGAGGCAAAGACGACGAAGCGGCCTGCGCGCAAGGCCGACCCCGTAACCGCGATCCTGGCGAACGTGAAGGCGACCCATCGCGCGGTGGCCGACAAGCGGATGCCGATCGGCGGCGGGCACAACCCAGCGAAGGCGCGACGCTATTTCGCTGAGGAGGCCGACCGCTGGGCCTTCATCAAGATGACCCGCGACAAGGCGGAGCTCTCCGGCTGGGACGCCGAACTGCTGGAGCAGCTCTTCCACGCGCTCGCCGAAGCCGGTCACCCGGAGACTGCGAAGGTCCACCTGGAAAAGGTCGCAGCATACGCGGTCGCCGCGATCGGGCAGCTCGACCGGGAGGCGGTGTGACTTCCCGCCCCCTGCCCGGAAATCCGGGCCCACGCCTTCAGTCGATCTGGGAGGCCCTCGACGAACGCGAGCGCGAAGCCTTCGAGCAGCACCTCCTCCAGGACACCGCAGCGGAAGACCTCGTCTGGATTCTGGGCCGCTTCGGGCACCGGGTCTCCGCCTCCACCATCCGCACGTACCGGCGCCGCCTGCGCCAGGAAGCGACTGATTCTTGAGCAACCTTCTCGACGAGCTCCTCTCGAAGCCCGTGGGCCCGTCCATACCGGCCCGCCAGACCGACCCCGACCGCGACTTCACCCGCCAGATCGAGGTCAGCGGAGATGGCGCCGAGGTGACCGTCCGGGGGCCGGCCGGCATGGACCCCAAGAGCACTGCGGCTTCCGTCCTGCTCTCTCAGGGCCTCGACCCCGACGAGTGGGAGATCAAGGGGTTCCGCTCCTCGGAGTGGACCATGCCCGGGGGCGAGACCGGACTCAGCACCCGCTTCTCCTTCGCTCGCATGAAGACCGCGACGCACGCCGCGCACGACATCAACGAGCTCTTGGCCGCGATCGACAACCATCGCCCCAACCAGAGTGACGCCGTGACCGGGGAGGGTGATCACACCTTCGTGATCGCGCTCGGCGACATGCAGTTCGGGAAGGCTGACGGGGACGGCCCGGCGAGCACACTGAAGCGCACGATCGAATGCATCGACCGCGCGGCCGAGCTCCTGGACGTGTATCGGCAGCGCTTCGACATCGGTCACGTCCATATGGGATGGCTCGGCGATCACGTCGAGGGCTTCGTGTCGCAGGGTGGCTCGAACGCCTGGCGTACCTCGCTCACGCTCACCGAACAGATCCGCCTGACCCGCCGCGTCATGCTGCATGGCGCCCTGACCATGGCGCCGCTCGCGCCCCGCGTTTCGCTGGCAGCCGTGCCCGGCAACCACGGGGAGGCCGTCCGGATCGCGGGCCGGGGAGTAACGCGATACGACGACTCGCACGACACGGAGTCCCTCATCTCTGTCCGCGACGCCTTGGCGCTCGACGCCGAGCGGTTCGGGCACGTCGACTTCTATGTGCCGGACACGGACGAGCTGACCGTTGTCGTCGACTGCTCGGGCACGACAGTGGCTCACGCCCACGGCCACCAGTGGCGGCCAGGCAAGCACTTCGAGTGGTGGAAGGGCCAGGCGTTCAACAAGGCGAGCGCGATGCACCAGGCGGATCTTCTCCTTGCAGGCCATTTGCATCACGAGTTCGTGGATACGGACGGCCAGCGCACGTTCATCCAGCCTCCAGCCATGGAGAGCGAGTCAACCTGGTGGCGGCACGCGAAGGGCACGACGGGCGCCCCCGGCCTGGTGGTCGCCGTGACGAAGGACGGCGAGGTGCCGGTGAAGGAGGTGGTCCGATGACCCTTCTCCTGCTGGACTACGAAGCTGCCCAGGTGGCCGGCGAGGTGGACTGGAGCATTCTCTCCGACCCCCAGGTCGAGAGCGTTGCTCAGGCTGTCGCGAGGGGGTTCGCCCGCGACTACGGCCTGACCCTGGAGTACGAGGACGCGTACCAGGAGACGGTCATCATCGCCTCCGAGCGGGCCGCGTATGTGCGCCAGCTCCTCGATGAAGCCGGGGCCGGATTGCTGCATCGCTGGCTCTCCCAGCGCCTTCGGGACCGATGGCTCACCGAGGCCAAGCATCGCTCCGGGCACGTCTCCTACGAGGCCGCCCGGCACGCGGCGGAGCGGACGGGCCTGTGACGGCGTATGACCGACGGCTCGTCGAGCACCTCCTCCCAGCCGTCTGGGATGCGGAGGCGGCGTACGGCATCCGTCACCCACAGGCCCCAGCCGCCGACATGCCGAAGGGCACGACGGACCCGAAGATCGCGGGCAACCTGTTCGCCCACCTCGCGGACATCCGGCACGGCTGGGCGTCAGCCCCGCTCACCCTCGGCGAACGCCAGGCACTCGTCCTGCGCTACGGAGCCGACCTGCCGGACGACGAATCAGGGGCGCTCCAGGGGGTTACCGGGCGCGCGGTGCGCTACCGGTGCGAGAGGGGCATCGGGAAGATCGCGGCCCATCTCAACGGGCGTGAGTACATCGACGGATACGAGGAACTGAACATCGCCGCGTGAGACTTGTTCACAACGCGGACGCAGGCGTCCAGGCCGCGTGCTCTGGGACGCCTGCGTTCCGGGCTACGCCGCTGCGGTGAGCTCCCTGACTCGCTCGTTGAAGTCAGCGACCAGCCGATGTCCGCCGTAGGGTCGCATGCGGCGCTGAAGGTCGTGCACGGCTTCCACGGCGCGCGAGGACTTGACCTGCCTTGTCAAGCTGAGGGTGCGGACACCTGCCGCGTGAGCCGCCTCCAGGTCGTTCCGCTGCAAATGGGATACCGCGAGGGCCGCCTGCGACATGGCCCCGCGTCGGGCACGCTTCTGACTCCTGGCGTGGTCGATGGACTTCCGGGCATGCTCGTCCGCGGCGTTCGCGTCTCCGAGGTCGCGGAACGTGTTGGCGTGTTCCCCATGCAGGTAGGCGGGGTCGATGAAGGCCGCCCATTCCGGCTCCTCACCCCGCCGCGCCTTCGCGTATGCCCTCTCCGACTCGATTACGGCGCGGGCCGCCGCGGACTTGTCGTCGAGCAGTGCGAGCGCTCGTGCTTCGAGGCACCAGAGGTCCGCCAGGCAGGCCGGCGAGTCGACGCGTGACAACCCGAGTCGCCCCGCCTGAGCGAGGCGGCGCCCTTCGGCCGGGTCTCCCAGCAGCGTGGCTTGGTCCGCCATGCCGGCGAGGACGTGAGACCCCAAGGCCGGGTTGCCGGACTCCTCGGCGAGGCGAAGGGACTGGATCAGGTACCGCTGGGCGAGGCCGTGTTCGCCGTTGTCGTAGGCCATCCACCCGAGGAGGTAGGTCTGTTCGGCGGCGGCCTCGCAGAGGGCCCGTCGCACGTCATCGCTGTGCGTGCGGCGGAGAAGGGGATAGACGTGCTGGTTCATGTACTCGGCGAGGATCAAGCGGCCGGAGCCGCCTCCCTGTAGTACGTCCATCTTCTGGAACTCGCCGAACATGTTCTTCACCGCCGTCACGTCTTCCAGACGGACACGGGGACCGGGCTCCGGCGCCTGGTCCAGGACGTTCATCAACCAGTCGCGTGACGGTCCAACGCCAGCGAGGGCGGCGAATGGTGCACCTGCAAGGAAGTTTCGTCGATCCACGTCAGCTCTCCCGAGGTCTGCGACAACCTCCACGGTAGCCGCGTAGGAAGAGTTGTACACGAGTGCGCTCTCGGCACCCGCGCCGTCACCGAGCCCGAGATCATACGTTGTGACCCGATATCCGACACAGTCTGAGAAGACCGCCGCGATGATGTCGGGTAACGGCTGGCGCGGTATCTGGCCCTCAAGCCAGAAGCGGACTCGGGTCGTGCTCGTGGCCACATGCGGCTCGTTCCACAGCGCCGCCTTGGCCTTCACCCTTCTCGCCAACTCGCCGCGGCTCATGCCGGATCGGTCGAGCCATCTCGCGAGTTTGTCGTTCGTCATGCTCAGCCTCTCTGTGACGGGAGGTAGCGGAAGCGACACCCTTCGACACCCCTGTCGACGGTACCGCGCGACACGCTCATGAGGTTGTCTAGGACCACGTTGATCACGGGGAAGGCGACATCATGGCGGGTAGCGCATTAGAGACCGGCACCTCGGTCCCTCGGTTCGCGGGGTACGGGCCAGCGGCGGTGAAGCCCAACTCGATCACGCGCTGGGCCCTCGACGGGAGTTCACTACTCAAGGTCTACCGCACCATCGCCCCGTACGAGAGGCGGCGCCGCGAGTTACATGCGGTCAAGATCGCTGCTGGATGGGGCCTTTCAGTCCCTTCCGTGGTGGCGGCAGGCGAGCACGGGGCCCATCCGTGGGCCGTGTTTGGAGCCGTGCCGGGGAAACCCTGTTCAATCCGAACCACACGGGCGGTCCAGGGCTTTGTCCGGCACGTCATCACAGAGACTCGCCAGCTCCATCACGGGGTCGCCGACATGCGCCCCGGCTCAGGTTGGCGGTGGCACCCAGGCGACACGCTCACTTCCAACCGTGGGTTCCTTCTCGATCAGCTCTCCAGCCGCTGTCGGCAACTCTCCTGGTGGCATGACCTGGAGGCTGCTCTTGAGCCCTGCGATGAGCTGCCCACGGTGTACCTCCATGGTGACCTCAAGCCTGAGCACCTCCTGTCCGACGGCGACCGCCTTCACATAGTCGACTGGGAGGCCAGCGGACGAGGCCCCGCCGTGAGCGATCAGGCCGACGCGGTCTTCCACGCCATACGCGACTTGATCTACACGGCGCCGACGCCCCGCCGATTGCCCATCGGAATCATCAGCCAACTTGGCGCCCCGGGTGTCGCGTTGGCTTGGCGTCTCGCTCTATGGCTTGATCGACGACGCTCCGGAGACATCCACCTCATTCCGGCGCGTGACCTCTACCAGCTCGCCGCGGAAGACGATCCTGCGGCGGCCTGTGAGCAACTCGCTGGCCATGTCTCACGCTTGCGGACGGCCGGCGTCCCTCGATGATCTTGGTCCGTCCAGCCAATCGGCTCGACGAGATCCACGCACATCCCTTCCAGCTCTGCGAGGAGTAGGCCATGCACCGAACCACCACCACCTTCGGCAACAGCCGCATAGTGATCGAGTCCGGAGCACCCCAACCGGACGCGACGACCATCGTCGAGCGGAAGGGCCTCGGCCACCCGGACACCCTCGCCGATCACCTCGCCGAGCGCCTGTCCCGGGCGTACAGCCAGTACACCGTGCAGCACTTCGGAGCCGTACTGCACCACAACTTCGACAAGCTCGCTCTCCTCGGCGGCGCGAGTGAAGTCCGCTACGGCGGCGGCAAGATGACCTCACCAGTACGAGTTCTCGTCAATGGCCGCGCCGCGCCTCTGTGCGGTGGCGAGACGATTCCCGTGACGGAGATCGTCGAGGCGGAGGTCAAGGCGTTCTTCGCCGAACGGCTGCCGGAGGTCTCGAAGCACCTCGACATCACCTTCAATATCACGAGCAACTCAAGTCCCGGCGCCGTACTCACAGGCGACGACGTTCCGGACCGCACTCGCTGGTTCAACCCGCGCTCCATCGACGACCTCCGTGAGCGCCGCGTGCGCCTCTCGAACGACACCTCCCTCGGCACGGGTTGGGCCCCGGAGAACCCCTTCGAGACGTTCGTCCGTGACCTCGTGGACCACTTCTCCGGAGAGAGTGACTTCACACAGGCCCACGCCTGGTGCGGCGCCGACGTGAAGCTCATGGGCTACTGGGACGGGCAGCACGCGGACATCGTGTTGTGCGTACCTCAGAAGTCGCGTCACGTCGCGGATCGTGCGGAGTACGTTCGCAACTCTGAGACCGTACTCGCCGAATGCCACCGCCTCGCCGGCATCTGGCTCCCCGACGCGGACGCGGACTTCCGCCTCAACGCTCGCGACGTGCCCGAGAAGGACGAGCTCTACCTGACCTACACAGGCAGCTCGATCGAGTCCGGCGACGAGGGCGTAGTCGGCCGAGGAAACCGCGTCAACGGTCTCATCACGCCCCTGCGCCCGATGAACCTGGAGGGCGCGAGCGGAAAGAACCCCGTCTACCACGTCGGCAAGCTCTACAACATCGTCGCCCTGCGGCTGGCACGTCGACTCCATGAGGCGACTGGTGAGCACGCGGAAGTGCACCTGGTGAGCACCACGGGGCAGAGGCTGGACCAGCCGTGGCGGATCCTGGTTCGTCTCGCCGCGCGGGAAGTCGAGATCGACAAGGTGCAGGCACTCGTCACAGAGGCCCTGGAGGAGTTCCCGGCCCTCACCGACGAGCTCGTTCATGACGGGATCGTGCTGAGCTGATGACTACGCGGACGCTCGGCGGGGTGCCCGAGGGATGTCGAAAGCGGCTGATCGCACACTACGGACCGAAGGTCCAAGATTGGCTCGACACCGTACCCAGCGTGCTGGGGCAGGTGGCGGAACGCTGGAGCCTTTCGCTTGAGGGGTACCACGACGCTGGACACGCCTCCGTGATCGCTACGGCGACCGATCCCGACGGGCGTCCGCTGCTCCTCAAGGCCTGGGCTGATCCGACTCGCTACCGCCACGAGATTAGTGCCCTTCGGCTGTGGGCCGGCGGGATGACGGTCGATGTCATGGAGACCGCCGACGATCACGCGGTGGCACTCCTCGAAATGGTGGGTGGGCGCCCCGGAGGCTCCGAGTGGCGGCAGCGGGAAACACAGATGGTGGCTGGTGCGCTGCACGGACTGCACCTGCGAGGACGGGCGAGGTCGCGCGCAGTCGGCCTCCCGCTTCTCAGTGACTACCTTCGCTTCGAGGTGTTGCCGCGGATCGAGAAGCGGGTGCTGAGTCTCGATCTTGGACCTTGGCGGCCACTCGTCGAGGACGAGTTTCGCGCGCTCGCCACCCTCAAAGAGGCCACTGCGCGGTCCACCGTCCTTCACGGTGACCTGTACCGGGAGAACGTTCCGTTCGATGACAGGGGCCATCCGCGTCTGCTCGATCCCGTTCCCATGGTGGGCGACGCCGCCTTCGACTGGGCCTTCTGGACCGTCTACTACGACCTCGGCCGAGAAACGAAGCAGCGGCTCGCAACAGCCGCCCGGATCTCTCGCATACCCGTCCCGGTGATCGCACCGTGGTGCAGATTGCTGTCTCTGGACGGCCTCCTCTACTACGTGGACACCGGTGATCCACGAGCGCCGAAGATGATGGGGGTGCTCTCGTTTCTGTCGGCCCGAGGAGCGGGAGGCGAGATATGAGGACGCACATCCTCCGCCACGGACAGACGGAGTACAGCACGAAGCACCTCGTCAACGGTGACCCGTCCATCCCCGTCCAGCTCAGCGAAGAGGGAGTGCGATCGTGTCAGCGCGCCTGGGCCGTCTTGCCTCTGCACAGTGTGCGGACGTGGTCGGCCAGCGGGTTCCCGCGAGCTCAGCAGACCGCTCTCCTACTCACGGGAGTGCCAGCTGCGGAGCTCGTGGTCGAGCCTCGGCTGAATGAACTGGACTACGGAGAGTTCGAGGGTGGCCCGTGGCTCGGCTATGGCGATTGGCTTGATCAACATGGCGCCTGGCGCCGTCCCCCGGGGGCCGCCGAATCGCAGCGGGAGGGTATCCGCCGGATGCTCCTCGGGCTCAAGGACTGCCTGGATCTCCCCAGCCCTCGCCTCGTCGTGGGGCATGGCTTGCTCCTGTCTGTCCTGCTCTGGCAGCGGGATCGTTCCGAGGGTGAGGCCGTACCCCTGTTCTTCCCAGAGGCTCCCTGCGTGCAGCCGCTCAATGTCGCGGACGACATGCTCGGCGGCTGGATCACGGAGCTTCTATCTGACCTTGATGGGGAAGATCGCCAAGATCCAGACGAGCGGAGTGACGCGGCGATATAGCGGGGCAACGCCGCGTCGGCAGTTGCTACCGTCAGAGCGGTAGCTCACTTTCCGGAGAAGAAGGACCCCAGCCATGCATGATGCTCGCGCCCTGATCGACATGGGGGCCGAAGCGGTACGTCGGCTCGCTCGACGCGGTTACTCCCTGGACCTGTCCGTCCTGGAGGACCTCCAGGCCCGGCGGAACCAGAGCATTCGTGTGGCTGACGAGCTGCGGGCAGAGTCCAAGCGCGTGGCCAAGGAGGTCCAGGAGACCGCGAAGCAGGGCGGGGATATCTCCAAGCTGAAGGAGCGGGCCCGCGAGATCAAGGAAGAGATCCGGGAGATCGAGGCCGATCAGGAGAAGGTGCAGGACGATCTCCGCAGCCTCCTCCTCAGCATTCCGAACATCCCCGACGACAGGGCCCCAGATGGCGACTCCGAGGAGTTCGCGGTCGAGGTCCGTCGAGTAGGGACTCCGCCGACCTTCTCCTTCGAGCCGAAGGACCACGTCGACCTTGGCGAGGCCACGGGTGTCCTCGATTTCGCTCGGGCGACGAAGCTCTCGGGCCCTCGCTTCGCCGTCTCTCGTGGAGCAGGGGCAGCCCTTGAGCGGGCGCTCGTCACGCTCTTCCTCGACCTTCACACACGCCGGCACGGCTACGTCGAGCACTCGGTTCCGTTCCTGGTCACCCGGAAGACGATGACCGGTACCGGTCAGCTGCCGAAGTTCGAGGAGGACCTGTTCAAGACGGGCGTCGCGGATCGCGAACTGTTCCTGATCCCGACCGCCGAGGTTCCGCTCACCAATCTCTACGCCGACGAGATCATCCCGCCGTCGGAGCTGCCGCTCGCTCTCACCG
This sequence comes from Streptomyces sp. NPDC002513, assembly GCF_053595355.1. Lineage (NCBI taxonomy): Bacteria > Bacillati > Actinomycetota > Actinomycetes > Kitasatosporales > Streptomycetaceae > Streptomyces > Streptomyces sp. NPDC002513. The sequence continues at coordinate 30,057 of NZ_JBSFXK010000045.1, read as the reverse complement.
CTCAGACGCCGTGCTTCCGCTCGGAGGCCGGCTCGTACGGACGCGACACCCGGGGCCTGATCCGCCAGCACCAGTTCACGAAGGTGGAGATGGTGCGGATCTGCGACCCCGAGGACGCCGACGCCGAGTTGGAGAAGATGATCGGCCACGCCGAGGCGTGTCTGAAGGAGCTGGGCCTCGCGTACCGCGTGATCCGCCTTGCCGCTGGCGACACGGGCTTCTCCGCCCAGCTCACCTACGACCTGGAGGTGTGGCTGCCCAGCCAGAACACCTACCGCGAGATCTCGTCGATCTCCAACTTCGGCACCTTCCAAGCGCGCCGCGCGAACATCCGCACCCGCGGCGCGGACGGCAAGCCGAAGCTGGTTGCCACGCTCAACGGCTCGGGCCTGCCGATCGGTCGCACCCTGGCTGCGGTGCTCGAACAAGGCCAGCAGCAGGACGGCTCGATCGTCCTGCCTGAATCACTCGTCCCATACCTCGGCTTCCGCCGGATCTCGGCGGACGGAACCCCGGAGGCATAGTGCTCGTCGGCGTCTGCGACTTTCCAGGTAGCTACGCTTTTCCCCCGGCTGGATACGGCGGGATCGAACGATGGCTTTGGGCGGTCGCGGTAGGCGCCCGTGCCGCAGGCGCCGACGTGCATCTCCTCGGGCCGGGTTGGCTCACGGACTTGGAAACCGAATGGGTCCGCAAGCCCGTCCGCCTTGAGGACGTCACGCGAGGATCTCAAGCGGAGCGTGACCTCCGCGGCGCGGGATACGACCTCCTCGTGGTCGGCCACGAGTACCCTTCACTCGCCGCTTGGACGCGTACGTGGAACGAGCTCGACTGCGACGTGGCGACGTTCCAACACTCGCCGATCTTCCAGCACACTGAGACGGCGTTCGATGGTAAGCGTTCGCGGCTGTACTGCTACTCGCCCGAGATGATCGAGCGGTACGCGGCTCACCAGCCGATCCCGGAGCTCGCCGTTCACCTCGGGCTCAACGAGGAGGAACCGCCTTCGGTCGGCGGACGTGACCTTGTGTGGCTCGGTCGAATAGATGAGGAGAAGGCCCCGCATCTCGCTCTGAGAGCGGCACAGATACTGGGCCGCCGTATTCGCGTCGTGGGGCCCGTTTTCGACGAGGACTACGTACGCCGGCACGAGCGGCTCTTCACCGCTGATCACGTCGAGCTGGTGGGCGAACTTGGTGGTCCCGCCAAGATCGCCGCTCTCCGTGACGCTTCGGTGTTCGTCTACACGTACGCGCGCGCCTATGTGGAGGCCGGAGCCGCAGTGTTCGGCGAGTCCCTGCGGGCCGGAACCCCTATGGCGGCGCTGGCCTGGCGCAAGGGAACGTGCGCTGAGGCCGCTCTGTGCGACCAGACCGGGGCGATAGCCGTCGTCGATCCCGAAGTGGACGATGAGACGGCAGCGGTCAAACTCGCTGAGGCAGTCGAGCAAGCCGAGGCCCTCAACCACCGCCAGACGCAGGCGATCGGCCAACAACGCTTCGACCCCGCACGACACTTCGAGGGTATGGCGGCTCGCCCGTGCTGAGCGGGGCTCCGAACCAGCGGATAGCCGGGCTGCTGCGGCAAGCGTTGGGAACTCATTGGGAGTTCACCCTCAACGGGGATGCCTTAGAGATCCAGCACCCTCATCGCGGCTCTCCGTACTGCCCGCCCCGCCACCCCCCTTCGTGGGCGGAGTTGCTCGGAGCGCTTGAAGAGGGCTTCGCCACACAAGGCGTTCCGCGCGATGCCTGCCTGCCCCTTCGATGGGGACGGGAGACCGAACTGACCATTTCGGCTGTCCAAGCTCTCGACCCGCTCCTCAAGGAAGGACGCTCAGTAACCTACCGTCGGGGATTCATTCCTCAACCGGTAGTGCGATTCACCGGCCAGCGCACCGAGTCCGGAGAACTGTGCGACGGGTTTCTGACCTCCTTCGTCAACGTCTCTTGCGTCCAGCCCCTCAAGAACATCGACGAATACGGGGCAATGCTCGATGCCTGGCTATCCATACTCTCCCAACTCGGCTTCCACGCCCGGCACATAAGCGTGTATGGCAGAGTCGTGGTGTGGCAACGCCGCCAAGTCAGGGGAATCACGCTACGGTTTCGCCACTTGGACCTCACACTCGGCGACATCGTTCTGCTCTGGAACGCGGACAATCCGCAGGGCATGGCAGTCGACCTCGGCACCAGCCTCGAACGTTTGGCCTGGGCCCGGACGCGGCGAAGCTGGCACGAGCTGATCTTCGGGCCTCTCGCCGGGGCAGCCCCTGCTTCCACCCTTGACGCGCTTCGAACGGCGACGCTCCTGCTCGGCAACAGGATCACGCCTGCCGCACGCGGTGCGGGTGGGGTGACCCGCCGGGTCCTTGGCACCCTAGCCCCTGAAGCGGTGCGCTTGGGGGTGAGCACTGCGGTTCGAGCATCACACCGGTACTGGACGACGGTCGCGCCACTTCATGTTCCATGGCCCGCGGTTGCTGCCAGCATCGAGCGGGAGCTCACTCGCTGATAGAGCCACGGTCGTTCGGCGATGTGGCTTCCCTCGACCTTACTGCCCGAATCACCTCTCGCGCGGCTTGCTCCGGATCTTCGTGCTCCCACACCCGGATGACCAGCCATCCCGCAGTGCGCAGTGCCTCGTTGGTCTCGGCATCGCGAGCCTGATTACCGGCGATCTTCTCCTGCCAGAACGCCGCGCCCTTCTTGGCGGGGCGGTGGTGATCGGGGCAGCCGTGCCAGTAGCACCCGTCGACGAACACCGCGACGCGTGCCTTGGTGAACACCACGTCGGCGGTCCGTCGCAGGTCGGGGAGCGGCCTCACTCCCACGCGGTATCGCAGTCCACGTCTATGGAGTGCGGACCGCAGGAGCTTCTCGGGCTTTGTGTCCCGTCCTTTGTTGGCGGACATGACCGCTCGGGAGGCGGGGGAGGACGCCCACGAGTCAGGAGGAACGGTCTCGGTGGTCACGTAGCCGGCGGCGTGGGCCATCTCCCACGCCTGCGCCAGGTTCGCGGCGCGAGTCGCGCCGTCCACTTCGCCGACGTACCGTTCCTGTGTCTCGCCCCGCTGCGACCATCGCAGGTAGGCGCGGATACGGCGGGTGCTGCGGTACAGGCGTAGCGCGATAGACGCGCGCGCGTATCGGCCCTCGCCGAGGTCGACGGCGCGCGTGAGACGGCCGCCGGCGGCCCGGTCCTGCTCAGCCGCACGGGCCTCCCGGCTCATACCCGCTCTCGGCTTCCACGCGCGATCGGGAGGCATTCGATCATTCCAACGCCTCTGCCGACCGTCTACGGCTTCGGTCACTTCCGCTTCTCCGGGTCCTCCAGTGCCCCAACCGACCTGAGAGCGTCAGCGACGGCCTTCGAGAAGACCGTCCCGAGCTTGACGGGTACGGCGTTCCCCAACTGCCGCATCTTTTCTCCACGTGGCCCGTCGAGGATCCAACGGTCCGGGAACGTCATGACCCGAGCGGTTTCACGCACGGTCATGTACCGGTATCCGGTTCCGCCACCCTCGTTGACGAAGTTGGGGTCGTCGAGCTGCATGACGGATTCACCGCCCGGCACGCCGTGCACACCCGCCTTCACGGTCTTCGCGGGCCGGTCCAACACGTTGGGGGTGTGTCCGCTATACATGCGGGCTCCAGGCCATCCGACGTGATCGGGGATGTCCCTCACTACGAGCTTCTTCTTGACGGCTTCCTCCGTAACGTACGGAAGCGGCTTGCCCTCGTTCTCGTCGATTCCCGCGATGGCGTCACGCAGGGTGCGCCACGGCTCCAGTTGCAGCTTCTCCTTGACCTTCTTGTTCTCGTAGTCGAGTTCCGGAAGGTTTGCGATGACGCGCTTGCGGACGTCGGCGGGGACGTCCTTGTGTCGCTCCGTCCAGTACGGTCCGCCCTCGCGCATGGAGTGGATCAGCGATTCATAGGAGTGCGTCTCCTTGGGCATGAACTCACCCCAATTGACGCCGAGGTCGGCGCGGAACGCGACGATGATCACCCGATTCCGAATCTGGGGTACACCGTAGTCAGCGGCGTTGACCTCCATCGCCTTGACGACGTATCGCTCCGAAGGATCAACCGATTCGTTGGCGATCGCCTTCTCAAGGGCGTCGTTGTGCTCCTCCCATGTGGCGTTCTTGTCGCGCCGCTCAAAGGGGAGAGTCAATTCATTCAGGATGTAGTTAAAATAGGGTTTAAAAGACGGGCGGAGAAGACCGCGAACATTCTCGCAGATGACCGCCTTCGGCCTCATTTCCTGAATGGCGCGGAACATTTCCGGGAACATGTTCCGCTTGTCCTCCGTGCCCTTATGGACTCCGCCCAGACTGAAGGGCTGGCAGGGCGGTCCGCCGGCGAGAACGTCGACCTCTTCGGTGACGTGGTCGGTGAAGCTGATGTCGCTCACGTCCCCAGGGACGAGCGGCCACGCCTTCTCGGGATCCGTGGGGTCCGGCGGGTTGTCTCTCAGGGACTGGCACGCACGCGGGGCCAGCTCATTCACCAGGAGCGGACGGAAGCCCGCAGCGTGCACAGCCATCGCGAGCCCCCCGCCACCGGCGAACAACTCGACACACGTCCCCGCCTCTTGGCGTTCTTCTCGCAGCTCAGACATGAGCAAAGCATACCGCGGAGTTGTTGATCACTGGACCTCACTCGCGAACTTATGCCCCTCGGCCACCAGAATCACCGGATAGGGTGACGGTGATCACGCCCAACGGGAGGTTGAACAAGGCATGTCGTCATCGTTCAGCAACCAGTTCCGCCTCAGCATCACCGAGGCGCTGAGACACCAACTCGCCGTGGAACTGGCCAAGCTGACGCCCGCCCCTCTCACGCAGCCCAACCTCGACAAGCTGGACCAGCAAGCCGCAGTCGAGAACCTCGTCAGTCGCTCCGGGGTCTACCAGCTCTACCGGCAGACCAAAGATGACGATGAGCCCAAATTGGTGTATGTCGGCAAGGCGGAGAAGCCCCTATCCCAGCGCCTCGGGAACCACCTCAAGAAGATCTCAGGGCGGACCGGCATCTCGCTCGACGAGATGACGTTCAAGTGCCTCTTCGTCGCCGAAGACTTCACGGCCGTCGCACCCGAAAAGCTGCTGATCAAGGAGTACAGGAAAGATGGAGCCATCCCCTGGAACACGAACGGGTTCGGCAACAAGGACCCCGGACGGAATCGCGACCGCACCATCCTCAAGAAGAACCACTTCGATGTGCTGTTCCGAATCGACCTGAACCGGGAAATAGCGGATCTCACCTCTGGCGACCAGACTCTTGAGTCGTTCCTCGCTCAGATCAAGAACGGACTGCGGTACAACTTCCGCTACGAGGAGTCGGACATCTACCGAGATGTGACCCTCTCGGTGCCGGACGGGCCATTGACGGCCGACCAGGCGTTTCGGCTCGTGGCCGCGCACCTTCCGGAAGGCTGGCAGGTCGCCGCGCTCATGGGCTACGTGATCATGTATCACGACGCCCAGACCGACTACGCGAGCGCCTGGCGTTACTACCGCGGAACGGAAGTCCACGACTCTGAGCCGAAGTTGAAGGCCGCAGGAAAGATCAAAGAAGAGTCGGAGAACGGCGACGACCCGGAGAACGGCGACGACGCCTAGCGGCTCATCCGACTACGCGCCCCGGGGGCGACCGCCCTCCTCACCGGCTACGTGAGCTCTCCCAGCTCCAAGAGTTCCCGGGCCGCGTCTTCTTCGCGTCGCAGAACTATGCGCCCGTCACCTCGACTGTAGGCGATGATCTTGCTGCCTGGAGACAGGCCGGCCTCAGCGAGAAGTCCGAGAGGCAGGAAGACACTCCCGTCGTCGGCGATCACAAGTTCAGTCGGTTCGCGCAACATGTCGATCACCCTCTCACAAGAGGGAGTGCCCAGCCTGTCCGACCACCTCGGCTCTCACTTGCTGCGACTGGCGCCCTGTCGCGGTCGGCTGGGTCTCTCCCCCGTCGGGCAGCCCTTCGAGCACTTCGCCAGCGGTGTCCTGCACGTCAATGACAACGGACTCGGGGATGTCCGCGGAGTCACCGCTCAACGGCGTGCCGTCGCCTGAGCTCGCCGAGATGACGGCTTCGACGACCTCGCCTATCGCGACCCGCGGGATGTCGTCGTGGCCCTCGACGATCTCGGTCTCGGTGGCAACAGTCACCCTGTCGGTCTGAGGGTCCGTGACTGTCACTGCGACCGTCCCGGGCGGAGCCTCGGAGGTCTGCTTTAGGGGTGCCGTGACCTCCACGGTAACTGTCATGTTGTCGGTCATCTGCGACTCCGCGGTGACCGTCACCGTCGCCTCTTCCGGATCGTGATCGACATGCCACGTCGGCGCGGTTCCAAGCTCGGCGATGTTGGCCATCCAGAGCCGGAACGGGAGGAGGTCACCCATCAGCTTGTCAATCGGGTCGGGAATCATCGCGTCGAGCTCGTCGGTGAGCTTGCGCTTCCCAGTCCCCTTTTCGGAAGTCGTTGAGGGCTTTCCCCCCTTCCGCTCGCTCCCTGGGGTACGCGGCGCGGCCGGCTTACGCTTCCTCTGCGCCTTCTTGACCTCTTCCTTCTCCCCCGGGGCGACTTGGCGGTACAGGGGGCCGCTGGCAAGAACCTGCGTCTCCTTCCCGTCCGCCGCCTTCGGAGGGGCCACAGGTTGCGGCTTGGTCCGAACCGCTTCTTCAGGCTCGTCCTCGCCGTACGCCAGATCGTGGGCCTGCTCCTTGGTCATTCCTCGGTGGACGGCTTCCTTGATGATGGCCTTGCGCTGCTCTTCGGTCAGCTCGACGCCGGCCACGCCCCCGTGCCCATCGAAGAATGTGGGCACGCGGCTTTCGTCGGGGGTCTCGGCCAGAACGTCATCGCTCGCCGCTTCGACCTCGTGAGGAGCCGCGTCGGGCATCGAGCGTGCCGCCCGCCGATCGGACTCGCCCACGCTCGCTTCCTCCATGGCCAGCGTGCCCGAGAAGGCGACCGCGCTCGCCAGCATCCCGTACCCAAGCAGGGCCGCTCCCCTCTGTTGTTCTCCCTTGCCGGGCAGCGCGAGGATACGAGAAACGAGCGGACGGCGAACGGGCATGGCAGGACCCCCCTGTCGCGGAATGGTGGATTCCGGCTAAGTAGAACATAGAATGAATGTTCGAGTGACGGGAGGATTTGCACTCATTCCGAAGTCATCCTCTGGTTGCAGGAGGAACCCACCCGAAGGTGGACGCCAGCCGCCCTGCCGACGAGTCGTCAGCCCAGCACGGGAAGCCCTTTGGAGACCCAGCACCAATCCAGCACGGTGCGGATGACGAGGGATGACGACAGGTGACGAGGTGTCAGTTCATCCAGCACCGATCCAGCACGGGAAAAACTTAGGGGCCCGACCCAGAAGAGCCGGACCCCATCTGACCTGCATGTTTGCCAGATCAGCGACGTGGTGATACGTCAGCCGCTACACATTGAAGCGGAACTCCACCACGTCGTCGGCACGGAGGAACCACGTCGTCAATCCGATGTGACCGGCAGGACATCGGGGGACAACGCGCCCGCACGGGCCGAAGCGCTGGTCATCCTGCGGAGATGATGGCGGCGGCACAGAACCTCGTAACCGATCTCCTCCACCGGGCGGTTGACATCACCCACAACCACCTGAGCACCCTCGACCACCATCTCCCCAGCCACCGTACGGGCGTTGTGCGTTGCCCGCGCGCCGCACCAGCACAGCGCCTCCACCTGGAGGGCCTCGATCCGGTCGGCCAGCTCGATCAGCCGCTGCGAGCCAGGAAAGAGCTTGGTGCGGAAGTCGGTGGTGATGCCGAAGGCAAAGACATCGAGCCCGAGATCGTCCACGACCCGCGCCAACTGATCAATTTGCGCCGGTGCGAGGAACTGCGCCTCGTCGACGATCACATAATCGACCTTACCGCCCTTGGACAACTGATCGACCACATATCCGTACACATCCATACCCTCGGTGGCCTCGACGGCTTCTGTGACCAGGCCCAGTCGCGAGGACAGCTTCCCCTCGCCCGCCCGGTCATCCCGCGTGAAGATCACGCCCCGAAGGCCCCGGGCTGAGCGGTTGTGCCCGATCTGGAGCGCCAAAGTCGACTTCCCGCAGTCCATCGTTCCGGAGAAGAACACCAGCTCGGGCATGGGAAAGTGCGGCCTTTCAGGGCGGGGCGGAGAGAGGGAGGGCGTCAGGCCCGGCAGGGGGCGTGGGCGTGCGCCCCCTGCTCAGGTGCGGACTTCGAGTAGGGGCACCAACTGTTCCACGGCCGTCATCGAGCCGTGGTTGCCGACCATCGACGACTCCTTCGGCTCCCGCTGCGACGCGATGATGAGCACGTCGTCGTGGGCCGCCGCGACCACGTCACCGATGCGGGCGTACACCCGTTCGTCGACGTGCGGGCCGAACCAGCCGGCCGTGATCGCCTCGTCCCGTGAGGCCACCCAGAACTGCTCGCCGAGCACCTCGCGCCAACAGGTCAGCACGTCGTTCTGGGCGCCGGGCAGGGCGTAGACGTGCCGGGCGCGGCCCTCGCCGCCCAGCAGGGCGACTCCAGCGCGCAGCTCCCAGTCCTCGTCGAAGTCGATGCGGTGCCGCTCGTCGAACGGGATGTCGATCATGCCGTGGTCGGCGGTGACGTACAGCGCGGTGCGCGGCGGCAGCTGCTCCGCCAGGCGCTGGACGAGCCGGTCGACGTACATGAGCTGGCCGCGCCACGTGTCCGAGTCGACCCCGTAGCGATGGCCGGCCCCGTCCAGCTCGGCGTAGTACGTGTAGACCAAGGAGCGGTCGCCGGCGGCCAGTTGCTCGGCCGCCAGGTCCATGCGGTCCTCACCGGTCAGCCGGCCGTGGAAAGTGCCGCCGCTGAGCGCGACCTTGGTGAGCGGGGTGTGCTCGAAGGCCGGGGAGGACACCTGGGCGGTGTGCACACCGGCCGCGTCCGCGAGCTGGAAGACGGTCGGGTACGGCTGCCAGACCTGCGGGTCGGTCCAGGGCTGCCAGCGGAGCTGGTTCATCAGCCCGCCGGTCTCCGGGTTGCGGACCGTGTATCCGGGCAGGCCGTGCGCCCCCGGCGGCAGACCGGTGCCGACCGAGGCGAGCGAGGTCGCGGTGGTCGCCGGGTAGCCCGCGGTGAGGGGGCGGCCGGTGCCGCCGCGGGAGGACGCCAGCAGCGAGGTGAGGAAGGGGGCCTCGTCGGGGTGCGCCCTCAGCTGCTCCCAGCCGAGACCGTCGATCAGGAACACGCAGTTACGGTCGGCGGCGGTCAGTTCCGTGATCATCGGAGGCTGACCCGGCACGCCCATGCCCGCGGCCAGGGTGGGCAGGAGGTCGGCGAGGGAGCCGGATCCGTACTGGGGCAGGGGCGCGGACCCGGCGGCGAGCGGCTCCGGGTGGTCCTCCCAGGTGGGCAGCGCCATCAGTGGTTCGGATCCGCGGTCGCCTCGGAGAGGGACTGCGCGAAGGCGAGCGCCTGGCGCACCGTCTCCGGACCGTCCCCGGCCTCGCTGACGCGGAGGCTGAGGTCGTCCGCCGTCGAGCTGCCCGTGTAGCCGTGGTCCGCCTCGCAGTTGGGGTCGCCGCAGGCGGCGGGCTCCAGGTCGATGCGGGAGACGGCACCCCAGCCGATGGTCAGGACGACCTCGCGGGGCAGGGTGCCCGGCGCGTAGGCCTCCGGGTTGGCGACCACGCGGCTGACGACGACCGACGAGATCCGGCCGAGCTTCACCGACTCCGTCGATGTCGTGGCGTACGGCGTCGGGGAGGTGTCGTCCGCGGCCTGTTCGTCGGTGTGGCTGACGATGAAACGGGTGCCGGTGAGGACCAGCACGGTGACGTGACGACGCACCTCGTTCGCGTCGAACGTGGTCTCCTGGTGGACCAGGTACGACCGGATGGGATCGCCGCCCACCGCGGCTTCCACCGCTTCGGCCACGAGAGCCGGGTAGTAGCCACTGCGCTCGATCGCCGCGCGCAGACCCTGGGTCGTCGTACTGGTCTTGGCCATGACGTCCATCCTACGGGGGCGCACTGACTGCGAGGCACCGCTTGTGGCCCCTCAGTACTGCGGGAGCGTCCTCGGGCCGAGGTCGTCGCGGGCCGGCGGCGGCGCGAGCCGCACGGAGGCGCCGAGCACGCTGAGGCCGCGGGGTGAGACGACGGCGGGCTCCAGGGTGACCGCGGCGACCTCCGGATGGTCGTCGACCAGGCGTGACACGCGCAGCATCAGCTCCTCGAGGGCGGGAGTGTCGACGGGTGCGGAGCCGCGCCAGCCGAACAGGAGAGGCGCCGTCCGGATCGACCGGACCAGGGAGGCGGCATCGCGGTCGGTGACCGGAATCAAGCGGTGCGCCCTGTCGTCGAGCAGCTGTGAGGCGGCCCCGGCGAGCCCGAACGACAGTACGGGGCCGACCGCCGGGTCGATCACGGCGCGTACGAGCGTGTCCACGCCGCGTGGCGCCATGCCCTGGACGACCGGCCGCAGCTCCTCCGGCTTCCCGAACAGCTCGGTCAATTCCGCGTAGGCGCGCCGCAGTTGCTCCTCGTCGGCCAGGTCGAGGCGTACCCCGCCCAGGTCGGCGCGGTGCCGCAGGTGCGGCGCGGTGGCCTTGAGGGCGACCGGGTAGCCGATCGCCAGGGCGGCCCGGGCGGCGGCGTCGGGGGTGGGCGCGGGCAGGGTCCTGCGGACGTGGATGCCGTACCGCGCCAGCAGATCGCAGGTCTCGTCCGGGCCGAGCGTGAGGCCCTGGCCCCGTGCGAGCAGCCCCCCGATCAGCGCCGCGGCGCCCTTCTCGTCGATGTCGTCGTACTCGGGCACCTTGCCGGGCTCGGCGCTGTCGCTCCGCCACTGGGCGTATCTGACCGCTTCCGCCAGCGCCCGGACGGCGCGTTCGGCGGCGGGGTAGGCGGGGATCAGGCCGGCATCCGCCGGGGCCTGAACCGGGGTGGGCGGCTGTTCCGCCGGGCGCGGGGGGTCGGTGCGCCGGCCCTGGGGCGAGGTGCTGGCCGCGGCGGACAGGGCCTCGGCGAGCCCGCCCAGCTCGACGTGGACCACCAGCACCGGCTTCGCGGGGGCCGCCGCGGCGGCCGAGCGGAGGGCCCCGGCCAGCGCGGCGTCCCCGGCGGGGGTCGCCCCCACCGCGGGTATGGCCGTCACGACGACGGCGTCGCAGGCGTCGTCGGCGAGCGCCGTGCTCAGCGCCCGGTGGAAGTCCCCGGCCGACGCCGCCGTCGTCAGGTCGAGCGGCGGCAACGGGCGCAGCCCTTCCGTCAGGCAGGCGTCGTAGGTCAGCAGGCCGAGCGACTCGGAGTTGCCGAGGATCGCCACCCGCGGCCCGGCGGGCAGCGGCTGGCGGGCCAGCAGCAGCCCCGCGTCCACCAGTTCCGTGATCGTGTCCACCCGGATCACCCCGGCCTGCCGCAGCAGCGCGGAGACCGTGGCGTGCGGCAGTCGCGTGGCCCGTACGGCGTGGCCCTGGGGGGCGCCGCCGTGCCGCGCGCCCTGCACCACGACCAGCGGCTTGGCCGTCGCCGTGCGCCGTGCGAGCCGGTTGAACTTGCGCGGGTTGCCGATGGTCTCCAGGTACATCAGGGCGACGTCGGTGTCCGGGTCCTCGTACCAGTACTGGAGGACGTCGTTGCCCGAGACGTCCGCCCGGTTCCCGGAGGAGACGAAGGTCGACACGCCGGTGACCCCGGTGACGCCCCCGCCGCGCCGGTGCAGCCTCGAGAGCAGCGCGATGCCGATGGCGCCGGACTGGGCGAACAGCCCTATGCGCCCGGTGCGCGGCATCTCGGGCGCGAGGGAGGCGTTGAGCCGGACGTCCGGTGAGGTGTTGATGATCCCGAAGGCGTTGGGCCCGATGATCCGCATCCCGTACGACCGCGCCTGGCGCACCAGCTCCCGCTGCCGCTCCCGTCCGTCCGGCCCGATCTCGGCGTATCCCGCGGAGATCACCACGAGCCCCTGCACCCCGTGCTCGCCGCACTCGGCGACGACCTCGGGAACGTGCTCCACGGGGACGGCGACGACCGCGAGGTCCACCGGTTCGGGGATGTCGCGGACAAAGCGGTGGGCGGACACCCCGTCGAATTCCTTCCGGTCCTCCTCGAAGGCCTTGTTCACCGCGTACAGACGGCCGGTGTACCCGCCGTCCCTGAGGTTGCCAAGGACGCTGCGGCCCACTCCCCCGGGGGTGCGGCCCGCGCCGATCACGGCGACCGAGCCGGGGGCGAGCAGTCGCTGCACCGACCGTGCCTCGGCCCGCTGCTCCCGCGCCCGCTGCACGGCCAGCGACCGGTCGGTGGGCTCCAGGTCCAGCTCCAGGCGCACGACGCCGTCCTCGAAGCTGCGCTTCTGCTGGTACCCGGCGTCCGTGAACACCTTGATCATCTTGGTGTTGGCGGGCAGCACCTCGGCGGCGAACCGGCGGACGCCGCGCTCCCTGGCGACCGCCGCGATGTGTTCGAGGAGGGCCGAGGCGACCCCGCGTCCCTGGTGCGCGTCCTGCACGAGGAAGGCGACCTCCGCCTCGTCGGCGGGCGCGGAGGCGGCCATGCCGTCGGCGTCGATGCGGTCGTAGCGTACGGTGGCGATGAACTCGCCGCCGACCGTGGCCGCGAGTCCCACCCGGTCCACGAAGTCGTGGTGCGTGAAGCGGTGGACGTCCCTGGCGGACAGACGAGGGTACGGCGCGAAGAAGCGGTAGTACTTCGACTCGGCCGAGACCTGCTCGTAGAAGCTGACGAGGCGCTCGGCGTCGTCGACGGTGATGGGCCTGATGCGCGCGGTGCCGCCGTCGCGCAGCACCACGTCGGCCTCCCAGTGGGCGGGGTACTCGGGCCGGTCCGACGCGGTCTGCATGGGCCCCAGAGTACGGCTCGCGTCCGACAACGGTGCGAGGCAGGCTGGGGGAACCGAGCGAGGTCCGTCCAGCATGCGGACCGTGCGGGGAGGGGGCTTCCGCCCGGCGCGGGAACGCTTCATCATAGGGCAGACTGGTCTAGACAACCCTGAACACCTGAAGGGCAGCAACACATGGCTGAGCGCCGCGTCAACGTCGGCTGGGCCGAGGGTCTCCACGCCCGCCCCGCCTCCATCTTCGTCCGGGCAACCACGGCCTCCGGGATCCCCGTGACCATCGCCAAGGTCGGCAGCAACCCCGTGAACGCCGCGTCCATGCTGGCGGTTCTCGGTCTGGGCGCCCAGGGCGGCGAGGAGGTCGTCCTGGCCTCCGACGCGGAGGGCGCGGACGCCGCGCTGGACCGCCTGGCCAAGCTGGTCGCCGAGGGGCTCGAGGAGCTTCCCGAGACCGTCTGACCCTTCGGACACCACGGCCACGAAAGCCGCGTCGCCCTCGGGGCGGACGCGGCTTTCGCCGTCTCGCGCCGCGTGCCTTCATGTGCGGACGGCGGCGGCTCCGCCCGGCGCGCGAGAAATGCGACGCGGGCGCGAGAATTACGCGCGGCGCACGGAAATCACCTACTCCGGATTTACGGGGCAGGCGAGAACGAGAGAAGTCGGAATGGACTTCCTCGGATACCTCTCTTTGTATACGGCGCCTGTGTTAATTCCGGGACCCGGACACGTTTACGGGATGTTGCGAAGTCCTCACACGGTCCGCGCGGTCGCCCGTGCCGGAAAGCGCAGCCGGTGCGCGGCGGTCGCACGCTCGGTGTGCAGGGCCGTGAGGGCGCGCGCCCGCTCACTGTCACCGCGCGCGACGGCGTCCACGATGCCGCCGTGCTCGGCCCAGGAGTCCACGGGGTTGACCGGCAGCTCGACCGCGTACATCCAGGCGATCTTGTGCCGCAGCTGACCGAGCGCCGAGGTGAGCGCGGGGCTCCCGCAGGCCTGCGCCAGGGTCTCGTGGAACCAGCCGCCCAGAGCGCGCAGATCCTCGCTGGGGCCCCTCCTGGCGCGCTCCTGGCCCAGTCTGACCAGGCCTCGCAGCACCTTGAGATGGGCCTCGGTACGGCGTTGCGCGGCGCGCGCGGCTCCCAGCGGCTCCAGCAGTATCCGCATCTCCAGGAGGTCGGCGCCCTCCTGCTCGGTGGGTTCCGCGACACACGCGCCCGCATGTCTGCGGGTGATGACGAAGCCCTCGGCCTCCAATGTGCGCAGCGCCTCGCGGACGGGGACGCGGGAGACGCCGTAGCGGCGGGCGAGGAGTTCCTCGGTGAGCCGGCCGCCGCGCTCATGGACACCCGCGACGATGTCATCACGGATCGCCGTGCATACCGAATGCGCCGGAATACGCATGACCGACCACCACCTTAATCCCCGTGAAACGTCGTCGGTTGACGCCTGTCCAGCCGACTCTATTGCAGTGGGCCGGAATTTCCGACGGCAGGCCGCATTCCATGGATATTTTTTGGACAGCAGCGGTTCGAAACGATGACGGCCCCGGCACAGGGGCTTGGGTTCAAGGGGTCGTCGCATCCGGGCGCGCCGCACGGCGGCCGCGGTCAGACGTTCACGCCGTGTGACCTCAGATAGGCGACGGGGTCGCTGTCCGAGCCGTACTCCTGACTCGTGCGCGCCTCGAAGTGGAGGTGCGGCCCGGTCGTGTTGCCCGTGGCCCCGGCGAGGCCGATCTGCCGGCCGGGGGTGACGCTCTGGCCCACGTAGACACCGATGGACGACAGGTGGCCGTACTGCGTGTAGGTGCCGTCGTGCATCTTGATGACGATCTGGTTGCCGTACGCGCCGCCCCAGCCGGTCTCCACGACCGTGCCCGAGCCGACCGCGTGCACGGGCGTGCCCGTGACGGCGTGGAAGTCGATACCGGTGTGGGCGCCGGAGGACCACAGGGAGCCGCCGGACTTGTAGCCGGTGGAGACGTACGAGTGGAAGACCGGCGCCACGAACGCGTTCAGGCGCTCGCGCTCGGCCTCGCGGGCGGCGCGCTCCTTGGCCTCGCGCTCCTTGCGCGCCTTCTCCGCGGCCTGCCGGCGCACGGCCTCCGCTGCCTTCTTCTGCTCGGCGGCCTGCTCCTGGGCGGCGGCCTGAGCGTCGATCTTCTCCGCGATCGAGTCGCCGAGGGCGACGGCCCGGATGAGCCCGGTCTCCTCGACGGGGCGCCCGGCGGCGAAGGCCGGGGCGGCCAGGGCGCCGATGGCGCCGGTGGTGGTGAGCGCAGCGACGCCCACCGCGTTCGTGGCCGTGCGCCGCGTACGGCTCGGACGGCGGTGCTTCCCGGTGGCGCAGGTGAACGCCATGAAGTGGCTGGTCCTTTCCTTCCCTCTCGCCTACCGGGTTGGCGGTGGGGGTCCCCCCCAGGCCGTTCAGGCTCTGGGGGAGGGTTCGGAGCAGGAAGGTCTCCTACGGGCTGACGCCCGATTCACCCCAGGGACTGCAGGGGCCCCTCCGGCCGCGGAGGCGGGCGACAGGGGGTGGGCCCCCGGCTCCCCTGGCTCGCGCCGTACGGGGACTCGGCGATGGCTGTCCGGTGCCGCGGACGCGGCGCAGTGCCTGACGGACAGCCCGCCCGACGCTAGAAGGGCTCACTTTCCGTCGGCAAACCGAACAGGGGGTTTGTAGCGCATCCCACAGGGCAGACGGGCAGTCTCTGCGGCAATACGGACAAAACCCCGGCAGGGCTCGAAAGGCAGGGCCCCGATGACGGAAGACGTCACCAGGGCCCTGCGGAGCGTCGCCGCTCCGGACGCGTGTACGAGGAGTCCCTACTCGGCTCGTACGACGCGCACTTCACCGATGCCGAGCGCCTTGACGGGCTCCTCGATCTGCGCGGCGTCGCCCACCAGGACGGTCACCAGACGGTCCACCGGGAAGGCGTTCACGACGGCGGCCGTGGCCTCGACCGTGCCCGTCTCGGCGAGCTTCTGATAAAGCGTCGCCTGGTAGTCGTCCGGCAGGTGCTGCTCGACCTGGTCGGCGAGCGTGCTCGCGACGGCAGCCGCGGTCTCGAACTTGAGCGGCGCCACACCCACCAGGTTCTGCACGGCGACATCGCGCTCGGCGTCCGTCAGCCCCTCGGCGGCGAGGGTGCGCAGCACCTTCCAGAGGTCGTCCAGCGCCGGGCCGGTGTTCGGTGTGTCGACGGAGCCGCTGATGGCCAGCATCGCGGCGCCGGTGCCGTCCGGCGCGGAGCGCAGCACCTGGCCGAACGCCCGCACACCGTAGGTGTAGCCCTTCTCCTCCCGCAGGACGCGGTCCAGGCGTGAGGTGAGGGTGCCGCCGAGGCAGTACGTACCGAGCACCTGCGCGGGCCACACCCGGTCGTGGCGGTCCGCGCCGATGCGACCGATGAGGAGCTGCGTCTGGACGGCACCGGGGCGGTCCACGATGATCACGCGGCCGGTGTCGTCGGCCGTCACCGGGGGCACGGGGCGCGGCTTGGCGGGCGCCCCCGTCCAGGCCCCGAGCGTGTCGCCGAGGAGCGCGTCGAGGTCGACGCCGGTGAGGTCGCCGACCACGACGGCGGAGGCCGTCGAGGGGCGCACATACCGCTCGTAGAAGGCCCGGACGGCCGCGGCGTCGATGGCCGCGACCGTCTCCTCGGTGCCCTGGCGCGGGCGCGACATCCGCGAGGACGCCGGGAACAGCTCCTTGGAGAGCTCCTTGGCACCACGGCGGGCCGGGTTGGCCATCTCGTGCGGGATCTCGTCGAGCCGGTTGCGCACCAGGCGCTCGACCTCGCTGTCGTCGAACGCCGGTGACCTCAGGGCGTCGGCGAGCAGCCCGAGCGCCTTCGGGAGGCGGGAGACGGGCACTTCGAGGGACAGACGCACACCGGGGTGGTCGGCGTGCGAGTCGAGGGTGGCGCCGCAGCGCTCCAGTTCGGCCGCGAACTCCTCGGCGGAGTGCTTGTCGGTGCCCTCGGAGAAGGCCCGCGCCATGATCGTGGCGACGCCGTCGAGGCCGGCCGGCTCGGCGTCCAGGGGTGCGTCGAGGAGCACCTCGACGGCGACGACCTGCTGGCCGGGGCGGTGGCAGCGCAGCACCGTCAGGCCGTTGTCCAGGGCGCCGCGCTCGGGCTCGGGGAACGCCCAGGGCCGGGCCGTGCCGGGCTGGGGCTGCGGGTGGAAGTCCATGGTCGCGAGCTCGGTCACTTCGCCGACTCCTCGTCGTTGCTGGTGCCTTCGGCGGCGGTGGTCCCGGCGTCCTGCGGGGTGTCGGCCTCGGCCGTGACCGGCTCGTACACGAGCACCGCGCGGTTGTCGGGGCGCAGGCGGGCCTTGGCGACCTCCTGCACTTCCTCGGCGGTGACGTCGAGCACCCGGCGCACGGCGGTCAGGGCGAGCTGCGGGTCGCCGAACAGCACGGCGTACCGGCACAGTTCGTCGGCCCGGCCGGCGACCGTGCCGAGCCGGTCCAGCCACTCGCGCTCCAACTGGGCCTGGGCGCGCTCCATTTCCTCGGCAGTGGGGCCCTGCTCGGCGAACCGGGCGAGCTCCTCGTCGATGGCGGCCTCGATGACGGGCACCTCGACGTCACCGGAGGTCTTCACGTCCAGCCAGCCCAGGGAGGGCGCTCCGGCGAGCCGGAGGAGACCGAAGCCCGCGGCGACGGCGGTGCGGTCACGCCGTACGAGCCGGTTGAAGAACCGGGAGGACTCGCCGCCGCCGAGGATGGTGAGGGCCAGATCCGCCGCGTCGCACGCGCGCGTGCCGTCCTGCGGCAGCCGGTAGGCGGCCATGAGGGCGCGCGCCGGGACCTCTTCCTCGACGACCTCGCGCAGTTCCCGGCCGATGGTGTCGGGCAGCGAGCCGTCGCGCGGCTCGGGCTTGCCGTCGTGGGCCGGGATGGACCCGAAGTACTTCTCGATCCAGGCGAGGGTCTGCTGCGGGTCGATGTCGCCGACGACGGAGAGGACGGCGTTGTTGGGCGCGTAGTACGTGCGGAAGAAGGCGCGCGCGTCCTCCAGGGTGGCCGCGTCCAGGTCCGCCATCGAGCCGATGGGCGTGTGGTGGTAGGGGTGGCCCTCCGGGTAGGCGAGCGCGGTCAGCTTCTCGAAGGCGGTGCCGTACGGAACGTTGTCGTAGCGCTGGCGGCGCTCGTTCTTCACGACGTCCCGCTGGTTCTCCATGGACTCCTCGTCGAGGGCGGCGAGGAGTGAGCCCATGCGGTCGGCCTCCAGCCAGAGGGCGAGCTCCAACTGGTGGGTCGGCATGGTCTCGAAGTAGTTCGTGCGCTCGAAACTCGTCGTGCCGTTCAGCGAGCCGCCCGCGCCCTGCACCAGCTCGAAGTGGCCGTTGCCCTTCACCTGGGCCGAGCCCTGGAACATCAGGTGCTCGAAGAGGTGGGCGAGGCCGGTGCGGCCCTCGACCTCGTGACGTGAGCCGACGTCGTACCAGAGGCACACCGCCGCGACCGGGGTCAGGTGGTCCTCGGAGAGCACCACGCGCAAGCCGTTGGCCAGGCGGTGCTCGGTCGCTGTCAGGCCCCCGGAGCCTGCCTCGGCTGTGGCCGTGTGACCCATGGGCATGTACATCCCTTCGCTCGCGGAGCTGTGGCGGAAACCAGCGGTTTCCTGCCGGTCCTGTCACTGTATGCAAGCGTGCGGACCAGTGGAGAAGTTCCCGGGCTGCGTACGCCGAGAGCGAGACCGCGATTACGGGGGGTGGAGGACACCCTACGGTGTTGACGGCCCGTGGGCGCGCCCGTTCCCGGGCCGGGCCCCTGGAAGACGGGCCCTGGTCCGCGTTGTCGGTGCGGCGGTCCACAATGGTCGGCGTCAGATTCGTCCATGCCCAGCACAGACTGTGAAGGAGCCGGCAGCAATGGCCCGCCGCAGCACGAAGACCCCGCCTCCCGACGACTCGTACGAGGAGAAGATCCTCGACATCGACGTCGTGGACGAGATGCAGGGCTCCTTCCTCGAGTACGCGTACTCGGTCATCTACTCCAGGGCCCTGCCGGACGCCCGCGACGGCCTCAAGCCGGTGCACCGGCGGATCGTCTACCAGATGAACGAGATGGGCGTGCGCCCCGAGCGCGGCTATGTGAAGTGCGCCCGCGTCGTCGGCGAGGTCATGGGCAAGCTGCACCCGCACGGCGACGCGTCGATCTACGACGCCCTGGTGCGCATGGCCCAGCCCTTCTCGATGCGCGTCCCCCTGGTCGACGGCCACGGCAACTTCGGCTCCCTGGGCAACGACGACCCGCCGGCCGCCATGCGGTACACCGAGTGCCGTATGGCCGAGGCGACGGGCCTGATGACCGAGTCGATCGACGAGGACACGGTCGACTTCACGCCCAACTACGACGGCCAGGAGCAGGAGCCGGTGGCCCTGCCCGCCGCCTTCCCCAACCTCCTGGTGAACGGCGCCTCGGGCATCGCGGTCGGCATGGCCACGAACATGCCGCCGCACAACCTCGGTGAGGTCATCTCGGCCGCCCGCCACCTGATCCGCCACCCGAACGCGGACCTGGACGCGCTGATGAGGCTTGTTCCGGGCCCCGATCTGCCGACCGGCGGGCGGATCGTCGGCCTCTCGGGCATCCGGGACGCCTACGAGACGGGCCGCGGCACCTTCCGGATCCGCGCCACGGTGTCGGTGGAGGACGTGACGGCACGCCGCAAGGGTCTCGTCGTCACGGAGTTGCCCTTCACGGTCGGCCCGGAGAAGGTGATCGCCAAGATCAAGGACCTGGTCGGCTCGAAGAAGCTCCAGGGCATCGCCGACGTCAAGGACCTCACCGACCGCGAGCACGGTCTGCGCCTGGTCATCGAGATCAAGAACGGCTTCGTGCCGGAGGCGGTCCTGGAGCAGCTCTACAAGCTGACGCCCATGGAGGAGTCCTTCGGCATCAACAACGTGGCGCTGGTCGACGGCCAGCCGCTCACCCTGGGCCTCAAGGAGCTGCTGGAGGTCTACCTCGACCACCGCTTCGACGTCGTCCGCCGCCGCTCGGAGTTCCGCCGCGGAAAGAAGCGCGACCGCCTCCACCTGGTGGAGGGCCTGCTCACGGCGCTGGTGGACATCGACGAGGTCATCCGCCTGATCCGCTCCAGCGAGAACTCCGCGCAGGCCAAGGAGCGCCTGATGGAGCGCTTCTCGCTGAGCGAGGTCCAGACGCAGTACATCCTCGACACCCCGCTGCGCCGGCTGACCAAGTACGACCGCATCGAACTGGAGGCGGAGAAGGACCGGCTCAACGCCGAGATCGCGGAACTGACCCGGATCCTGGAGTCGGACGCGGAGCTGCGCAAGCTGGTCTCGGCCGAACTGGCCGCGGTGGCCAAGAAGTTCGGCACGGAGCGGCGTACGGTCCTCCTGGAGTCCTCCGGTGCCCCGGCCTCGGCGGTGCCGCTGCAGGTCGAGGACGCCCCGTGCCGGGTGCTGATGTCGTCGACGGGCCTGCTGGCCCGGACGGCGGACGGCGACCCGTTCGAGGAGGACACCGAGGGCAGGCGCGCGAAGCACGACGTGATCGTCTCGGCGATCCCGGCGACGGCACGCGGCGAGGTGGGCGCGGTGACGTCCGCAGGGCGGCTGCTGCGGCTGAGCGTGATCGACCTGCCGCAGTTGCCGGAGACGGCGACGCGGCCGAGCCTCTCCGGGGGTGCGCCGGTGTCGGAGTTCGTCTCCCTGGAGGGGGACGAGACGGTGGTCTGTCTGACGACGCTGGACGAGTCATCCCCGGGCCTCGCGCTCGGCACGGAGCAGGGCGTCGTCAAGCGGGTCGTCCCCGACTACCCCGCGAACAGGGAAGAGCTGGAAGTCATCACCCTGAAGGAGGGCGACCGGATCGTCGGCGCCATCGAACTGCGCACCGGCGAGGAGGACCTGGTCTTCATCACGGACGACGCGCAGCTCCTGCGCTACCCGGCGTCCCAGGTGCGCCCGCAGGGCCGCCCGGCGGGAGGCATGGCGGGCGTCAAGCTCACGGACGGCGCGAAGGTGATCTCCTTCACCGCGGTGGACCCGGCGGTCGACGCGGTGGTCTTCACCGTCGCGGGCTCGCGCGGCACGCTCGACGACTCGGTGCAGACGACCGCCAAGCTGACCCCGTTCGACCAGTACCCGCGCAAGGGCCGGGCCACGGGCGGTGTCCGCTGCCAGCGGTTCCTCAAGGGCGAGGACTGCCTGGCACTGGCGTGGGCGGGCCCGACGCCGGCCCGCGCCGCGCAGAAGAACGGCATGCCGGCCGAGCTGCCCGAGATCGACCCGCGGCGCGACGGCTCGGGTGTGTCGCTGGCCAAGACGGTCGCGGCGGTGGCGGGACCGGTGTAGTTCAGCCCTCGACGTCACCGGGATCACCGGGATCACCGACGTGCTCGGTGGCCTCGGTCTCCCGGTCCCGGACGTATCGAAGGACGCCCCACATGCTGTGCTCGTCGGCCTGTGGGGCGTCGTCCGTGCACGCCTGGAGCTCCTTGCGGAGGGCGGCGCTGTCGATGCCGGCCCCGATGAGGACGAGCTGGGTGAGCCGTTCGTCGCCCGCGCGCCAGGCCTCTGGGGAGAAGCGCAGAAACCTCCCGACGGCGTGCACGGCGTACCGGTTGTGCGGATCGGCGGCGCCGAAGTCGACGTACCCCTTGATCCGGTAGAGCCCCTGCGGCCTGGTGTCCAGGAAGTCCAGCAGCCGCCTGGGGTTCATGGGCGTGTCCGAGCGGAAGGACAGGCTGTCGTAGGCCGCGTGCAGATGGACGTGGTGATCGTCGTCGTGCTCGTGACCGGCCCCCTGCCGACCGTGCTCATGGCCGTCGTGCCGGTGCAGGTCGTCGAAGGACAGCTGCCCGATCCGTTCCTCGGACGGCCGGCAGTCGAAGAGCAGCTCGGGATCGACACGCCCGTAGGAGGCCGGTACGACCGCGGCCCCGTCGGTGAGCGAGTGCACGAGCCGGACGACCCGTTCGCCGTCGTCGGTCCGGTCGGTCTTGTTGACGACGACGAGGTCGGCGAGGGCGAGATGCCGGTCGAGTTCCGGATGCCGCCGGCGGGTGGCGTCGAACTCCACCGCGTCGACGACCTCCACGAGTCCTCCGTAGACGACCCGCGGCTGCTCGCTGGCGAGCAGCATGCGGACGAGTTCCTGTGGTTCGGCGAGCCCGCTGGCCTCGATGACGATGACGTCGACACCGGCGGACGGCTGGGCGAGCCGGTCGAGATAGCCGTCGAGTTCGCTCGCGTCGACGGCGCAGCACAGGCATCCGTTGCCGAGGGAGACCGTGGAGTCCCCGAGCGCCCCGGCGACCGCCATCGCATCGATCTCGATGTCCCCGAAGTCGTTGACGACGGCGCCGATGCGACTGCCTCCGCTGTGGTGGAGAAGGTGGTTGAGCAGGGTGGTCTTGCCCGACCCCAGGAATCCGGCGAGTACGACGACCGGAACCTGCCGCGAACCCGACGACGACCGACTCAACTCGCGCCCCTTCTCACACCGACGTCCCAGCACGAAATGCCGCCCCAGGATACGAGAGGGCGTCCCCGCGCGATGAACGCAGGTCGGCGGCGCAGGCGGTGCCACGTGGGGCCTGCCTCCGCTGCCGAGTACGGCCCGGCCGGCATGGACCGCCGGGAAGACGAGGTTGTACCGCCCGCGTCCGTCGCCGCCACCGGCAGCGAGCGAACGCACGCGCGGTCCAGCGCACGGATCACCGCATGACACGCCCTCGACGGAGTGCACGGTGGCGGCGTCGGTGCCCGGGTCTGAGGGCGCTGCCCAGCAGTGGCGGGCGCCCGCCCCGCGGCGTCCGGGCGCGCGGTGGGAAGTCGCCGTAGGTGAAGTCAGGTTAGGCTCACCTCTGTGAGTACGTGCACGACCGCGTCCCGGGACCTCGACGAGCCCCTCGCGGGGACCGCAGCGACCGCGAGGACATGGCTGCTCCTGGAGCAGCCCGGCCCCTGGGGTCCCCAGGCGCTCACCGCGAGCCACCTGGATCCGGCACTCGGCCGCGCCCTCGAGGCGGCCGCGGACGGCACCGGTGTGCGCATCGCGCTCATCCGCCGCCCCGGCCGACATGCCGACTGCGGCACGCCCTCCCTGCGGCAGGTGTATGCGGCCCACACCGTTCCGGGAAAGGTATGGCTGCACACCGCCACGACAGCCGAGCCGGAACGCTTGCTCGACCTGGACTTCACGGCGCTCGGCATGGGCGATCCCCACACCTTCGACGCATCGCTCCAGGGCCGGTCCCACACAGGTGATCCCCTCACTCTCGTCTGCACCAACGGCAGGCGGGACCGCTGCTGCGCCCTGCTCGGCCGCCCCCTCGCGGCGGAGCTGACGGCCTCGGGGGTCGACGGTGTCTGGGAGGTCACCCACCTCGGCGGCCACCGCTTCTCCCCCACGCTCCTCGTCCTTCCGTTCGGATACGCGTACGGGCGGGCCCAGGCTCCGCACGTCAAGGAGGTCCTCCACGGCGTGCGCGAAGGACGGGTCGTGGTCGAGGGCTGCCGCGGCAGCTCCGCCTGGGAGCGCCCCGCGCAGGCGGCGGAGCTGGCGGTGCGCACATCGGCCCACGAGTACGCGGCGGACGCGCTGACCGTCATCCGCACGGAGGGCGCCGCACCGCGCTGGGAGGTCACCGTCGCCCACACCGACGGCCGGCTGTGGCGGGTCCTCGTGGCGCAGGGCGCCTCCCTGCCGCCGCGCCCGGAAAGCTGCGGTTCGGCGCTGGGTTCACCGGCCCGGATGGACGTCGTGTCGGTACGGGAACTGGACGCCGCGGCCGTCGCGGACCCCGCGCACCGCTGAGACACACGCCCCGCGGGCAACCCCAGGAGATCCACGTCACACCCCCCTGCGGCACGGCACGCCCGTCCCCGTACCGTCGTACGCATGAGCCCCTCTCCCCCTGCACGACGGCTGCGCCTCGGTCTGCCGCGGCGGATGTTCTCGCAGCTCCTGCTCATGCAGGTGGCGATCGCCGCGGGCGTCGCCGTACTCGCGACCGGGCTGTTCCTGGCCCCGCTCGGTCACATGCTGGACGAACAGGCGATGCGCCAGGCCCTGGCGATCGCGCAGGCCACGGCGGCCCAGCCGCAGATCGCCGAGGACCTGCAGTCGACACGGCCGTCGGCCGACGGGCCCGTGCAGGCCCAGGCGGAACGCATCCGCAAGGCCAGCGGGGCCGAGTACGTCGTGGTGATGAACATGCAGCACGTGCGCTGGTCGCACCGGGACCCCGCGCAGATCGGCAAGCCGGTCTCCACCGACCCGCGCAAGGCTCTGGCCGGCAAGGAGGTCATGCAGATCGACAGCGGCACCCTGGGGCGCTCGGCCCGCGGCAAGGTGCCGCTGCGGGACGCGCACGGCCGGATCATCGGCGCGGTCTCCGTGGGCATCGAGTACAACAGCGTGCGGGCCCGGCTCATCCACGCGATACCAGGGCTGTTCGCGTACGCGGGCGCGGCCCTCGCCATGGGCGCGCTGGCCGCGTATCTGATCTCGCGCAGGGTGCAGCGGCAGACCCGCGACCTCGCCTTCTCCGACATCTCGGCGCTGCTGGCCGAACGGGAGGCGATGCTGCACGGCATTCGGGAGGGTGTCGTCGCCCTGGACCACGCGGGCCGGGTGCGCCTCCTCAACGACGAGGCGCAGCGTCTGCTCGGCATCGGCGACGAGGTCGTCGGCCGGTCCCTCGACGCAGCGCTCGGCGAGGGCCGTACGACCGATGTGCTCGCCGGCCGTGTCACGGGCACCGACCTGCTCACCGTGCGCGGGCACCGGGTCCTGGTCGCCAACCGCATGCCCACCGACGACGGAGGCGCCGTCGCCACCTTGCGCGACCGCACGGAGCTGGAGCAGCTGGGGCGGGAACTGGACTCGACGCGCGGCCTGATCGACGCCCTGCGCGCGCAGGACCACGAGCACGCCAACCGGATGCACACGCTCCTGGGACTGCTCGAACTGGAGATGTACCAAGACGCCGTGGAGTTCGTCGGCGAGGTGGTGGGCGATCACCGGGCCACCGCGGAACAGGTCACCGAGAAGATCCACGACCCGCTGCTCGCCGCCCTGCTGGTGGGCAAGGCCACGGTCGCCGCGGAGCGCGGCGTGGCCCTGTGGATCGCGGACAGCACGCTGCTGCCGGACCGGTTGATCGACCCGAGGGGTGTGGTCACGATCGTGGGCAACCTGGTCGACAACGCCCTGGATGCCGTCGCGGGCACACCGTACGCGCGCGTGGACGTCGCATTGCGCGCCGAGGGACGCACGGCGGTCCTCCGGGTGCGTGACACGGGACCGGGAATCCCGGCCGAGCGGCGGGAGTTGGTCTTCACCGACGGATGGTCGACCAAGCAGCCCCCGGCCTACGGCAAACGCGGGATCGGCCTGTCGCTGGTGCGCCGTCTCGCCGAACGCCAGGGCGGCACGGCCCACGTGGACGAGGCGGAGGGCGGGGGCGCGGAGTTCACCGTCGTCCTGCCGGAGGCACTCGAAGAGTCCGGCCCGCCGGTGCCGCCGGCCGCCGGGAACCGCCGGGGCCTCGTTCCCCCGCAGGGAACATCCGGGGGCGGCGGAACCGGCCTGACGGCGCCAGTTCACGGCCGCGCGGAGGAGTCGCGATGAGCCGGCCGATCGACGTCCTGGTCGTGGACGACGACACCCGCGTCGCCCGGGTCAACGCCGCGTACGTGGAGAAGGTCCCCGGCTTCCGGGTGACCGCGAAGGCGCACAGCGCGGCCGAGGCACTGCGCCGGCTGGAGACCCCGCCCCGTCCGGACCTGGTGCTGATGGACCATTACCTGCCCGACGACACCGGGATCGCGGTCGTCCAGGAGATGCGCCGGCGTGGTCACGACACCGACGTGATCATGGTGACGGCGGCGCGTGATGTGCGGACCGTACAGGCGGCGATGCGGTACGGGGTCCTCCAGTACCTGGTCAAGCCGTTCGCGTTCGCAGGCCTGCGCGCCAGACTGGAGGCCTACGCCGAACTGCGCCGCACCCTCGACGGCGGCGGGGAGGCCGGGCAGCCCGAGGTCGACCGCATCTTCGGTGCTCTGTCGGCCGCATCGGCGCCGGGACTCCCCAGGAGCCACTCCCCCACCACGGCGGACCTCGTACGCCGTGCCCTGGTGAGCGCCGAGGGGCCGCTGTCCGCCCAGGAGATCGCCGACCGGACGGGACTGAGCCGCCAGACCGCCCAGCGCTATCTGAAACTCCTGGAACGCACGGGGCGGGCCGCGTTGACCCTCAAGTACGGCGAAACGGGCCGCCCGGAGCATCGCTACGTCTGGGCGGCCCGCACCTGAGGGCACGGCTGGTGGGCTCAGCCGGCGGCCTTCTTGACGAACTCGGTGGTGTACGTCTTGTCGAGGTCGATGGTGGCGTTCTTGATGTTGGGGTTGAACGCCTTGAGGACCTTCTCCACCGTCTCGGGCCCGTTCGCGGGCATCACGCCGTCCGCGGTGAACATCGGCAGCGTGCTCTTGACGGCGCTCGCGTAGAGCGTCTGGTCGCCCTGGGAGTAGTCGGCGGGCATCTTCGCGGCGATCTCGTTCGCGGAGTGCGTGGACATCCACTTCAGGGTCTTCACGAACGCGTTGGCCAGCTTCTGGACCGTGTCCTTGTGGCTGTTGACCCAGTCCGTCTGCATGTAGAGGCTCGACGACGGGTACGGGCCGCCGAGCGCCTCCTGCGAACCCTGCGGGGTCCGCATGTCGACGAGCACCTGCCCGAGGTTCTTCTGGATGACCGTGGCGACGGTCGGGTCCGTGGTCATACCCGCGTCGATGGAGCCCTTCTGGAGGGCGGAGACGAACGTCGGACCGGCCCCGACGGCGACCGGGCTGAACTCGCTGACCTGCACACCGTTCGTGACCGCCAGGTACTTGGTGAGGAAGTCGGTCGAAGAACCGAGGCCCGTGATCCCGAGCTTCCTGCCCTTGAAGTCCTTGGGCGAGGTGATGTCCTTGGCGGCCTTGTTGGAGACGATCTCGACCTCGCCGGGCGCGTGCGAGAACTGCACCACGGACTCCACGTGCTTGCCCTTGGTCTGGAGATCGAGTGTGTGGTCGTAGAAACCGACGGCTCCCTGGACCTGGCCGGAGACGAGCGCCGTCTCGGCCTGCACGCCGGCCGGCTCGCTCAGCAGTTCCACGTCGAGGCCCTCGGCGTCGAAGTAGCCGAGCCGCTGGGTGAGCATGGCGGGCAGGTAGATGACCTTGTCCAGCCCACCCACCATGATCTTGACCTTCTCGCCCTTGCCGTCCCCCTTGCTGCCGGAACCGGAGGAGGCGGCGGTGGTGGCGGCGTCGTTGGCGCAGGCGGTGAGCGAGGTGACGGCGAGCAGGCCGGTCGCGGCGAGAGCGGCGATTCTGGCGGACTTGCGCATGGCGGTTCACGTCCTTGTGAGAGGGCGGTGCGGGAGGAGGAACACGCGTTCCCGATGACGGAGCGCGGCTCCCGAGAAGAGCGGGAAAGAGGGATGGAGCGAGCGGGAAGGTCTGGAACGGGCTAGAAGGCTAGGAACGGGCAAGAAGGGCCGGACCGGGCCGATCAGCGCTCGGATTCGGACAGCTTCCAGCGGAAGATGCGGCGCTCGGCGAAGGTGAGCAGTCCCTCGGCCACCAGCGCGACGACCGCGAGGATGACCATCGCGGCATACACACCGGCCGCGTTGAAGGTGCCCTGCGACTGGGCGACGAGCAGACCGACGCCCTTGGTGGCACCGATGTACTCGCCGACGATGGCGCCGATGAGGGCGAAGCCGAAGCTGACGTGGAGGCTGGTGAAGATCCACGAGGTGGCCGACGGGATGACGACCTGAAGGGTCACGCGCCGGTCACTGGCGCCCAGGACGCGCGCGTTGGCGACGAGGTTGCGGTCGACCTCGCGGGCGCCCTGGAAGGCGTTGAAGAACACCGGGAAGAAGACCAGGACGACGGCCGACGCCACCTTCGAGGACGGCCCGAGCCCGAACCAGATCACGAAGATCGGTGCGAGGACGATCCTGGGAATGGAGTTGAGCACCTTGATGTACGGACCGAGGACATCGGCGAGGAAGGCGATCCGCCCCAGCGCGATACCGAAGAGCACACCGGCCACCACACCGATGATCCAGCCGAGCAGCGCCTCCTGGAGGGTGACCCAGATCTGCTCGCCGAGCGAGCCGAGCGCGGTGCCGTGGGTGATCCAGGTGGAGATCTGGTCCCAGATCTTCGAGGGCATCGAGAAGTTGAACGGATCGATGACCTTGGCCCGGGAGAGCACCTCCCAGAGTCCCAGCACGGCGACCAGCAGCAGGACACGCGCCAGCAACACGACGGCCTTGCGTCTGCGGGCGGCACGCGCGCGTGAGTGGGCGCGGTCCGGCTTGGAGGTGTCGACCGCGGACGGCGCGGAGATGACGTCAGGCGACATGGGTGGCACCCCTCTCGCGGGTGATGCGGACCTCTTCGCCGAGCGACTCCCAGATCTCGCGGTAGATCTCGATGAACCGCGGCTCCAGGCGCACCGACTCCACCTTGCGCGGCCGCGGCAGGTCGATGTCGAAGATCTGCTTCACGGTCGCGGGTCCGGCGGTCATCACGACGACCTTGTCGGCCAGCGCGATCGACTCCTCCAAGTCATGGGTGACGAAGACGACGGAGGCGCCCGTGCCCTCCCACAGCTCCAGCAACTCGTCCGACATCAGCGCCCTGGTCTGCACGTCGAGCGCCGAGAACGGCTCGTCCATGAGCAGGATCTCGGGGTCGTTGACGAAGGTCGCGGCGAGGGCGACACGCTTGCGCTGGCCGCCGGAGAGCTGGTGCGGGTAGCGGTCCTCGAACGCGGCGAGCCCGACCCGGCCCAGCCACTCGCGCGCCTTCTGCCGGGCCTCCGCCTTGGGCATCCCACGGAAGCGGGGACCCGCCATGACGTTGGACAGCACCGTCCGCCAGGGGAACGTGGCGTCCTGCTGGAAGACGAAACCGACCTTGTCCCCGACGCCCGCGACCGGATCGCCCGCCACCAGGACCTCGCCCTCGGTGGGCTCCTCCAGGCCGCTGACCAGGGTCAGGGTCGTCGACTTGCCGCACCCGGTGGGCCCCACGACGGCGACGAACTCGCCACGTCCCACCGTCAGGTTCAGGCCACGGACGGCCACGTGCAGACCCCCTGACGGGGTCCGGAAGGTCTTGCTCGCGCCCCGTAGCTCAATGGCGGGGCTGGTGTCTGTGCTCATGGCCCGGACCGTAGGTGTGGTGCGTGCCACAACAGCAGTCTTGTGAGCGCAACCCCGTCTTCTGCTTGCAAAAGTCTGTTGTGCTCATTTTGCTCGCGCTACAACAGCGGAGCCGAAACACGGGCTGAACGCTCGCCCGGGCTTGAGGGAGAGAGGCCCGATGATTGACGTCCTGGTCGTGGACGACGACTTCCGCGTCGCCGAGATCAACGCGAAGTACGTGGGGAAGGTTCCCGGCTTCCGGGTGGCCGCCCGCGCGCACAGCGCCGCCCAGGCGCTGGCCGCCGTGGAGCGTGCCCCGATCGACCTGGTCCTGCTCGACCACTACCTGCCCGACCAGACGGGTCTCGAACTGGTCCATCGCATGCGGGAACGCGGGCACGGTACGGACGTCATCATGATCACGGCGGCCGGCGATATGGCGACCGTGCAGGGCGCGATGCGTCTGGGCGCCCTGCACTACCTGGTGAAACCGTTCACCTTCACCGCCCTGCGCACCCGCCTCGACTCGTACGCCGCCCTGCGCCGCACCGTCGACCGGGTCGGCGGCCGAGGTGTGGCGGGCCAGGAGCAGGTCGACCGTATCTTCGGCGCTCTGCGCACCGCCCCCGTCTCCTCCTCGCCCAGGCTGCCGAGTGGCCAGTCGGAGCCCACGACGGACCTCATCTGCGACGTGCTGCACCGGGCCGGCCAGCCGCTCTCGGCCCACGAGGTGGCCACCAGGACGGGGCTCAGCCGGTCCACCGCCCAGCGCTATCTGCGCCACCTGGAACAGGCCGGGCGACTGCGGCTCTCCCTGAAGTACGGCGACACGGGACGGCCGGAACACCAGTACACGTGGATGGCGCCGTAGCGCCATGGCCCGGCAGGGCCTTAGTAGGGCTTTGTTAGGTCCTGTGGTGGGGTTCGGGAGTGGGGGCGGGTTGGCCGCATATCGAGCAGGCGCCGGTCCAGGTGGCCAGGATCTTC
>NZ_JBSFXK010000044.1:0-63360 GCF_053595355.1 Streptomyces sp. NPDC002513 | reverse complement strand
GGTACTGCAGGGGGGACCCTGTGGGAGAGTAGGACGCCGCCGAACAATCTTTGGAGGAAACCCCCGTGCCAGTCGGCACGGGGGTTTTCTGCGTTCAGGAGCCTCCGAGGCGGCCCAGCTCGGCCGGAGCCGACGGGGAACGGTCCGGGGCCCAGGTCGCCCAACGTCACACGGTCACAGCAGCCAGACGCCAAGGGCGGCGATGGCAAGGCCGATCGTGAGGATCACGACGTCCTCGGCCGGGTTCTGGAAATCCGAAAGCCGATCGCGGCCGTCCACGCGGTCCGTGAGATGACCAGCGACTTCACGATGATGGATCTTCATGGGGGCACGTGCTGTCAGAGACGGCCCGCCGCCTTCAGCGCCAGATAGGCGTCCGCCAGTGCCGGTGCCAGATCCTCCGGTGCCGCGTCCACGACCGTGACGCCGTGACGGCGTAGTTGTTCCGCCGTACGGGTGCGCTCTGCCTGGGCCCGTGCCGCCGCCGCGGCCTCGTACACCGCGTCGATGTCTCCGCGCGACGTCGCCATACGGGCGACGCGCGGATCGGCGACCGAGGCGAGCAGGACCGTATGACGACGAGTGAGGCGGGAGAGCACGGGCAGCAGTTCCTCCTCCACCGGTGCCGTATCGAGGGTGGTCAACAGGACGAGCAAGGAACGGCGGGGGGCCGTGCGGAGCGCGGTGGCCGTCAGCCCTCGGGCGTCCGTTTCGATGAGTTCCGGTTCCAGCGTCGCCATGGCGTTGACCAGGGCCGGCAGGACCTCACGGGCGGCGCGGCCCTGGACCAGGGCGCGCACCCGGCGGTCGTAGGCGAGCAGGTCAACCCGGTCACCGGCCCGGGAGGCCAGGGCGGCCAGCAGCAGCGCCGCGTCCATGGAGGCGTCCAGGCGCGGCGCGTCGCCGACCCGCCCGGCGGACGTCCGGCCGGTGTCCAGGACCAGGAGGATGTGGCGGTCGCGTTCGGGCCGCCAGGTGCGCACGGCGACCGTGGTCTGACGGGCCGTCGCGCGCCAGTCGATGGAGCGGGTGTCGTCGCCGGGGACGTAGTCGCGCAGACTGTCGAACTCCGTGCCCTCGCCGCGGATCAACACGCTGGTCCGGCCGTCCAGTTCGCGGAGGCGGGCCAGTTTGGAGGGAAGGTGCTTGCGGCTGGCGAAGGGAGGCAGGACCCGTACGGTCCACGGGACCCTGTGGGTGCCCTGGCGGGAGAAGAGACCGAGGGGGCCGTAGGAGCGGATCGTGACGCGGTCGGCGTGGCGGTCGCCCCGGCGGGTGGGGGTGAGACGGGTCGTGACCCGGCGGCGTTCGCCCGGAGGGACCGTCAGACGGTGGCGGGACGCGGCCACTTCGGTGCCCGGCCGCCAGCTGCTGGGCGGCCAGGCGTCTCGGAGACGGGCACGCAGGGGCCGACCGGACGGGTTGGTGACGGTGAGCGTCACGTCGGCCGCGTCGCCCAGGCGTACGGAGGTGTCGCCGGACCTGGTCAGGCCGAGGCGGCGTACGGGAGCGGCCAGGGCGAAGTCGCAGACGCAGGCCAGGACGAGTGAGCCGTTGACGGCGAGGACGCCCGTCCAGTCGGGTGCCCAGATGCCGACCGGGAGGGTGCCGAGTGCCGCGAGGAGCGCGGCTCGTCCGGTGAGTGCCATCAGCGGGGCACGGGGACGTGGGCGAGGATCGCGTTGATGACCGAGTCCGCGGTCACGCCTTCCATCTCCGCCTCCGGGCGGAGTTGGACCCGGTGACGGAGCGTCGGGAGGGCCAGGGCCTTCACGTCGTCGGGGGTGACGTAGTCACGGCCCGTCAGCCAGGCCCAGGCGCGGGACGTGGCCAGCAGCGCCGTCGCCCCACGGGGTGACACACCGAGGGTGAGTGACGGGGACTCACGGGTGGCGCGGCAGATGTCCACCACGTAGGCGGTGATTTCGGGGGACACCGTCGTCTTGGCGACGGAGGCGCGAGCCGCTTCGAGATCGGCTGCGTTCGCCACCGGGCGTACGCCGGCGGCGCGCAGGTCGCGCGGGTTGAAGCCGGCGGCGTGGCGGGTGAGGACGTCGATCTCGTCCTGGCGGGACGGGAGAGGGATCGTCAGTTTGAGCAGGAAGCGGTCCAGTTGGGCTTCCGGGAGGGGGTAGGTGCCCTCGTACTCGACCGGGTTCTGGGTTGCGGCGACCAGGAACGGTTCGGGGAGCGGTCGCGGGGTGCCGTCGACCGTGACCTGGCGCTCCTCCATGGCTTCGAGGAGGGACGACTGCGTCTTCGGCGGGGTCCGGTTGATCTCGTCCGCGAGGAGCAGGTTGGTGAAGACCGGCCCGGGCTGGAAGGAGAACTCGGCGGTGCGTGCGTCGTAGACGAGGGAGCCGGTGATGTCGCTCGGCATCAGGTCCGGGGTGAACTGGACGCGTTTGGTGCCGAGTTCCAGGGCCGCGGAAAGGGCGCGGACGAGCAGGGTCTTGGCGACCCCGGGGACTCCTTCGAGGAGTACGTGTCCGCGGCACAGGAGGGCGACGACGAGGCCGGTGACTGCGGGGTCCTGGCCGACCACGGCTTTGGCGATCTCGGCGCGCAGGGCCTCCAGGGAGGCTCGGACGGTGTCCGGGTCCCCGGTGTTCCCGGCGTTGTCAGTGGTCGGGTCCATCATGGACGGCGTACCTCTCTTTCGAGGGCGTCGAGTTGGTCGGCGAGGGCGATCAGGGCCGCGTCGTCGCCGGGCGGCGGGCCGAAGAGGAGGGGGTGCAGGGACGGTCCGTCGTCGTGGAGGTGGGCGGACAGCGCGGGGAGCAGGGCCTCGGGCGCGTGCGCCTGGGCGAGGGGGATGCCTACGAGGGGAGCGAGGCGGGTGCGGGTGGTGGAGCGCAGAGCGGAGGCCGCGCGGTCGCGGGCACGCGCCTTGCGGTAGAGGCGGGCGCGGCCTTCGACGGTCTCGGAGGCGCGGATCGCGACGGGGAGTTTCTCGGGGACGAGCGGGCCCAGCCGGCGTGCCCGCCACAGGGCGGCCAGGGCTGCGGCGATGAAGAGCTGGAGTGTGCCCCACAGCCAGCCCGAGGGGAGCAGGTCGAAGAAGCTGCGGCGGCCCGGGTCGGTGGCCGAGGTGTCGGAGAGCGAGGGGAGGTACCAGACCAAGTGGGTGCGGGAACCGAGCAGTTGGAGGGCGAGGGAGGCGTTGCCCTGCTTGTCGAGGCGGTTGTTGTAGAGGATGTCGGGCGCGCCGAGGACGACGGTGTCGCCGCTTCCGGACGTGGCCGGCAGCCGCAGCAGGGTGGGCAGGCCGTCGCTGGGGTAGCAGCGGTCGGCGTGGGCGGCGGACGTGAGGTAGCGGATCCCGCCCGTGTCGGCGGCGCCCGCGCGCCGGGCGGCGGGCAACGCGCAGCCGGGGTCCAGCAGCGACTCGAAGCTGGGTGCGGGGTCCGCCGAGACTCCCGGGGCGAGGCCGTCGAGGGAGGTCTGCGGCGCGATCAGGACCGTCCGGCTGCCGGAGTTCTGCGTCGCCTGCTGCAGGCGGGCCTGTTGAGGGCGCGTCAGAAGATCGGGCGCGGCGATCAGGAGCGTGGTGTCGGGGGCGGCGGCGGTGCGTGCCGCGTCGAGGGTGGTGACGACCCGGGTGGAGACGCCTCGTTCGGCGAGGAGCGCGGCGACGGCGTGGCTGCCGTACGGGTCGGCCGAGCGGGGGTCGAGGCGGTCGTGATGAGCGCTGGAGCGGAGGACGGCGATCACGACGGCGCCGACCAGCAGGAGCACGACGGCGAGCAGGACGCCGCGCGACCTGGTCCACAGCTGGCGGGCGGTGGGCGAGGCGGAGGCGGCGGGGAGCGTGGCCTCGGAGGTCATCCGGCGGCTCCAGGGCGGGCGTCGGGGGCCGTGGTGGGGGTGCTGTCGGTGAGCTGGGGCTTGGCGCGCTCCAGGTCGTCGTCGAGGGCGGCGAGGCGGCGGTACGTTCCTTCGCCCGCGGTCCGGCCGCCGTATATGACGTCGTCGAAGTCCCGGGCGGCGACGCGGAGTCGGTCCGCGTGGTCGGGGAGGGCGCGGCCGGCCTCGGTGGCGGCCTCGTCGGCGGTGCGGCCGGGGCGTACGTCGAGAAGGGCGCGTTCCTCCAGGGAGCGGACGACCGCGCGCATGCGTTCCTGGACCGCCTGGTTCCAGTGGCTCTGGGCCGCGTGCGCCTCGGCGGCCGCGCGGTGTTCGGCGGCGCTCTTGGGGCGGTCCTCGAAGAGGGCGGCGGACGAGGGGGGCGTGCGGCGCGGGGTGCCCAGGCGCCACCACAGGGCCCCGAGGAGCGCCAGGACCGCCAGGACGATGACGAGCAGGCCCACGGAGCCGCCCGGCGACGCGGAGGACGCGGTGTCCAAGAGGCCGCTGACCCAGTCCCAGAACGCGTTCAGGGCGCGCTGCAACAGGCTGGGGTCGTTCTCGTGGTACATCCGCTTGGCCAGCTCACGCCGGGCCGCCTCCCGCGCCGGGTCGCGCGGGATCGTGACCGGCTGGTCGCCCGAGCGCCACAGCACCGGTGCGACGGTCCACACTCCCCCCGTCGGACTCACCCTGTCAGCTCCCCGGGGTGACGCCGGTGGTGTCGGCGTCGTAGTCCCGTACGCCGGCGGCACGGGCCAGGTCGAGGTCGAGGGCCTCGCGGCGGATGCGCTGGTCGATGTAGAGCAGCACGGTCACTCCGGCGCTGATCGGAAAGGTGAGAGTGCTGCCGATCACCGAGCCGACGCCGGTGATGATCAGGAACGTCCAGCCGAAGCCTGCGCCGCTGCCGCTCATGAGGTTGCCGACGACGTCACCG
The DNA here is from genome assembly GCF_053595355.1 of Streptomyces sp. NPDC002513. Taxonomy (NCBI): domain Bacteria; kingdom Bacillati; phylum Actinomycetota; class Actinomycetes; order Kitasatosporales; family Streptomycetaceae; genus Streptomyces; species Streptomyces sp. NPDC002513. Next base: position 58,574 of record NZ_JBSFXK010000044.1, on the reverse strand, counting down.
CTGAGGACTGTGGCGACGATGGCGAAGGGGATCACGACGAGCGCCCCCACGATGCCCGCGATGATCTGCGCGAGCAGCTGAATACCGAAGACCCGCCACCACGAGCCGCGCACCAGCTTGACGGAGCGGCTCATCGACGTGCGGATGCTCTGTTTCTCGAGCATCAGCGCGGGGGAGGCGAGCGAGAAACGCACCATGATCCATATGGCGACCAGGGTGGCGCCGAGGCCGCCCAGGACGGCCAGCGAGATGCCCGCCGCGGTCGCACCGGAGGCCGCGATGAGGATGCCGGGCACCGTGCCGACGGCGACGATCGCGAGGGCCATGAGCGGCAGCAGGAGCGTCAGGCCGGACAGCTTCAGCAGCTGTGGGCGAGCGTCGCGCCAGGCCTCCGCGATGGTCACGGACCTGCCGAGCACCGCCCGGCTGGTGACGGTCGTGAGCAGGGCGGTCGCGATGATGGTGCCGATCAGGGTCACCAGGAAGACCGCGCCGGAGCTCAGCAGCGTATCGCCCATGGCGCGGCCCACCGCGCTCGCGGAGGAACCGGGGTCGCTGAGGGTGTCCGCGGTGGCCTGGTCGTGGACGAGCTTCTGGAACAGGGTGGTGACGACCTCCGTGAGGACGGAGACGCCGAGCGAGATGCCGAGGACGGCGCGCCAGTGGGTGCGCATGGTGGAGACCGCGCCGTCGAGGATCTCGCCGAGCCCGAGCGGTCGCAGCGGGATCACACCGGGTTTGGCGGCGGGCGGCGGACCCCAGGCCCCGCCCCAGCCGCCGGCCGGGGGCCCGTAACCACCGGGACCGCCGAGGGGAGCCCCGTAACCGGGACCGGCGGGTGCGCCACCGCCCCAGCCGGCTCCGGGCGGCGGCGGGACCTGACCGGGAACCGGAGGATGCGGAGCGCTCCACTGCCCGGGCGGGGGCTGCTCCTTGGACCACTGCGTCGGCGGCTGCGGCTGAGCGCCACCGCTCTGGTCCGAGGGCTGCTCCGGGGGCTGCGCGCCGGTGGCGTCCGGCTGCTCCCCGTCGGAGGGGGCGGATCCGGGCGATGCCCAGCCCGGAGTGTCATTCATCGTCGCTCCTTCACGGTGCCCGCTCCGCGGTCGCGGCGGCGAGTTGCCAGACATCGTGCCACGCGGTGTCCGGTGAGGGACCAGCGGTGGTGTGGGCTGTACACCTTCAATTGTCGGCCGGTTACGGGGCAGACTGACCGCATGGCTGATCAGTACGCGCGACCGGGCGAGGACAACCAGTCGACGGAGATACCCGTGATCCGCTGGGACGAGCCGCCCGAAGGGCCCGTACTGGTCCTTCTCGACCAGAGGAGACTGCCGGCCGAGGAGGTCGAGCTCGTGTGCACGGACGCGTCCGTGCTGGTGGACGCGATCCGCACGCTCGCCGTGCGCGGGGCGCCGCTGCTCGGGATCGCCGGGGCGTACGGTGTGGCGCTCGCCGCCACGCGCGGCTTCGACGTGGAGGAGGCCGCCGCCGCGCTGGCCGGGGCCCGGCCCACCGCGGTGAACCTCGCCGTCGGCGTGCGCAGGGCCCGGGCCGCCCACCGGGCCGCGCTCGCCGGCGGCGGGGGCCTGCGGCAGGCCGCTGAGGCGACGCTGGCCGCCGCGCGCGCCCTGCACCAGGAGGACGCCGAGGCCAGCGCGCGGATGGCGCGGCACGGTCTCACCCTGCTGGACGCGTTGCTGCCGGGCGGCGGGCACCGGGTGCTCACTCACTGCAACACGGGGGCGCTGGTGTCCGGCGGCAGGGGTACGGCGTTCGCGGTGGCGCTCGCGGCGCACCGGGCGGGGCGGTTGCGCAGGCTGTGGGTGGACGAGACGCGTCCCTTGCTGCAAGGTGCTCGTTTGACGGCGTACGAGGCGGCCCGCAACGGGATGGCGTACACCTTGCTCACGGACAACGCGGCCGGTTCCCTGTTCGCGGCGGGCGAGGTGGACGCCGTACTGATCGGGGCGGACCGGATCGCGGCCGACGGTTCGGTGGCGAACAAGGTGGGGAGCTATCCGCTCGCTGTTCTGGCCCGGTACCACCATGTGCCGTTCATCGTGGTGGCGCCGGTGACGACGGTGGATCCCGGCACGCCCGACGGGGCGTCCATCGAGGTGGAGCAGCGGCCCGGGTACGAGGTGACGGAGGTCACCGCGCCCCGGGTGCCGGTGGCGAGAGCGGAAGCGGGAGGCGGGATACCGGTGGCACCCCTGGGGACCCAGGCGTACAACCCGGCGTTCGACGTGACGCCGCCCGAGCTGGTGACGGCGATCGTCACCGAAGAGGGCGTCGTTTCCCCGGTGACGGCCGATGCACTCGCTGCGCTGTGTGACAGGTCACGCCAGGTAACAATTTAGTTAATGGGATGATGTGGTCCATGAAGGGACGAGTCCTTGTCGTCGACGACGACACCGCACTGGCCGAGATGCTCGGCATTGTGCTGCGTGGTGAAGGTTTTGAGCCGTCTTTCGTAGCTGACGGCGACAAGGCGCTGGCCGCTTTCCGCGAGACCAAGCCCGACCTCGTGCTGCTCGACCTGATGCTGCCCGGGCGGGACGGCATCGAGGTGTGCCGCCTGATCAGGGCGGAGTCCGGTGTGCCGATCGTGATGCTCACCGCCAAGAGCGACACCGTGGATGTGGTGGTCGGCCTCGAGTCGGGTGCGGATGACTACATCGTGAAGCCGTTCAAGCCGAAGGAGCTGGTGGCCCGGATCCGGGCGCGGCTGCGCAGGTCCGAGGAGCCGGCGCCCGAGCAGCTCACGATCGGTGACCTCGTCATCGACGTGGCCGGTCACTCGGTGAAGCGTGACGGGCAGTCGATCGCGCTGACGCCGCTGGAGTTCGACCTGCTGGTGGCGCTGGCGCGCAAGCCGTGGCAGGTGTTCACCCGCGAGGTCCTGCTCGAGCAGGTCTGGGGCTACCGTCACGCGGCGGACACCCGTCTGGTCAACGTGCATGTCCAGCGGCTGCGTTCCAAGGTCGAGAAGGACCCGGAGCGGCCGGACATCGTGGTGACCGTCCGTGGCGTCGGTTACAAGGCCGGACCGAGCTGAGGTGCCGTTGGACGGTGCCGCTTCGGCTCCCGGTCGGGCGGAGGCCCGCCGGGAGCCGCCTGCCGGGCGGCGCACGGCAGGCTCCGGATGGGGACGGTTCATCGAGGGCGGGCTGCTCCAGGGCGGAGTCCAGGGCAGCCCGGTCCTCCGGCTCGTCATGCGCTGGGTGCGCCGTCCGCTGCTGCCCGTGATGCGGCTGTGGCGGCGCAACATCCAGCTCAAGATCGTCGTCACGACGCTGCTGATGTCCCTGGGCGTCGTGCTGTTGCTGGGCTTCGTCGTCATCGGACAGGTGCGCAACGGTCTGCTCGATGCCAAGGTGAAGGCGTCCCAGAGCCAGGCCGTCGGCGGTTTCACGGTCGCCGGGCAGAAGGCGGACAGTGCGGTCAGCGCGAGCGGCGGCGACGACAACTCGGGCACGGGCAACAACCCGGTGCAGAACGTCAGCGGGTGGATGAGCGATCTCGTCGAGTCGCTCTCCAGCGGTGGCCAGGGCGCCTTCGACGTGGTCACGCTGAGCACCACCGCCGTGGACAGCGGCGACAACCGCGGTCTCGGTCCGCGTGCGTCGGGTGACGTGGACCCCAGCCAGAGCGTGCCGGAGGACCTGCGCCGGCGCGTCGGTGCCGGCATGGGTGTGGCCCAGAGCTACACCCGTATCGTCTACACCGACAGCGACCGCGATCCGCAGCCGGCGCTCATCATCGGCAAGCAGATCAACGACCCGAACGGACACCCCTACCAGCTGTACTACCTCTTCCCGCTCACCCAGGAGGAGAAGTCGCTCAGCCTGGTCAAGGGGACGCTGGCGACCGCCGGGCTGTTCGTCGTGGTGCTCCTCGGGGCCATCGCCTGGCTCGTGGTGCGCCAGGTCGTCACCCCCGTGCGGATGGCGGCGGGCATCGCCGAACGGCTGTCCGCCGGGCGGCTGCAGGAACGTATGAAGGTCACCGGCGAGGACGACATCGCACGTCTGGGCGAGGCCTTCAACAAGATGGCGCAGAACCTCCAGTTGAAGATCCAGCAGCTGGAGGACCTGTCGAGGATGCAGCGGCGGTTCGTGTCGGACGTGTCCCACGAGCTGCGCACGCCCTTGACGACCGTGCGGATGGCGGCCGACGTCATCCATGAGGCGCGCGTCGACTTCGACCCGGTGACCGCGCGGTCGGCGGAACTGCTCGCGGACCAGTTGGACCGTTTCGAGTCGCTGCTCGCGGACCTGCTGGAGATCAGCCGTTTCGACGCGGGCGCGGCGGCCCTGGAGGCCGAGCCGATCGACCTGCGCGAGGTCGTGCGACGGGTGGTGAGCGGGGCCGAGCCGCTTGCCGAGCGCAAGGGGACGCGGATACGCGTCGTCGGCGACCAGCAGCCCGTCGTCGCGGAAGCCGACGCCCGGCGGGTGGAGCGGGTGCTGCGCAACCTGGTCGTCAACGCGGTCGAGCACGGTGAGGGCAGGGACGTCATCGTCAAGCTCGCCGCGGCGGGCGGCGCGGTCGCGATCGCGGTGCGGGACTACGGCGTGGGGCTCAAGCCGGGCGAGGCGACCCGGGTGTTCAGCCGGTTCTGGCGGGCGGATCCGGCACGCGCCCGTACCACCGGTGGTACGGGCCTGGGGCTGTCGATCGCCCTGGAGGACGCCCGGCTGCACGGTGGCTGGCTGCAGGCGTGGGGCGAGCCGGGCGGCGGTTCGCAGTTCCGGCTGACGCTGCCGCGGACCGCGGACGAGCAGCTGCGGGGCTCCCCGATACCCCTGGAGCCCAAGGACTCGCGGCGCAACCGCGGGCTGCACGACGCCGGGCTGCCGCGGGGCGGCTCGGACAAGCTCGCCACGGTGCCCGCACAGGCCACGGGCGAGCGGGCCCCGATCGCGCCGAGACTGGCCGCCGTGGCGCCCACGGCCGACCCGACCGCGCTGCCGGGCAACGGCGCGCGGGTGGTGCCGCGGTCCACCGGGGCCGTGCGGCACCGGGAGGACAGCACACAGGACCCGTCGCCGGGCGACGGGCCGCACGAGTAAGTGAGCAAAGGGGAGGCAGTTCGTGGGCGCTGAGAGCTCCGGACAAAAGGGGAGTCCGATCAGCTTGCGGCGTCTGGTGCTTGCGAGCGTGCGTGCCAGACGCCGCGAGCCGGGCGCCGATTCTGTCCGGAGCTCTGAGGGGGGCAGGCGGCGGCGTGCGCCGCGCACGGGCGTGTTCGTCGGCTGTGGCGCCGTACTGCTGGCCGGGTGCGCGTCGATGCCGGACAGCGGGGATCTGCGCGGCGTCGAGTCGACGCCCCGGCAGGACGCCCAGGTCCGGGTGTTCGCGATGCCACCGCGGGAGAACGCCGGGCCCGCGGAGATCGTGCAGGGTTTCCTGGAGGCGCTGACCAGTGACGACCCGCGGTACGAGACGGCCCGTAAGTATTTGACCGCCGGCGCGTCGCGCGTGTGGCACCCGGACCAGTCCACCACGGTGCTGTCCGACGGGCCGAACACCGTGCCCGAGCACAGCAGGACCCGGGAGGCGGACGATGACTACTCGTACACGCTGACGGGCAGCGAGTTCGCCGTCGTGGACGCCCAGCACGCGTACAGGCCGGCCTCGGGGACGTACAGCAGGACCGTGCACCTCACGCTGGAGAAGAAGACCAACCAGTGGCGCATCGACTCGCTGCCGCAGGGTGTGGTCATGGGCAGGTCCGACTTCCAGCGCAACTATGTGTCGGTCAACAAGTACTACTACGCCTCGAACGTGCCCGCCGCGGAGGGCGGACAGCTGAGCACCGTCGCCGACCCGGTGTACGTGCGCAGCAAGGTGGACGCCGTCACGGCGACGGTCCGTGCGCTGCTGAAGGGCCCCACACACTGGCTGGACCCGGTCGCGACGTCGAGCTTCCCCTCGGGGACCGCGCTCAGGAAGGACGTCACCTCGCTGTCGCCCGACGACCAGAACACGCTGACGGTGCCGCTCGACGACAGGGCCGACCGGGTGGGGCGGACACAGTGCTCGCGGATGGCGGCCCAACTGCTGTTCACGCTGCAGGATCTGACACCGACGGGTGTGAACCAGGTCGAGCTGGAGCGCTCCGACGGCAGGAGGCTGTGCGAGCTGAACGAGGCCCGGGCCGAGATCATCGCCTCGCACGGCACGGCCAAAGCGCCCGAGTACGAGTACTTCATCGACGGCAGGCAGCGGCTGGTCAGGCTGCCGAGCGGCAGCGGTTCCAACCAGTTCGACCCGGTGCCGGGCGCCCTGGGCGAGGGGGTCAGGAGGCTGCGAGCGGCCGCCGTCTCGCGTGACGAGGACCGGGCGGCCGGGGTCTCGGCCGACGGGCAGTATCTGTACGTCGCGCCGCTGGAGCCGGGCGCTCCCCTCGGGAACGCGGTGCTGAGCAGTCAGGGCCCGTCGGAGGACGACCGGCTGACGACGCCGAGCTGGGACGGCGGGGGCGATCTGTGGGTGGCGGACCGCGATCCGAGGAACCCTCGGCTCGTGGTGCTGGAGAAGGGCGCCGGCCAACCGGTCGAGGTGCGCACGCCGGGACTCGACGGACGCATCGAGGCGGTCCGGGTGGCGGCCGACGGTGTGCGGATCGCGCTGATCGTGAAGAAGGACGGCAAGACGTCCCTGCAGATCGGGCGGGTCGAGCGGGAGAACGGGGCCGACGGGCGGCCCGCCGTGTCGATCCTCGAACTGCGTTCCGTCACTCCCCAGTTGGAGGAGGTCACAGCCATGTCCTGGGCCGGGGACAGCCGGCTCGTGGTGGTCGGACGCGAGTCGGGCGGGGTGCAGCAGATGCGCTACGTTCAGGTCGACGGCTCCGTGCCGGCGGGCAACGCGCCGCCCTCGCCGACCGGGGTGAAGCAGATCGCGGCGTCCGAGGACGAGCGGCTGCCGCTGGTGGCCTACTCGGAGGACGGGATCGTGCGGCTGTCGGCCGGGGCGCAGTGGCAGAAGGTCGTCAAGGCGGGGGCGGCTCCGGTCTATCCGGGGTGAACCGCCGGACCGCTGCCGGACCGCCGGGGCCCGGCCGGCATGCGCCCCTCGGTTGTCCACAGGGAGTTTTCCACAGGCCTGGCAGGCCGCTTCTCGCCTTGGCACAGTGGTGGCCATGCGGGGGTGGTGGCAGGACCTCACCGATCTGGTGCTGCCCGCCGAGTGCGGAGGCTGCGGGAGGCCGCGCACGGTGCTCTGCCCGGAGTGCCGAGCGGCCCTGCAGGGGAGCGCACCGCGGCGGGTGCGACCGGTGCCGGAGCCGGCGGGGCTGCCCGTGGTGCACGCGGCGGCTGCCTACGGGGGCGCGGTGCGCGCCCTGCTGCTGGCCCACAAGGAGCGGGGCGTCCTGATGCTCGCGAGGCCGCTCGGTACGGCGCTGGCCGGGGCCGTACGGGCGGGGCTGGGCGAGGACCGGGCCGGTGACGCACGGCCGGGTGTGCTGCTGGTGCCCGTCCCCTCCTCGCGTCGGGCGGTGCGGGCGAGGGGGCACGACCCCGCGCGGCGGATCGCGCTGGCTGCCGCGGGGGAGCTGCGCCGGACGGGGACGGCGGCCCGGGTGGCGGCCGTGCTGCGGCAGCGGCGGGCGGTGGCCGACCAGTCGGGGCTCGGTTCCCGGCAGCGGCTGGTCAACCTCGCCGGCGCGCTGGAGGTGGCCGAAGGGGGCGCGCGGCTGCTGACCGGCGGGCCGGTGGTGATCGTCGACGACCTGATGACGACGGGAGCGTCAGTGGCGGAGGCGGCGCGCGCGGTACGGGCCGCGGTCGGGCACCCTCGAATGAGGGACACGGAGGTGTATGCGCGCGCGGCAGGGGAAGCAAGGGGGGAACGAAGAGCGCGGGAGGCGACGGCAGGGCCGGCCCGGGTGCGGTGGCCATCGGGAAGAACCGCTGCTCACGGCGGTGCGGACGGGATCCGTGCGGCCGTGATCGCGGCGCCTGCGGACTCTTTCGCATTCACCGGAACTGACTGAGAACTTGCATCGTTGCAGGTAATGAGCAGGTCAATTCACCGGAATGGAGGTACGCCGCGGTAGAGGGTGACGACATCCGTCCGGGCGAGATATGTTCGGTTGTGAGAGAAAGGCGCAGGCCGTCCCTCGCTTATTCGAATGTGCGCTGCGGGCTTTCTGCAATCGCCCGCAGCCGTGGGAGGGGGCCTCGCACACGGGGGAGGAGGAGGTGGCAGTCACCGAGTCCGCGGCTCCGGAGTTCACCGGAGCCTGGTGCACAAGGGAGATGCTCCGCCGGGAATGCGGAGCGATCCGGGAACGGAGTTCTGCGTGGACATCGTCGTCAAGGGCCGCAAGACAGAGGTGCCCGAGCGGTTCCGGAAGCACGTGGCCGAGAAGCTGAAGCTGGACAAGATCCAGAAGCTGGATGCCAAGGTGATCAGCCTGGACGTCGAGGTGTCCAAGGAGCCCAACCCCCGACAGGCCGATCGCTGTGACCGAGTGGAGATCACCCTCCGCTCCCGCGGTCCGGTGATCAGGGCGGAGGCGGCGGCCAGCGATCCGTATGCGGCACTCGACCTGGCGTCGGAGAAGCTCGAGGCGCGGCTGCGCAGGGAGCACGACAAGCGCCATACCCGCCGCGGAGTCCGCAGGCTCACGGCGGCCGAGGTGCCCGACCACGTTCCGGGCGCCGCGACCCTCAACGGCAGCGGCATCGTCGTGTCGGAGGAAGAGGCGGACGGCGTGCCGACCAAGAAGATCGGATCGCTCGAGGTGCAGGGCGAAGGCCCCCTCATCGTCCGCGAGAAGACACATGTCGCGTCCCCGATGTCGCTCGACCAGGCCCTCTACGAGATGGAGCTGGTCGGACACGACTTCTATCTGTTCGTCGACTCCGAGAGCAAGCAACCCAGCGTCGTCTACCGCCGGCACGCCTATGACTACGGCGTCATCCACCTGAGCACCGACCAGATGGTGGCTCAGACGCAGGCGGCCGAGGCGGGCGGAGTGGTCGGCGGCTGATTCCCGCCGAGTGACGGCTGTACCGGTGTGCCCCTGGGAGAGCCCCTGCGCCCCCAGGGGCACCGGTGTGTGGCTATTTCTCGCCGCGTTCGGTCATCGGGCGGTCGCCCGGGCATGGAATCATGGCCGTAACGGCTCAACCGGTGGGCCGTTGCCTTGGGTTGGCGATGGCACAGGACCACGGGCCACAGCCTTCAGGGGGAGGAACGATGGCCGACAGCTTCGGACCGATGCGTGACGCGGATGCCGACGGCGGCGTCGTCGGCATGGGCCCGGAGACGGGCTCTGCGGGCGGCGAGCCCATCCGCGTCCTGGTCGTGGACGACCACGCGCTCTTCCGTCGCGGCCTGGAGATCGTGCTGGCCGCCGAGGAGGACATCCAGGTGGTCGGCGAGGCGGGAGACGGCGCGGAGGCGGTCGACAAGGCGGCCGATCTGCTGCCCGACATCGTGCTCATGGACGTGCGGATGCCCAAGCGGGGCGGGATCGAGGCCTGTACCTCCATCAAGGAGGTGGTGCCCAGCGCCAAGATCATCATGCTGACGATCAGCGACGAGGAGGCCGACCTCTACGACGCCATCAAGGCGGGTGCGACCGGGTACCTCCTCAAAGAGATCTCCACGGACGAGGTGGCCACGGCCATTCGCGCGGTCGCCGACGGCCAGTCGCAGATCAGCCCCTCCATGGCGTCGAAGCTCCTCACCGAGTTCAAGTCGATGATCCAGCGGACCGACGAGCGCCGGCTGGTCCCGGCGCCGCGGCTCACCGACCGTGAGCTGGAGGTCCTCAAGCTCGTCGCCACCGGAATGAACAACCGGGACATCGCCAAGGAGCTGTTCATCTCCGAGAACACCGTGAAGAACCACGTGCGCAACATCCTGGAGAAGCTGCAACTGCACTCCAGGATGGAGGCCGTGGTCTACGCGATGCGGGAGAAGATCCTCGAGATCCGCTAGCGGGCGGGCCCCGGCAGCCGGCGAGCAGCCGGGGGCCGGTTCGGAGCCCTGAGGGCTCGCGTCAGTCCAGCGCGCGGGACAGCTCCCGGGTCAGCGGCTCCCGCAGGGCCGGAGCGTCCACCCGCTCCACGCGTACGTTCGTGCAGTCCACCCAGGACGCCGCCTCCAACAGGGCCTGGGCCACCGCCGGGACCGCCCGGGGATCCTCCAGCGTGACCTGCTTCGCGACCAGGGTGCCGCCCTCACGCGCCGGGTCCACCCGGCCGACCAGCCGGCCGCCGGCGAGCACCGGCATCGCGAAGTAGCCGTGGACCCGCTTCGGCCTGGGGACATAGGCCTCCAGGCGGTGCGTGAAGCCGAAGATCCGCTCCGTGCGCGCCCGCTCCCAGATCAGGGAGTCGAAGGGCGACAGAAGCGTCGTACGGTGGCGGCCGCGCGGCGGGGTCGCGAGCGCCGCCGGATCCGCCCACGCCGGTCTGCCCCAGCCCTCGACCGTCACCGGGACCAGGCCCGAGTCCTCGATCACCGCGTCGACCTGCTCGCCCTTGAGACGGTGGTAGTCAGCGATGTCCGCGCGCGTGCCGACGCCGAGGGACTGGCCGGCGAGCCGCACCAGCCGGCGCAGGCACTCGGCGTCGTCCAGCTCGTCGTGCAGCAGGGCCTCAGGGACGGCGCGCTCGGCGAGGTCGTACACCCGTTTCCAGCCGCGTCGCTCGACGCACGCCACCTCGCCGTACATCAGCGCGCGCTCCACCGCGACCTTCGTGCCGGACCAGTCCCACCACTCGCTGGTCCTCTTCGCACCGCCCAGGTCCGTGGCGGTGAGCGGGCCCTCGGCGCGCAGCTGCTTGACGACCTGCTCGTAGACGCCGTCCGGCAGCGCGTGATTCCAGTGCGGGCGCGAGCGGTAGGCGCGGCGGCGGAAGGCGAAGTGGGGCCACTCCTCGATGGGGAGGATGCAGGCGGCGTGCGACCAGTACTCGAAGGCGTGGGGGTGGGGCGCGGCCGGACCGGCGGGCGACGGCGTCCAGTACGCCGCGTCGACCGAGCTGCGGCCTATCGCGCCGAGGCGGGCGTACGCGATGACTTCATGGGAGCGGGCGAGGACCGAGATGGTGTCGAGCTGGACCGCGCCGAGGTGGCGCAGGACCCCGCGGACGCCGGCCCTGCGGTCGGGGGCCCCGAGGAAGCCCTGGGCCCGCAGGGCGATGCGGCGGGCTTCGTCGGCGGTCAGTTCGGCGGCGGGAGGCGGGAGGCTCGGCATGGGTCACACCGTAGGGCCTGCCACTGACACCGCCGGGTGGGCCGGGACCCCGCCCCCGCGGTACGGCCCGTGGCTACGCCGGCCGGGACGGGGCCGGCAGATACGGCGCCGACGGGGGCAGGCCCAGATCGGACGGCAGGAGCGAACCCACCCAGCAGTCCCGGCGGACCCCCTTGTTGATGATCGCGGAGCGCAGGATGCCCTCGATGGAGAAGCCCGCGCGTTCCGCGACCGCCCGCGAGCCCGCGTTGCCCACCTCGGCACGCCACTCCAGGCGGTCGATCGACCGCTCGGTGAAGGCCCAGCGTGCCGCGGTGAGTGTCGCCTCCGTGACGTAGCCGTTGCCCCGGTGTTCCTTCGCCGTCCAATAGCCCACCTCGGCGACGTCCAGGGAGCGCATCGTCAGACCGAGCATGCTCACCAGCTCCCCCGAGGGCAGGAAGACGCCGAAGGTGAACATCGAGGCGTCCGCCCAGCCGTCGGGGGCTATCCGGCCGACGAACACTTCCGCGTGCTCCCGCAGGTACGGCGACGGGATCGTGGTCCAGCGCTGGATGTCGGGGTCCTGGGCGGCCGCGAACACCGCGTCGGCGTCACCGGGGTCCACGGTGCGCAACAGGAGGCGTTCGGAGGTCAGAGTGACGGGGTCCATCGCCCGATTCTGCTCGGGTCCCCGCCCGGCTGCCACGGCATTTCGCGCCGCCCCGCGTGCCCCCCGCCGGACGGGGCGCGGGCGCCACGCCGTCGGGTCTCCTCCCGCGTCATCGCGTGAGCGGCCGGTTACTTTTCGTGGCACGGACGCGGCACCTTCCGTCACGCCCGTCCGTTGTCCTCATGGCTGTCGGCGACAGACCTCCCGGCGTGGCGGGGTCCTCGCTTACGATGGCCGTTGCTCAAGCTGTCATACGTAACCGACCGTCCCAGGCCCGACCGGCAAGGAGACAAACCCCCGTGTCCGTCCTCTCGAAGATCATGCGTGCAGGCGAAGGCAAGATCCTGCGCAAGCTGCACCGCATCGCGGACCAGGTCAACTCCATCGAAGAGGACTTCGTCGACCTCTCCGACGCCGAGCTGCGGGCCCTCACCGATGAGTACAAGCAGCGGTACGCCGACGGTGAGAGCCTTGACGACCTGCTGCCCGAGGCGTTCGCCACCGTGCGCGAGGCCGCCAAGCGCGTCCTCGGCCAGCGGCACTACGACGTGCAGATGATGGGCGGCGCCGCGCTCCACCTCGGCTATGTCGCCGAGATGAAGACCGGTGAGGGCAAGACCCTGGTCGGCACGCTGCCCGCTTATCTCAACGCCATCTCCGGAGACGGCGTCCACATCGTCACGGTCAACGACTACCTGGCCGAGCGGGACTCCGAGATGATGGGCCGCGTCCACCGGTTCCTGGGTCTGACCGTCGGCTGCATCCTGGCGAACATGACCCCGGCCCAGCGCCGCGAGCAGTACGCGTGCGACATCACCTACGGCACGAACAACGAATTCGGCTTCGACTACCTCCGCGACAACATGGCGTGGTCGCAGGACGAGCTGGTCCAGCGGGGCCACAACTTCGCCGTCGTCGACGAGGTCGACTCCATCCTCATCGACGAGGCCCGTACGCCGCTGATCATCTCCGGCCCGGCCGACCAGGCCACCAAGTGGTACGGCGACTTCGCCAAGCTGGTCACGCGCCTGAAGCGCGGCGAGGCGGGCAACCCGCTGAAGGGCGTCGAGGAGACCGGCGACTACGACGTCGACGAGAAGAAGCGCACGGTCGCCATCCACGAGGCCGGCGTCACCAAGGTCGAGGACTGGCTGGGCATCGACAACCTCTACGAGTCGGTGAACACCCCGCTGGTGGGCTACCTGAACAACGCCATCAAGGCCAAGGAGCTCTTCAAGCGCGACAAGGACTACGTCGTCATCGACGGCGAGGTCATGATCGTCGACGAGCACACCGGCCGTATCCTCGCCGGCCGCCGCTACAACGAGGGCATGCACCAGGCGATCGAGGCGAAGGAAGGGGTGGACATCAAGGACGAGAACCAGACACTCGCCACGATCACCTTGCAGAACTTCTTCCGCCTGTACAACAAGCTCTCCGGCATGACCGGTACGGCGATGACCGAGGCCGCCGAGTTCCACCAGATCTACAAGCTCGGCGTGGTCCCGATCCCGACCAACAGGCCGATGGTCCGCAAGGACCAGTCGGACCTGATCTACCGCACCGAGGTCGCCAAGTTCGAGGCGGTCGTCGACGACATCTCGGAGAAGCACGAGAAGGGCCAGCCGATCCTGGTCGGCACCACCTCGGTCGAGAAGTCCGAGTACCTCTCGCAGCAGCTCAGCAAGCGCGGCATCCAGCACGAGGTGCTGAACGCCAAGCACCACGAGCGCGAGGCGGTGATCGTCGCCCAGGCCGGCCGCAAGGGCGCCGTGACCGTGGCCACCAACATGGCCGGCCGTGGTACGGACATCAAGCTCGGCGGCAACCCCGAGGACCTCGCCGAGGCCGAGCTGCGCCAGCGCGGGCTCGACCCCGAGGAGCACATCGAGGAGTGGGCGCAGGCCCTGCCCGCCGCCCTGGAGCGCGCCGAGCACGCGGTCAAGGCCGAGAAGGACGAGGTCGAGGACCTGGGCGGCCTGTATGTGCTGGGCACCGAGCGCCACGAGTCCCGCCGCATCGACAACCAGCTGCGCGGTCGTAGCGGCCGCCAGGGCGACCCCGGCGAGTCCCGCTTCTACCTCTCGCTGGGTGACGACCTGATGCGCCTGTTCAAGGCCCAGATGGTCGAGCGCGTGATGTCCATGGCGAACGTCCCGGACGACGTGCCGATCGAGAACAAGATGGTCACGCGCGCGATCGCGTCCGCCCAGTCGCAGGTCGAGACGCAGAACTTCGAGACCCGGAAGAACGTCCTCAAGTACGACGAGGTCCTCAACCGGCAGCGCGAGGTCATCTACGGCGAGCGGCGCCGCGTCCTGGAGGGCGAGGACCTGCAGGAGCAGATCCAGCACTTCACGCACGACACGATCGACGCCTACGTCGCGGCCGAGACCGCCGAGGGCTTCGCCGAGGAATGGGACCTGGACCGGCTGTGGGGCGCTTTCAAGCAGCTCTACCCGGTGAAGATCACCATCGAGGAGCTGGAGGAGGCCGCGGGCGACCGTGCCGGGCTGACCGCCGAGTTCATCGCCGAGTCCATCAAGGACGACATCCACGAGCAGTACGAACAGCGTGAGGGGCAGCTCGGCTCCGAGATCATGCGTGAGCTGGAGCGCCGGGTCGTGCTGTCCGTCCTGGACCGCAAGTGGCGCGAGCACCTCTACGAGATGGACTACCTCCAGGAGGGCATCGGCCTGCGCGCGATGGCGCAGAAGGACCCGCTGGTCGAGTACCAGCGCGAGGGCTTCGACATGTTCACCGCCATGATGGAGGGCATCAAGGAGGAGTCCGTCGGCTATCTGTTCAACCTGGAGGTCCAGGTCGAGCAGCAGGTCGAGGAGGTCCCCGTCGCGGACGCCGCCCAGCCCTCCCTGGAGAAGGAGGAGGCCGTGGCGGCCCAGGCGGCCCGCCCGGAGATCCGCGCCAAGGGCCTGGAAGCCCCGCAGCGCCGCGAGCGGCTGCACTTCTCCGCGCCGACCGTGGACGGTGAGGGCGGCATCGTCGAGGGCGACTTCGCCGGCGACGACGGCGAGCCGGTGCGCTCGGAGGCGGACGGCCTCACCCGTGCGGAGCGCCGCAAGCAGGCCAAGGGCAGCCGCCGCCGCAAGAAGTGACGCCGTCGCTTGAGGCGGCGGAGCGGTCGGCCGCCGCCTCAAGCGACGGCCGGACGTCGGCGCCATGCCGGAGTGCGGTGATGGCGCCCCGCGCGTTGCCGTCCGGCGGCAGCGGCAGCACGGCTGTGTGAGGGGCCGGGCACCCGAGGGTGCCCGGCCCCTCATGTCGTCGGGCCCCCGGCCGTCCGCTCGCCGTCGGGCTGGGAGCTTTTGGCTGCCGGCCGTCGGGCCCCCGGTCGTTTGGCTTCTGGCTGTCGGGCCCCCGGTCGTTTGGCTCCCGGCCGTTGTGCCCCCGGTCGTCGGGCCCGCTAGCCGTCGCGGCCTGTCGGTCGTCAGGCCCGCTGGTCGTTGGGCGTGCCGGTCGTCGCGGCCTGTCGGCCGTCAGGCCCCCGGTCGACCGCTTGCCGCGGGCCGGGAGCTTTTGGCCGCCGGCCGAAGGGCCCGCCAGTCATCGCGGCCTGTCAGTCGTCGGGCCCGCTGGCCGTCGGGCCTGCCGGCCGACAGGCGCCCGGTCATCGCGACCTGTCAGCCGTCGGCCGGCAGGGGGCGGCCCGCAGGGGTCAGTCTTCGTCCGCCCGTGGTGGCCGGGGTCCGCCCAGTTCCACCGCTGTGCAGCGCCAGCGGTGGTCGGGGCCGCACTCCAGGCGGAATGCCATGGCGCGCAGTTGGTCGCCCGCGCCGATCCGGGCGAAGGCCTCGATGGCACCCGGGCGCGGGACGTAGTAGCCGATGTCGCGGACGACCGGACGGGTGCCGTGGGTGCGCAGCGGGCCGTGTGCGGCGAGCCGGGCCAGCTCGTCGTAGGCCCGGCCGACGGTGTGGCGGAGCATGCTGTGCACCGGGCGCTGACCGCTGAGCACCGACAGCAGACGGTCGGCGAAGAGGTCCGTCGGGCGGGGCTGGGGGACCGTCGCCGCCGCCTGGCCCGCGACGCCGGGTGGTGCCGCTCCCGGGGCGCCCTGCGCCGGTACCGTGGCCGGTGTGCGGGGGCTCGGCGCCGTGGTGCCGGACAGGCCCGGGCCGGGGGTCCTGCGGCGAGGGGTGCCGCCGGGGCGGCGGGTGTCGTGGCGGACCGGCGGGCGCCCGCCAGGCCGGGACTTCGCCGGGGTCGTCGTGCTGTTTCTGGTCATCACCTTGTTCATGCGGGATCCCCGTTTCACGCGGAGGTGGATACCGGTCGGTAACTTCTCGGTGGGGATCCTGTACGAGGCGGACCGGGTGCGTGGCGAGGCCGCGGCGGCGCGGGGGCGGCCGAAAGGTTCACGCATCAGGGTGAGGGGCCGGGCGGGAGTCAGTGGTGCGGGTGGGACGGGCAGGGTGATCCGCGGGCGTCCTGGTTGACGGTGCGGAACGGTGCCGGCGGGGCCCGAAGGGGGACGCCCGCACGTATCCTGGGGTGACTCGCCGGAGGCGCGGAACGATCTGCGTGGGGTCCCCGACCGGGGCTTGTCCGGCGTCCCTGACCGACTACGAAAGCGGCTCGTCATGCGCGTCTACGTCCCTCTGACCCTCCCCGGTCTCGCCGAGGCGTACAAGACGGGCGAGCTGGGCGCGGGACCGGTCGTCGCGTACGCCGTCACGCCCGCCCTGCGTGAGTGGTACCTCTCCGACGACATCGAGGAGCTGGAGTACGCGGCGCTGAGCCGGTCCGCACTGGGCTCCCTGCGGCTGCTGGCGGCGGACCCGGGGGCGCCGCGGCGCCGGGTCGTCGTCGCGGTCGACGTGCCGGACGGCACGGCGGCGGTCGACCCGGACCGTGGCCTCGATCCGGCCGCGCTCGGCGAGGTGCGGATCGCGGGGGCCGTGCCACTGGCCAAGGCGGCCGCGGTGCACGTCGACGCGGCCGACGCGGAGGCGGACGTGACCGAGGCGGCCCGGGCGCTCCCGGCGGCGGAGGACGGGGACGACGGCGCACAGTTCGTCGTGGACGGGGCCGAGGACCACGAACTGCTTTGGTATGCGACGCAGGAGATTCCGAATCTCCTGATCCTGGGTCGCTGACCTGGTCTTTTCCGGTCTTCGAGGTCAAGGCGGCGGTGATTGTCAGTGGCACCGGGTACGTTTTCCGGCATGGGGACGCAGGGAAACGCGCACATTGTGTGGGACTGGAACGGGACGCTGTTCCACGACAATGAAGCGATCATCGGGGCGACGAACGCGGCCTTCACGGAGCTGGGCCTGGAGCCGATCACGCTGGAGCGGTACCGGGCGCTGTACTGCGTGCCGGTGCCGAAGTTCTACGAGCGGCTGACGGGGCGGCTGCCCACCGACACCGAGTGGGAGGTCATGGACGAGACCTTCCACCACTACTACGCGGAGCACCGGGTCCGGTGCGGGCTGACCGAAGGCGCGGCGGAGCTGCTCGCGGGCTGGCGGTCGGCGGGCCGCAGCCAGTCCCTCCTGAGCATGTACGCGCACGAGGAGCTCGTGCCGCTCGTGCGCGGCTTCGGGATCGAGACGCACTTCCTGCGGGTGGAAGGGCGGGTCGGTCCTTCCGGGGGCAGCAAGGCCGAGCACATGGTCCGCCACATACGGGCCCTCGGCGACGTCGCCCCCTCGCGCACGGTGGTGATCGGGGACGCCGCCGACGACGCGGTCGCCGCCCGGCACGTCGGAGCGCGGGCCGTTCTGTACACCGGGGGCTCACACGGCCGCGCCAGCCTGGAGGAGGTCGGTGTGCCGGTGGTCGACACGCTGGAGGAGGCGGTCGCGGAGGCCGAGCGTCTGGCGGCCTGAGGGGACGCGCCGGGGCGCCGCACCGCCCCGCCCGGACTCAGCTCACCGGCGCCTTCGCCCGCAGCACGGTCAGGAACTCACGCATCCAAGGGGAGTGATCCGGCCAGGCGCGGGAGGAGACGAGGGTGCCGTCGACGACCGCCTCGGCGTCCTGGAAGGTGGCTCCGGCCGCCTGCATGTCCAGTTCCAGCGCCGGGTAGGCCGTGACGCGCCGCCCGCGCAGGGCGTCGACCGCGGCGGTGAGCAGCGGGCCGTGGCAGATCTGGGCGACCGGCTTGTCGGTGTCGAAGAACGACTTGACGATCTTGCGGAGTTCGGGGTCGTTGCGGAGGTACTCCGGGGCGCGCCCGCCGGGGATGACCAGGGCGACGTAGGCACCGGGGTCGACATCGCAGAAGGCGAGGTCGGCGGGCCAGGTGTAGCCGGGTTTCTCGGTGTACGTGTCGAAACCGGGTTCGAAGTCGTGGACGACGAAGCGGAGGGTCTTCTGGGTGGGTGCGGCGATGTGGACCTCGTAGCCCTCTTCGCGAAGGCGCTGGTAGGGGTACAGGACCTCCAGTGATTCCGCCGCGTCGCCGGTGACGATCAGGATCTTCTGCGTCATGTCCGCTGTGCTCCCCTCGGTCGTGCGGACGGCCCGTCGGGTGCCTTCCGGCAACGTGCCTCAAGCCGGGGGCGCTGCCAAGGGGGCCCGTACGGTTCGTACCGCCATGCTCGCACCGAAGGCCCCGCGCGGCCCGTACCGCAAGCCCCGCGCGGCCCGTACCGAAGGCCCCGCGCGGCCCGTACGAAGGCCTTGCACGGTGGCGTCCCGTTCGTCCCTGTGCAGATCGTCAAACTTCGCCCCCCTCTTTTGTACACATACGGCTCATGACGTGCCCCCCGTGAGGAGCGATAGCCTGGTGACGTGATCAGCGCGATACCTCGCGGGGACGTTGTCGTCCCTGCCTTGCGCCCGGTGAGCACGGACGGCGTCCGTGACCGGGCGGCGGTCGCTGGTCTTCGCAAGCGGGGCCGGCCGAGCGGGGCGCCGCAGGCGCCCGGCACGGCAACCGGGGCGCCGAGGACGCGAGAGGCGCGGAACGCGCCGAGAGCAGCGTCACAGTCGCCGAGGGCGCCGGAAATGGCCGATAACTCCCCACCCATCTCTCCATGCGGCATAGCGTCGAACCAGACCGGATACCCCGCGTCACGGCGTTACGTCGGAGAAGAGACCGTACTTCCTTCTACGTCACGCAACGGCGCGCGACAGGAGCCAGAGGACAATGCAGACCAAGCTGGACGAAGCCAAGGCCGAGCTGCTCGAGAGGGCTGCCCGGGTAGCTGAGAACAGCCCGGTCGGGGGGCACCTACCGACTGGGACGATGGGCGCGGGAACCCCGGACCGGGACACCGTGCTCGCGTTCCTCCAGCGCTACTACCTGCACACCGCCCCGGAGGACCTGGCCGACCGTGACCCGGTCGACGTCCTGGGAGCCGCGTTCTCGCACTACAGGCTGGCCGAAACACGTCCCCAGGGCACGGCGAACGTACGGGTCCACACCCCCACCGTCGAGGAGAACGGCTGGACCAGCAGCCACTCCGTGGTGGAGGTCGTGACCGACGACATGCCCTTCCTGGTCGACTCCGTGACCAACGAGCTGTCCCGGCAGGGCCGCGGTATCCACGTCGTCATCCACCCGCAGATCGTCGTCCGCCGTGAGCTGACCGGCAAGCTGCTGGAGGTCCTGCCCGAGGCGCCCGGCGGCGAGCTGCCGCATGACGCGCACGTCGAGTCCTGGATCCACGTCGAGATGGACCGGGAGACCGACCGCTCCGACCTGAAGCAGATCACCGCCGATCTGCTGCGTGTCCTGTCCGACGTCCGCGAGGCCGTCGAGGACTGGGAGAAGATGCGCGACTGCGCGCTGCGCATCGCCGAGGACCTCCAGAAGGAGCCCGTGCCCGGGGACCTGCCCGAGGCCGAGCTGGAGGAGGCCGGCGAGCTGCTGCGCTGGCTGTCCGCCGACCACTTCACCTTCCTCGGCTACCGCGAGTACGAGCTGCGGGAGGACGACTCGCTGGCCGCCGTGCCCGGCACCGGGCTCGGCATACTGCGATCGGACCCGCACCACGCGCGGGGCGAGAGCCACCCGGTCAGCCCGTCCTTCGAGCGGCTGCCCGCCGACGCCCGCGCCAAGGCCCGCGAGCACAAGCTGCTGATCCTCACCAAGGCCAACAGCCGCGCGACCGTGCACCGGCCCTCGTACCTCGACTACGTCGGTGTGAAGAAGTTCGACGAGAACGGCAACGTCGTCGGCGAGCGCCGGTTCCTCGGCCTGTTCTCGTCCGCCGCGTACACCGAGTCCGTGCGCCGCGTGCCCGTCGTCCGGCGCAAGGTCGATGAGGTCCTCGAGGGCGCCGGGTTCTCGCCCAACAGCCACGACGGCCGCGACCTGGTCCAGATCCTGGAGACCTACCCCCGCGACGAGCTGTTCCAGACGCCGGCCGACGAGCTGCGCTCCATCGTCACCTCCGTCCTCTACCTCCAGGAGCGCCGCCGGCTGCGGCTCTACCTGCGCCAGGACGAGTACGGGCGCTACTACTCGGCCCTCGTCTACCTGCCGCGCGACCGCTACACCACGGGCGTCCGGCTGCGGATCATCGACATCCTCAAGGAGGAGCTCGGCGGCACCAGCGTCGACTTCACGGCCTGGAACACCGAGTCGATCCTGTCCCGGCTGCACTTCGTGGTGCGCGTCCCGCAGGGCACCGAGCTGCCGCAGCTGTCCGACACCGACAAGGAGCGCATCGAGGCGCGCCTGACGGAGGCCGCCCGCTCCTGGGCCGACGGCTTCGCCGAGGCGCTGAACGCCGAATGCGGCGAGGAGCGCGCCGCCGAGCTGCTGCGCCGCTACGCGAGCGCCTTCCCCGAGGGCTACAAGGCCGACCACAGCCCCCGCGCCGCGGTCGCCGACCTGGTCCACCTCGAGCAGCTCACCGCCGAGGAGGGCGGCCGGAACTTCGCGCTCAGCCTGTACGAGCCGGTGGGCTGCGGCCCCGGCGAGCGCCGCTTCAAGATCTACCGCAAGGGCGAGGCCGTCTCCCTGTCCGCCGTGCTGCCGGTCCTCCAGCGGCTCGGCGTCGAGGTCATCGACGAGCGTCCGTACGAGCTGCGCTGCACGGACCGTACGACCGCGTGGATCTACGACTTCGGGCTGCGCCTGCCGAAGTCCCTGGCCGGCAACGGTGACCACCTGGGTGACGACGCCCGTGAGCGGTTCCAGGACACCTTCGCCGCGACCTGGACCGGGCAGGCCGAGAACGACGGCTTCAACGCCCTGGTGCTGAGCGCCGGGCTCACCTGGCGGCAGGCCATGGTGCTGCGCGCGTACGCCAAGTACCTGCGCCAGGCCGGTTCCACCTTCAGCCAGGACTACATGGAGGACACCCTCCGAAACAATGTCCACACCACCCGGCTGCTGGTCTCGCTGTTCGAGGCGCGGATGTCGCCGGAGCGGCAGCGGGCCGGACTGGAGCTGACCGACGCCCTGCTGGAGGAGCTGGACGCCGCGCTGGACCAGGTCGCCTCGCTGGACGAGGACCGGATCCTGCGCTCCTTCCTCACCCTGATCAAGGCGACCCTGCGCACCAACTTCTTCCAGGAGTCGCGCGGCGGCACGGCGCACGACTACATCTCCGTGAAGTTCGACCCGCAGGCCATCCCGGACCTGCCGGCGCCGCGCCCGGCGTACGAGATCTGGGTGTACTCGCCGCGGGTCGAGGGCGTGCACCTGCGCTTCGGCAAGGTCGCGCGCGGTGGTCTGCGCTGGTCCGACCGGCGTGAGGACTTCCGCACCGAGATCCTCGGCCTGGTCAAGGCGCAGATGGTGAAGAACACCGTCATCGTGCCGGTGGGCGCCAAGGGCGGGTTCGTCGCCAAGCAGCTCCCGGACCCGTCCGTGGACCGTGACGCCTGGCTCGCGGAGGGCGTGCGCAGCTACCGCACCTTCATCTCGGCGCTGCTCGACATCACCGACAACCTGGTGGCAGGCGAGGTCGTACCGCCCGCGGACGTGGTCCGGCACGACTCGGACGACACCTACCTCGTGGTCGCCGCGGACAAGGGCACGGCGACGTTCTCGGACATCGCCAACGAGGTCGCCGTGAGCTACGGCTTCTGGCTCGGTGACGCCTTCGCCTCCGGCGGCTCGGCGGGCTACGACCACAAGAAGATGGGCATCACCGCCCGCGGCGCCTGGGAGTCGGTGAAGCGGCACTTCCGGGAGCTGGACGTCGACACCCAGGCCGAGGACTTCACCGTGGTGGGCATCGGCGACATGTCCGGTGACGTGTTCGGCAACGGCATGCTGCTGTCCGAGCACATCCGCCTGGTCGCGGCATTCGACCACCGGCACATCTTCATCGACCCCGAACCGGACGCGGCGACCTCGTACGCGGAGCGCCGCCGCCTGTTCGAACTGCCGCGCTCGTCGTGGGCCGACTACGACACCGGACTGCTGTCGGCGGGCGGCGGTGTGTTCCCGCGGTCGGCGAAGTCGATCCCGGTCAACGCGCACATCCGCGAGGTGCTCGGCATCGAGGGCTCGGTCACCAAGATGACCCCGGCCGATCTGATGAAGACGATCCTCACGGCACCGGTGGACCTGCTGTGGAACGGCGGCATCGGCACGTACGTGAAGTCCTCGGCGGAGTCGAACGCGGACGTCGGCGACAAGGCGAACGACGCCATCCGGGTGGACGGCAAGGACCTGCGGGTCAAGGTCGTGGGCGAGGGCGGCAACCTGGGCCTGACCCAGCTCGGCCGGATCGAGTTCGCCCAGCACGGCGGCAAGATCAACACGGATGCCATCGACAACAGCGCGGGCGTGGACACCTCCGACCACGAGGTGAACATCAAGATCCTGCTCAACGCGGTCGTGGCCAACGGCGATCTGACGGTCAAGCAGCGCAACCACCTGCTCGCCGAGATGACCGACGAGGTCGGCGCCCTGGTGCTGCGCAACAACTACGCGCAGAACGTGGCGATCGCCAACGCCCTGTTCCAGTCGAAGGACATGCTGCACGCACAGCAGCGGTTCCTCCGCCACCTGGTGCGCGAGGGCCACCTCGACCGGGCGCTGGAGTTCCTGCCCACCGACCGGCAGATCCGTGAGCGGCTGAACGCCGGTCAGGGCCTGACCGGCCCGGAGACGGCCGTCCTGCTGGCGTACACCAAGATCACGGTGGCCGAGGAGCTGCTGGAGACGGAGTTGCCCGACGACCCGTATCTGCGCCGCCTGCTGCAGGCCTACTTCCCGACGGCCCTGCGCGACAGGTTCCCCGGGCAGATCGACAGCCACGCGCTGCGTCGCGAGATCGTGACGACCCTGCTGGTCAACGACACGGTCAACACGGGTGGTACGAGCTTCCTGCACCGTCTGCGCGAGGAGACGGGCGCCTCGCTGGAGGAGATCGTCCGGGCGCAGACCGCGTCCCGTGCGATCTTCCACGCCGGCGCGGTGTGGGACGCGGTCGAGGACCTGGACAACAAGGTCGAGGCCGATGTCCAGACCCGTATCCGACTGCACTCCCGCCGGCTGGTCGAGCGCGGCACGCGCTGGCTGCTCAACAACCGGCCGCAGCCGCTGCAGCTCACCGAGACCATCGCGTTCTTCGGTGACCGCGTCGAACAGGTCTGGGGCGAACTGCCCAAGCTGCTGCGCGGCGCGGACCTGGAGTGGTGGCAGAAGATCTACGACGAGCTGACGGGCGCCGGCGTCCCGGACGAACTGGCCACGCGGGTGGCCGGGTTCTCCTCCGCCTTCCCGGTGCTCGACATCGTCTCGGTGGCCGACCGCACCGGCAAGGACCCGATGGGCGTCGCCGAGGTCTACTACGACCTCGCCGACCGCCTCAACATCACGCAGCTCATGGACCGCATCATCGAACTGCCGCGCGCGGACCGGTGGCAGTCGATGGCCCGGGCGGCGATCCGCGAGGACCTGTACGCGGCCCACGCGGGTCTGACGGCCGAGGTCCTGGCCGTGGGCAACGGAGCCTCCACGCCGGAGCAGCGGTTCGAGGCCTGGCGGGCGAGGAACGGGGCGATCCTGGGCCGGGCCCGGGCGACTCTCGACGAGATCTCGGGCTCGGACTCGTTCGACCTCGCGAACCTCTCGGTCGCGATGCGCACGATGCGGACGCTGCTGCGGACGCACGGCTAGCCGGTCACCGGCCGGTCCGGCAGGAGCCGGTCCGGCGCTCCCGGTACGACGACGGGGGCGCCCCTTTCCAGGGGCGCCCCCGTTTCGCGTAGTCGTGGAGCATTCCCCCTTACGTTCGTCCCGTACCGCTTTCTTGCCAAGACCTAGGGGAATTTCGGCGGTTGATTTACTCTCCCTCGTTAAACAGGACATTTGGACTAGGTTTGGCCCGATCGTCCGACGAGTGTGGAGGACCCCTACCGTGACTGTGAACCTCTCCGAGCAGCGGCCCCAGGTCGCTCGCCCGGTCGCCGAGACCTTCGTCCCCGCGCCCGTCTCCGCACCTGCCCCGGCACTCGTCCGGGCCCGGCGGATCGCGGTCGAGGTGGCGAAGTTCGGGGTCGTCGGCGGCAGCGGTGTCGCGGTGAACCTGCTCGTCTTCAACGCCCTGCTGCACGGCCTGAAGTGGGCCCCCATGACGGCGACCGTGCTCGCCAGCATCATCGCCATGGGCACCAACTACCTCGGCTTCCGCTTCTTCGCCTACCGGGACCGGGCCTCCCGCACCCGGCAGCAGATCATGCTGTTCTTCGTCTTCAGCGGGATCGGTGTGGTGATGGAGAGCGTGCTGTTCTACGCCGGCTACCACGGCCTCGGCATGAACGGGCCGTTCGGCTCCAACGTGGCGAAGGCGCTGTCGATCGTGCTGGCGTCGGCGTTCCGCTTCCTGGTGTACCGCACCTGGGTCTTCCAGCACGAGGCGAAGCAGGGCCACGGCGCCCGATGAGCCTCACCGCGAAGGACACCGGCGGTGCGGGGGGAGCCGCAAGGCGCCTGAGGGGACCCGAAGGGCCGTTCGCGGCCGCCGGGACGCCGCGCGGCGCCGCGGGCATCGCCCTGTGGGCGGCCATGGCGCTGTTCGTCGTCCTGATGCTGCTCGTGATCGTGCGGCTGCCCTGGGCGGGGGACCTCGGCATGCACGCGGCGACCGTGGAGCGGCTGCGGCAGCGGCTGACGGATCCCGGCAACCCCCTGGTCGACGAGAACACCCCGAGCCCGTACTACTCGCCGTGGACCGTCTTCCTCGGCGTGATCGCCCGCCTCACCGGGCTGTCCGTGTGGATCGTGCTGCGCATCGGCGCGCTGATCTCCCTGACACTGCTGGTGACGGGCGTGTGGCGGTATGTCCGGGCGCTGACCGCCCACCGTCTCGCACCGCCGCTCGCCCTGCTGTGCGTGGTGCTCCTGTGGGGCACCCAGGTGTTCAACTGGAGCGGCTTCCTCGGACTCAACTCCCTGGCACTGACGGTGGCCTACCCCAGCGTGCTCGCGCTGGGCCTCGCCTTCCACTTCTGGGCCCTGCTGACCCGGGCGCTGAAGGGCGAACCCGCGGGGTGGACCGCCTTCCTCGGGCTCGGGGCGCTGTGGGCGGTGATCCTGCTCAGCCACCAGTTCACCGGCGTGGTGGCGACGCTGGGCGCGCTCGCGACGGTGGTCGGTGCGCGCGCCGGACGCCGGGCCTGGCTGCGGCTCGGGGCCGGGATCCTGCTCGGCGTGCTGATCCTCGCGCTCTGGCCCTACTACGACTTCTTCGCGCTGTTCCGGGTGGGCGGCCTGGAGGCGATCCACCAGCCGCTGTACCAGCATCTGTTCGCCCGGTTCTGCCTCGTGCTGGTCGGGGTGGCGGCGCTCGGCCTGAGGGCCCGGCGCGACCTGCGGGACCCGCTGGCGGTGTTCTTCCTGCTCGGCGCGCTGATGTTCGCGGCGGGCGGGCTGACCGGGCACTACTCGTGGGGGCGGGCGCTGCCGGCCGTACTGATCCCCGCGCAGCTCGCGGCGGCCGTGGAGGTGACCGGTGCGGCGCGCGGCGCGCTGCGGAACGCGGGGGCGTGTGTGCTGGCGGCGGCGCTCGGGATCGGCGCGTGGACGCAAGCGCAGACCGTCGGATACGTGGTGGGGCGCGGCGCCCTGCCCGCGGCGGTCGCCGCGAAGTACCGGGCGCCGTGGGTGGGGTACCACTGGATCACGCCCTGGGTGCGGTACGGGGACGTGGTGATGGCGCCGATGTATCCCGCGCGGCAGATTCCGGCGTACGGGGCGTACACCGTGGCGCCCGGGTATCCCGACTTCTTCCTGCCGGACGAGGCGAAGCGGGAGGCTGCGGTGCGGACGTACTTCGCGGCGGGGTCGTCGCGGAGCGCGCGGCTGGACGTCCTGGGGGCGTACGGCGTGCGGTGGGTGGTGCAGCGGCCGGCGGACGGCGGACTGCCGCCCGGGGACCGGGCGTTGCGGCGGG
Source organism: Streptomyces sp. NPDC002513 (assembly GCF_053595355.1). Lineage (NCBI taxonomy): Bacteria > Bacillati > Actinomycetota > Actinomycetes > Kitasatosporales > Streptomycetaceae > Streptomyces > Streptomyces sp. NPDC002513. Next base: position 32,359 of record NZ_JBSFXK010000044.1, on the reverse strand, counting down.
TGGCCTCGGGGCCGGGGGGCCAGGTGCTGTACCAGGTGGTGCGCTGACGGGGCCGAAGCCGTGGGGCGGACCGCTCGGCCCGCCCCACGGCCGTTTACCGCAGCACGCTGCGGACCAGTCGTGCCGCCTCACGCACCCGCGGTCCCGCCACCCGGCGGACCACCGGGCCGACCCGGGCGGTGAGCCCCACCGGGCGCCAGCGGACCTGGAGGCGGCCCGCTCCACGGCCTTCCGGCTCCACCGTCATCTCGTGCGGCAGCGTGCCCACCTGGGCGGCCGTCATGACCGGGAAGGACAGCGGGGCGAGCAGGACACCCGAGTTGGACAGGCCCTGCTGGTTCAGACGCAGCATCGGGTGGCGGATGCCGTCGAAGCCCTGCACGGGCAGGTGCGCCGCCGCGAGGTCCACCCGGACCCGCCCCTCGAAGACCCCGGGACGGACCGGGTCCAGACGGAACGCCGTCACCAGCGGGCGCCGGCCGGGGGTGACCACGATGCTGGCCCGTTGCGGTCCCACGGGCAGCCGCAGACCGGGATCGTACGTCCGGATCGAGAGGTCCACCGAGGCACCCGGTCCCGGCGCCACGGATGTGATCTCATGGCGGAACCGCGCGCTGGAGAAGGGCCGGTACTCCAGCTCCAGGTCGGTGATGTCGAGTTCCCGGCGCGCCCAGGAGGAGGACGGGACCACCGGGCCCCAGTAGGTCGTGCCGGACGCGTCCGTCACCGTCTCGCGGGGGGCGACCCCGTGCCCGAGGCCCCGCGCCGCGAGTTGCGCCTGAGCCATCCGTCGGTCGCGCACCAGCTGGAGCACCACCCGCTCGGTGCGCGGCAGCCGCGCGTACGCGGCGGGGGCGAGCGTCTCCAGATACGGCGTCATCAGGTCCGCGAAACCGGCCAGCCACTCCTCGTCGCGGTACGGCAGGTCGCCCGCGTACATCCGGAAGTCGTGCTTGAGGAACTTGTAGTCCTTGTCCGGCCGGAGGGACTCATGGCCGCTCTCGGTCAGGAACGCGTCGATCAGCGTCTGCACGTGGATGCGGTCGCGGACGTTGGAGAGCTTGTGCCGCTGGTTGGATATCGACGCCGTCTCCGCCGCCACGAACGGGGCTATGTACCAGCGGTAGACCGTCTCCGGGATGATCGTGAAGGCGCGCGCCAGGCAGTACGCCTGCGCCGAGAACAGCTGGTCCTCGTAGTGGATCCCCTCAGGGAAGCGCAGATCGTGCCGGTCCAGGAACTCCCGCCGGTACATCTTGCTCGTCGACAGGTGCTCGAAGAGCAGGCCGGGCTCGGACTCGATGCCCTCGACCGTGCGCCGCTCGGCGACCAGGTGCGGCATCCAGGCCGAGCGCCGGCCGGTGTCGACGCGGATACGCTCGACCGCGCCCATGGCGAAGTCGATGTCCCGCTCGCGGTGCGCGTTCAGCAGCAGCTCGACGGCGTTCTCGGGCAGTTCGTCGTCGCTGTCCAGGAACATCAGGAACGGCGCCCGGGCGATGTCGACGGCCCGGTTGCGCGGGGCGCTGCAGCCGCCGCTGTTCTCCGGCAGGCGCAGATAACGCACCCGCTCGTCCTGGGCCTGAAGCCGGCGCGCCACCGACGGGGTGTCGTCCGTCGAGTGGTCGTCGCTGATGATCACTTCGATGTTCGGGTACGTCTGCCGCAGCAGCGAGGCCACCGCGCGCGGCAGGCGTTCCGCGTCGTTGTAGACGATGACCGTGATCGTCACATCGGGGGTACGGGTCGTCGTCACGCCGTCGCCTCCTCGGGGGTCGGGGCCGGGGTCCGTTCGTCCACCGGGATCACGGGCGGCAGCGACTCCTCGCTCTCGCCCAGGAAGACCCGGCGCACCACCCGCTCGGCCGCCTGTCCGTCGTCGAACTCGCAGAACCTGCGCCGGAAGGCGGTCAGCGCCTTGCCCGCGGCCTCGTCCCGCCACGCGTCCGTCTCGAAGACGGCCGCCAGCTCCTCCTGGGTGTGGGCCACCTGGCCCGGTGCCTCGGCCATCAGATCGAAGTAGACGCCGCGGGTCTTGGCGTACGTCTCCCAGTCGTCGGCGTAGATCACGATCGGGCGGCCCAGGTTGGCGTAGTCGAACATGATGGACGAGTAGTCCGTGACCAGGGCGTCCGCCGCCAGGGAGAGGTCCTCGACCGGGTCGTACGACGATACGTCGATCACCCGGCCCGAGCGGCGCAGACCGGCCAGCGGGGAGGCGGCGCCGCCGTAGAAGTAGTGGCCGCGGACCAGCAGGACCGTGTCCTCGCCGAGCCGGTCGGCGAGGGAGGCGAGGTCCAGGCGCGGCGTCCAGCCCGCCTCGTAGTCGCGGTGCGTGGGGGCGTACAGGAGGGCCCGGCGGCCCGGGGCTATGCCGAGGCGTTCGCGTATCGCGCGGACGTCCTCGGCCGTGGCCGAGTAGAAGACGTCGTTGCGGGGATAGCCGTAGTCCAGCGACGTGTAGTGCGAGGGGTAGGCGCGTTCCCACATCCGGGTGGAGTGGCTGTTCGCGGAGACGCTGTAGTCCCACTTGTCTATGCGGGTCAGCAGGGCGTCGAAGTCCAGCCCCTTGGAGGTGGCGGGGAAGTCCACCTGGTCCAGTCCCATGCGCTTGAGCGGAGTGCCGTGGTGGGTCTGCACATGGACGGCGTCCGGGCGCTTCACCACCGCGTTGGGGAAGTTGACGTTGTTGACCAGGTACGCGGCCTTCGCCATCACGTCCCAGTAGCGGCGCGTGCCGGGGACGACGTGGTCGGTGCCCGGCGGCAGCAGCGCCGCCTTGTTCCGGGCGACCACCCACACCGGGTGGATGTGGGGGGCGAGTTCGGCGAGCTTCGCGGCGATGGCGGCCGGGTTGCAGGCCACGCCCCGGTCCCAGTACGCCGAGAACACGGCCAGGTGGGGGTCGACGGGCTCGCTCAGGGCCCGGCGGTAGCGGTGGTCGCGCAGCTTCGCGCCGACCTGCCGCTTGCCCGACCGGACCGCCGACCGCACCTCGCGGCGTTTCTGGTTGGCGGCCTGGAAGAGGCGGTACTTCGTGTACGCGTTCTCCTCCAGGAAGGCGTGGCGGACACCCTCGAAGCCGGCCGGGCGCTGGTGGTGTTCCGGCCGCCACCGCACGGCGGCCTGGGAGGCGCGGGTGAAGAACTCCCGCGCCTCGGCCTCCGGCATCCCGCTGCGGCTGAAGACCCGCAGCAGATCGCGGACCATCAGGTCGTACAGGACCGCCCGGGGCCCCTCGGGCGCGCCGCGCCCGGCGAGCAGCCGGTGCAGCCGCTCGTAGCGCTCCAGGGCCTGGTAGCGCCGTGCGGTGGTCACCGGCGGCAGGCTCTGCTCGCGCAGCTCCCGTACCTCGTAGGCGACCTCGTCGAGCGCGGCGATCTTCTCGGCGTGCAGGACCACGGCGAGGGCGGTGTACGTCTCGTCGTCGCCGGACTCGGCGTCGGCCAGGTCGTCGGAGACGGCCCGGGAGCGCCAGAAGTCCGCGCGGATCAGCCGGTTGCCCAGGAGCGGGGCCAGCCACAGCAGTTGCGGGAAGTCGGCCAGCGGGGCGGCGTGGCGGCCGGTGCGGGCCAGGAACCGGCCGTCCCCGCTGGGCGCGGCGGTGGTCTGCCAGGTGGAGCGGACGTGGTTGACGACCAGGACGTCCGCGGAGTCCTCCAGTTCGGCGGTGCGGTCGGCGACCGCCCGCAGGGCGCCGGCGGGCAGTCCGTCCTTGGCGTGCACGAAGTGCAGCCAGCGGCCGGTGGCCCGGTCGGCGCCCGCGGCCCGGGCGGTGCCGTCGCTCGTGCCCTCCGGCAGCGGCAGCACCACCATCCGGGGGTCGCCGGCCGCGCGCCGTTCGGCTTGTTGCCTGGCCCAGTCGCCCACGGTCGTGACGATCACCTCGGCCCCGGCGACGGGCTGGGCGGTCAGGGAGTCCAGGAGTTCTCCCAGATGGCCCTGGGGATCGGGACCGTGGATGATGACGCTCAGCCCTGGTTGCACGTGGCCTCCTTGCTCTTCAGGCGCCCACGGCGGCACTGCTGCTGATGAAACGACATGGCTAAGGCGTATACGAAGCAGGTAAGAAACATGTACGAGACATGAACAAGCACTGTCGTATGCGCCTCAGCCGAGGAAGACGCTACTGCGCGACCGCCGGTTCCTTCTGCTGCGGCTTGGGTGACGGGGCGCCCTTCTGGGGCTTGTCGCCGCCGCCCGTGTACGCCTCGTAGGCCTCCAGGACCTCCTCGGTCGGGCCGTCCATGCGCAGTTCGCCGCGCTCCAGCCACAGCACCCGGTCGCAGGTATCACGGATCGACTTGTTGTTGTGGCTGACCAGGAAGACGGTGCCCGCGTGCTGCCGCAGCTCGCGGATGCGATCCTCGGACCGCTTCTGGAAGGAGCGGTCACCGGTGGCGAGGGCCTCGTCGATGAGGAGTACGTCGTGGTCCTTGGCGGCGGCGATGGAGAAGCGCAGACGGGCGGCCATGCCGGAGGAGTAGGTCCGCATGGGCAGCGTGATGAAGTCGCCCTTCTCGTTGATGCCGGAGAAGTCGACGATCTCCTGGTAGCGCTCCTTGACCTGCTCCCGGGACATCCCCATGGCGAGGCCGCCGAGGTAGACGTTCCGCTCGCCGGTGAGGTCGTTCATCAGGGCGGCGTTCACGCCGAGGAGGGAGGGCTGGCCGTTGGTGTAGATCCTGCCGTTCTCGACGGGCAGCAGTCCGGCGACGGCCTTGAGCAGGGTCGACTTGCCGGAACCGTTGGTGCCGATCAGACCGATGGCCTCACCTTTGTACGCGGTGAAGGACACGTTCTTGACGGCGTGCACGCGGCGCACACCCGCCGCCTTCTCCGCCTGCTTGCGGCGCACGATGCGGTTGAGCGCGGCGGTCGCGGTGCCACGGCCGGCCCCCGTGCCGTTGACGCGGTAGACGATGTCGACGCCGTCGCAGAGGACGGTCGGAACGAGCTGGTCACTGATCGGGTTAGCCACGGCCGTACGTCTCCTCAGCCTTCCAGAAGTAGATGAAGCCTCCGACACCGGCGAGCAGGGCCCAGCCCGTCGCCGCCGCCCAGACATGCGGCGGGAGCTGGTGCGCGTGGAAGCTGTCGATCAGCGCGTAGCGCATGAGGTCGATGTAGACGGCGGCCGGATTGGTCTCCAGGGCCATCGTCACCAGGTGCGGCAGGTGGTTCGACTTGGTGAGCTTGTCGATGCTCCACATGACGCCCGACACGTACATCCAGGTCCGCAGGATGAACGGCATCAGCTGCGCGATGTCCGGTGTCTTCGCACCCATCCGGGCCATGATCATCGACACGCCGGCGTTGAACACGAACTGCAGGGCGAGCGCGGGGATCGCGAGCAGCCAGGAGGCGGCGACCGGCACGCCGAAGCAGAGCAGGATGACGATCAGCGCGGCCATCGAGAACAGGAGCTGCTGGAGCTGCTGGAGGCAGAAGGAGATGGGCAGCGCGGCGCGCGGGAAGTGCAGGGCGCGCACCAGCCCCAGGTTCCCGGAGATGGCGCGGGTGCCCGCCATGATCGAGCTCTGGGTGAACGTCCAGATGAACACGCCCGTGACCAGGAACGGGATGTAGTCCGGGACGCCGTGCTTGGTGCCCAGCAGCACACCGAAGATGAAGTAGTAGACCGCCGCGTTCAGCAGCGGGTTCATGACCTGCCAGATCTGGCCGAGCTTCGCCTGGCTGTACTGGGCGGTGAGCTTGGCCGTGGCGAACGCCGTGATGAAGTGGCGGCGCGCCCAGAGCTGGCGGACGTACTCGGGCAGGGAGGGACGGGCACCGCTGACCGCGAGGCCGTACCGGGCGGCGAGCTGCGCCGGGGTCTCGGCCGCTTCGGCTGCCGTGGGGGGCGGTGTGTGGAGGACCTGGCTCACATCCGCTGCTTTCGTTCGGGGGTCGGTTGCGCGCACCGGTCCGCAGTCTTCCGCCGTCATGCCTCTTCTGGTACCACTGCCCGGCTTTTCTCACGTTTCTTGCCGGGGTCTTGCTCTGCCCTCAGGGCTCTGTGGTCTTTTGGTGCTCTTGGGGCTTTGGACTACTGCTCTTTACGTCGGGACGGGACCGTATCGTCGCAACGTGAGACTAAGCCGTTTCGACGTCGGGACGCAACCGTTTCGTCGTCACGCCCTATGCTGGTCCGCATGACCACGAACGCCGACACTCCCCAGGTGAAACGGCGCCGCAGGGCGCCCGCGGGTGCGGCCGTGCTGCGCGAGGACGTGACGGAGGCCATTCGCGCGGCCGTCTTCGAGGAACTGGCGGCCGCGGGCTACGCCCGGATGTCCATCGAGGGCATCGCGCGCCGGGCGGGTGTCGGCAAGACGGCGGTGTACCGCCGGTGGCGCTCCAAGCTGCACCTGGTCCTCGACCTGGTCTCGGCGATCGCGGTCCAGGGCCTGCCGGCCCCCGACACCGGATCCCTGGAGGGGGACCTGCGCCTGCTGTACGAGATGACCTCACGTGCCCTGCGCCACCCGGTGGCCGGACAGATCATCCCGGACCTCCAGGCGGAGGCGGCCCGTAACCCCGAGATCGCGGACGCCCTGCAGAAGGCGCTGCGGGAGGGCCAGCAGGGCGTGGCGAGCGGCATCGTCGCGGCGGCCGCCGCCCGCGGCGAGATCGGCGAGGGCATCGACCAGGACCTGGCCCTCGACCTGATCTCGGGCCCGCTGTACTGGCGCGCGGTGGTGGTACGGGGCCCGAAGCTGCCGAAGGGCTATCTGGCGGGGCTGGCCCGGGCCACCGCGGGGGCGCTGAAGGCGTTGTGAGCGGGGCCTGAAGCGCGGGGGCGCTCGGGTGGATGTTCGTCGGCAGTCCTGACCGCCGGCGTCGCCGCGATCGGTGCGCCACCGCGGTGTGCCGTTTCGCATGGCATCAGGTAATGGCACTTCAGTTCGCTTTGTCTTCCGGCCGGTCAGGAGCGCAGCCCCGGAGGACGTACGCGATCAGTTCGTCCAGGTCCTGTGCGCACACGTCCGGCGGCAGGGAGTCGCTGGCCGCCAGGGTCGCGTAGCCGTGCAGCGTGGAGAAGACCCCGATGCCCACGCGCTCCGGGGGGCCCTCGCGCACTTCTCCGCGGCGCTGGGCCGCGGTGATGAGGCCCACCATCTCCTCGGTCCACCGCTGGGCGGCCGCGCTCAGCTCCTCGGAGGCCTCGGGGGTGTGCTTGATCGCGTACATGAGGTCGAGCAGCTCGGCGTTGGCGGTGGCGAAGTCCACATACGCGCGGGCTCCCGCCCTCAGACGTTCGGCGAACGACTCGCCCGCCTCCCTCAGCGCCGTCGTCATCGCCTCGGCGAGCCGCCCGAAGCCGGCCAGCGCGAGCGCGTCCAGCAGTGCCTGCTTGTCCTTGAAGTGCCGGCTCGGCGCCGCGTGGCTCACGCCGAGATCGCGTGCGAGTTCGCGGAGGGACAGCGCGGCCGGTCCCTTCTCCCGGAGCGTCTCCTCGGCCCGGGTCAGCAGCGCGGCGCGGAGGTCTCCGTGGTGGTAACGGCGTCGAGTGTGCATGCGGATCAGTGTAGCCAGGATGTGGTCGACGCCTACTTTGTTGTCGACGTCACCATTGTTGTCATTGACATCATTGTTGTCGGCGCCTACTTTTGCTCGTATGTCCACGACTCAGAGCAAGAAGCAGACCAGATGGAGCGCCGGTGACATCGCCGGCCAGACCGGCCGCACCGTCGTCGTCACCGGCGCCAACAGTGGTATCGGCCTCGCCGCCGTCGACGCGCTCGCCCGGGCCGGCGCCCGCGTGGTGCTCGCTGTACGCGACACCAGGCGCGGCGAGGCGGCCGTCGCCACCGTGCGCGGCGCGAAGGGACACCTCGAGGTGCGCCGTCTCGATCTGGCCGACCTGGCGTCCGTGCGCGAGTTCGCCGACGGGTGGCAGGGCGACATCGACGTGCTCGTCAACAACGCCGGTGTGATGAACGTCCCCGAGGGCAGCACCAAAGACGGCTTCGAGACCCAGTTCGGCACCAACCATCTGGGCCACTTCGCCCTGACGAACCTGCTGTTGCCGTACGTCAGGGACCGCGTGGTCACCGTGTCATCGGGGATGCACCGGACTCCCGGCGCGCGCATCCACTTCGAGAACCTGAACCTGACCGGCGAGTACAGCCCGATGGCCGCCTACGCGCAGTCCAAGCTGGCCAACCTGCTGTTCACCCTGGAACTGCAGCGCCGGCTGACCGAGGGCGGCTCCCGCGTACGGGCCCTGGCCGCGCACCCGGGATGGGCCTCGACCAACCTCCAGGGCCACGACGCCAACGCCCTGCGGCGGGTCGCGATGCAGGTCGGCAACCGCCTGTTCGCCCAGGACGACAAGGCGGGCGCACTGCCGACCCTGTACGCCGCGACCCAGGATCTGCCCGGCGCGAGCTACGTCGGCCCCGACGGCATGAGCGAGATGCGCGGCGCCCCGACCCTGGTCGGCCGCTCGCGCGCGGCCAGTGACCCGGACACGGCCCGGCGCCTGTGGACGGTCTCCGAGGAGCTGACGGGCGTCACGTTTCCGGCGCTCCCCGAACCGTCGCCGACCGTGGAGGCCTGAGCGGTCTTAAGAGCTAACGCCGTGCCGCCCCGGGATGCCTGCGGACCCAGCCCTCCCAGGCGGAGGTGATCATGTCCTCCACGTCGTGTTTCGCCGTCCAGCCCAGGCGCTCGGCGATGCGGTCGGCCGAGGCGACGACGCGGGCGGGGTCGCCGGGGCGGCGCGGGGTGACGGTCGGCGGGGTGTCGTAGCCCGTGATCGCGTTGATGCGGTCGATCATCTCGCGCACCGACACGCCCTCCCCGCGGCCGATGTTGAGGGTGAGGTCCGTGCCGGGGGCGGCCCGGAGCGCGCGCGCCGCCGCCACATGGGCCTCCGCGAGGTCGACCACGTGGATGTAGTCGCGGACGCACGTGCCGTCGGGGGTCGGGTAGTCGTCGCCGAAGATGCGCGGTGCCGCGCCCTGCGTCAGCCGCTCGAAGACCATGGGGATGAGGTTGAAGACGCCGGTGTCCGCCAGCTCCGGGGCCGCCGCCCCCGCCACGTTGAAGTAGCGCAGGGACGCCGTCGCGAGGCCCGTGGCGCGGTTCGTCGCGCGGGCCAGCCACTCGCCGGCCAGCTTCGTCTCGCCGTACGGCGACATCGGGACGCAGGGCGTGTCCTCCGTCACCAGATCGACGTCCGGCATGCCGTACACCGCGGCCGAGGAGGAGAACACGAACGAGGGAACCCCCGACTCCGTCACCGCCTCCAGCAGGACCCGCAGGCCCTCCACGTTCTCCCGGTAGTAGTGCAGCGGCAGCTCCACCGACTCGCCCACCTGTTTCTTCGCCGCCAGGTGTACCACGCCGCTCACCGTGTGCTCCGCCAGCGTGCGGCGCAGCAGTTCGCCGTCCAGCGTGGAGCCCACCACCAGCGGCACCTCGGCGGGTACGCGCTCGGCGATGCCCGTGGACAGGTCGTCGTACACCACGGCGCGCTCGCCCGCCTCGGTCATCGCGCGGACGACGTGCGCCCCGATGTAGCCGGCGCCGCCGGTGATCAGCCAGGTCATGTGCGGCCGTCCCCTCGTCAGTTGGCCCAGTGTCTGTCTGCGGTCAGGTCAAGTGAAGCAGCCGGCGGAGCCTGCGGCTCACGACCGAGGTCACTCCGCGTACGCCCGGTGCCACCCGCAGGGCCAGCGCGCCCGAGTGCGTCGCGTACGGCTGCACCAGCAGCACCCCGTGCCGCAGGCTCGGCACCGCGCGGCGGCCCAGCAGACCGGGGCCGTCCAGGGCGTGGGCCGTGGTGTCGCGGATTGTGCCGTCGTCGAAGCGGAGGGTCAGGTTCAGGTCCCAGGTTCCGGCGCCGAGCGCCACGAGGTCCACGGGGGGCTCGGCCGTCCAGCCGCCGAGGTCCGCGTCCCGCTGGAGCGCGGCCGTGGTGGTGAGTCCCACCGTGGTGCCGTCCTCCCGCCGGACGAACTCCACGTCCACCCGGTGCGGGCGCGCGTTCTCCACCCGCCCGTACAGCTCGTGCAGGCGCAGCCGCAGCCGGGCGCCCCGCGCGCGTGGACGCAGATCCGCGTCGACGGCGACCGGAAGATGCCGCATGGGGCGGTGCAGCAGATGCTCCAGCCGGACCTGCGGCAGATCCGCCGACCAGACGGGAGTGCCGTCCTCGGTCCGCGCGTAGGGCGGGGTCAGCCGCGCGGGGCGGGCCGCCAGCTCCTTGATCCGGTGCAGATCGCGGGGCTGTCCGGCGGCGAGCACCACCTGCGCCACGACCCGCCCCGGCACGGAGGCCTGCGCGAGGTCGGCGGCGTCGAAGTCCGACAGGTACGCGCGCGTGAGCGTCCACCACTCATCGCGGTACGCGGCTTCGCGCAGCGGGAGTTCCCGCGCGTACATGCGCAGCCCGCGGTCCAGGAAGGCGGCGCGCGCCGCCCGCGCGAGCCGCTTCTCGCCGGCACCCAGCAGGATCTCGTACGCCTGCCGGTTGGCCTCCATGCGCGCTTTCCAGTTGTCGACGTCGGCGCGGTCGAGGGAGATCGACAGCCGCCGCGCCGAGCGGCGCACATGCCAGATGTACACGGCGTCCGGCACCAGGGCGATGGCCGGTCCGGCGGCCAGCACGCGCGCGGTGAACACGAAGTCCTCGTAGAGGAACCGGCCGTCGGGGAAGCGGATGCCGTGCTCGCGCAGGAAGTCGGTGCGGTACAGCTTGTTGACGCACAGGGTGTCGTGCGCCAGGCGGGGGCGCCGGGAGGGGTGGGAGACCAGCGCGGGCCGCTCGTACAGCTCCGGCTGCCAGGGGACCTCGCGGCCCGACGGCAGCTCGCGGCGCACGCACAGGCCCGCGGCGACCGGTGTCCCGTGCGTGACGGCCGCATCGAGCAGCGCGTCCACCGCGCCGGGCGGCAGCACGTCGTCGCTGTCCAGGAACATCAGGTAGGGGGCGGTCACCGCGTCGATCCCGTCGTTGCGCGGGGTGCCGCAGCCGCCGCTGTTGGCGGTCCTGCGCACCACTTTCACCCTCGGATCCCCGGCCGCGAGGGCGTCGAGCAGTTCGGGGCTGCCGTCCGTCGAGAAGTCGTCGACCGCGATCACCTCGCGGACGACTCCGCCCTGGGCCAGGGCCGAACGCACCGCGTCGGTCACATGAGTGGCGTCGTCGTAACCAATGACGACGACGCTGACCTGTGCATCGTGAGGGCGCATCGAATCCACAAGCCTGGAGCCTAGGGAAGCCTGGTAATCATCTGTTAAGAACTAATTAACCGCCTGTGTGGAAGAGGGCAGGAATGCGGCTGCGGTTCCCTGGCGAAATGCCTGATTCCGGTCGTTCCGGAGCGGGACGGCCCGAGCGCCACAGACGGACGAAGGACAGCACCGCCGCGGACACCAGCAGCCCGTTGCGTACGACCATGAGCACACAGCCCAGCCAGGTGCAGTTGATGACGTCCCCGTAGAGGGCGGGGTACTCCACCGTGCTCACCGCGCTCGCCGCCAGGACCAGCGCGGCGACCGTGCGCTGTGTGGTGTGCCGCGAGGTCATGCAGACCGCGGCCAGCCCGATCAGCCACACCATGTACTGGGGGCTGATCACCCGGCTCGTCACCGTGAACAGCAGGACGGCCGCGAGGGCCGCGTCGTAGGGGGTCGCGGGCGTCCAGCGGCGGGCCCGCACCCGCCACAGCAGCAGCAGGGCGAAGGCCACCGCGGTCAGCGCGAGCGAGCCGACGGCGACCGCGTGCACATGCGGGCCGACGAACTCGACGGCCCCGTACTGGTAGTGGGTGCGCCCCGACCAGCCGGCCCGGCGCGCCAGCATGAGCACCGTGCCGCCGAGCGACTCGATCTGCACGCCCCGGCCGCCCTGCTGGCGCAGAAAGTCGAGCGGGTGGCGGAACAGGGCTGTGAGCAGGGCGAGCAGCGTGACCACGGTGACCGCGGCGGCCGTCCAGGCCTCGCGGGTGCCGCGGCCGCGCGGGGCGCCGAGGAGCGCCAGCGCCGGCCACACCTTCACCAGGGCGCCCAGTGCCGCGAACACGCCGCCCACGCGCGGGGAACGCGACAGCGTCAGCAGCGAGATGACCGCGAAGGCGGTGACCTGGACGTCGTAGCGGGCGAGCGGGATGTGCAGCAGCAGGGGCAGGCCCGCCGTCCACAGGACCGCGCCGCGCAGCGAGCGCCCCGGGCGGGTACCCGCGCGCGCGAGGACGAGCGTGATCACGGCGTCGGTGAGCAGGGTGAGGGTGACGAACGCCTGAAAGTACGTCAGGCCCGGCAGCAGCGCGGGTGACAGCAGGACCGCGCCCGCCCCCGGCGGGTACTGCCACAGGTGGTCGCCGGAGGGGAAAGCGCCGTGCGAGAGGACGCCGTACCAGTGGAAGTACAGCGCCCACACCTCGCGTGCGACCCCGCCCCGGCCGAGCAGGGGGTACTGGTCGTGGGCCAGCAGCCACAGCATCAGCGCCCGGGTGGTGAGCCAGCCGGCGGCGAGGAGAAGCAACCGATGTCTCGTGCGGCCCCTCTTCCACAGCGGTGGCCGCGACGTCGGCGCGGACGGGGGGGCGGGGGGCTCCATGGCACTCTTCAAGGCACTCATCAACCCCGAATGGTAAGCCGACTTGAAGGTGCGAGGGTGCAGATAACCCGTCAATGCGCGGCAAAGGTTAGTTAATAGTACTAAGTCGTCACATGTTGAATGCCCCCATGAGTCGGTCAGCGGTGAGGTGTACGCAGTGCGTGGCCGTCCTCGTGCCCGTGGCGGTCATGGTGGCGCTCGGGCTGTGGGGACTGGACCGCGACGGCATGTGGCGCGACGAGGCGGCCACGTTCCAGGTGGCGCGCCGCTCCCCGGCGCAGATCTGGCTGCTGCTGCACCATGTGGACGCGGTGCACGGCCTGTACTACCTGCTGATGCACGGGGTCCTGGCCGTCCACCCCGGTGAGGTGCTGCTGCGGCTGCCCTCGGTCTGCGGGGCGGCCGCGGCGGCGGGCCTGGTCGCCGCGCTGGGCGCACGGCTGTGCCGGCCGCGGGTGGGGCTGTGGGCGGGGCTGCTGTACGCGGTCACGCCGATGGTCGGGCACTACGCGCAGGAAGGGCGCAGTTACGCTCTGGTCGCGGCCGGGGTCGCGGGCGCGACGCTGCTGCTCGTGCGGGCGGTGCGGGGCACGAGCTGGTGGCCGTACGGGGCCGTCCTCGCCGTCACCTGTGTGCTGCACGAGTTCGCGGTGCTGGTGCTGCTCGCGCACGCCTGCACGCTGGCACTCGCGCGGGTGCCGGGCAGGGTGTGGCGGGGGTGGGCCCGCGCGGCCGGTGCCGTGGCCGTGCTGCTGCTGCCGCTGGCGTTGGTCTCGCGGGGGCAGTCGGCGCAGGTGGCGTGGCTGACGCCGCCGGACGGGCGGAGCGTGGTGCGGCTGCTGCGGGAGTTCGCGGGGCCGTCGCGGGCGGTCCTGGTGCCGTATCTGGTGCTGATGGCGCTGGCGGTGCGCAGGCCCGGCGCACCCCGGGGGCTCTCGCCGGCCGGGGTGGCGCTGCCGCTGATGCTGGTCCCGCCGGCGGTGCTGATGGCGGTGTCCCGGGTCAGCCCGTTGTACGACGACCGGTATGTGCTCTACGCGCTGGCCGGGGCTCCCCTGCTGGCCGCGGCCGGTGCCGAGCGGGTCGCCGGGATGCTCCGCCGGCCATTCAAGGGGACGCCGGCCGCGCCGCGGAACGGCTGCCCGCGCACCGCCGGTGTGGTCGCACGCGGCCCCCTGCCTCCCGCGCCGCGCCGGCCGGTGCCGTACGGCGCGGCAGTGGCGCTGCGGGAACGGTCACGGGTCTTCACGCCCCGCGCCCGCCCGGCCTCGCGGCGGCTCTCCGCGCCCCGGGCCTGCGTGGTCCCGGGGCGGCCCCCCGCGCCCGGCGCCCGCCCGGTGCCGCGGCGGCCCGCCGGGGTGCGGCGGCATATCGGGACCCTCGTCGGGGTCGTCCTCGTCTGCGGAGTGCTGGTCGTGCAGCTTCCCCTGCACAGGGCCGACCGAAGGGCCGCCAACCGGCCCGACGACCTGGCCGCCGTCTCCGCCGCCGTGAGCCGCACGGTACGGCCCGGGGACCCCGTGCTGTTCCTGCCCTCGCTGGAGCGGCGGGCGGCGCTGGCCTATCCCGCCGGGTTCCGGGGGGTCCGGGACGTGGCGCTGGACGTGCCCGCGGCCGTTGGCGGGACGCTGTACGGGCGGGAGGTCGGCCCCCGGGAGCTGCGGCGCCGGCTCGGCGGACTCGGGTACGTCTGGGTGGTCGGCGAGGGGTATGCGCTGCGGCCCTCCTGGACCCCCTGGAACGCCACCGACCGCGCCAAACTCGCGGTGGTGCGCGAGGAGTTCGTCACCCGCGCGGAGTATGTGCACCGCGGCGTCACCCTTCGACTTTACGTACGCCGCGAGGGGCCCTCCTCGCGCGCGCCACGAGGGGCCGTCGACCGTCCCGCGTAGACCGGCGTCCTGCGCGTGGGCGTCCCGCACACAGGCACCCGGGAGCAGGTGTTCTAAAAGCACTCCGGAGTCTCGTCCAGCGCCGCCGCGTCCAGGATCCGGGTCAACTCGTCGAGGCGGGCCCGCAGGTCCGTGATCTCCGCCAGGTCGAAACCCGTCGCCGCGGCGATCCGGCGGGGCACCAGCAGCGCGCGCTCCTTCAGTGCCGTGCCCTCGTCGGTGAGGTGGACGTGCACGGACCGCTCGTCCTGCCTGCTGCGCTCGCGCCGCACCAGGCCCGCCGCCTCCAGTCGCTTCAGCAGCGGCGACAGCGTCCCGGAGTCCAGCCGCAGGTGCTCACCGAGCTTCTTCACCGGCAGCTCTCCCCGCTCCCACAGCACCAGCATCACCAGGTACTGGGGATAGGTGAGGCCCAGGTCCTTGAGTACGACGCGGTACACGCCGTTGAAGGCGCGGGAGGCGGCGTGCAGGGAGAAGCAGATCTGGTGGTCGAGGCGCAGGTACTCCTCGGCCTCGGAGGCCTCGGAGACCGCCGTGCTGGGTGTCGGCGTGGTCGTCATGGCTCCAGGGTAGCTCCGGCTCGTCATTAAGTTGTGCACAACTTAATCGTGTGCTCTACTTGTGTCCGCAAGGCGGTCCGGGCGGAAAGAAGGGCCGGCCGCCGCAGAGACTTCGAAAGGGATGGTTTTCCATGGACGCGCTCTACACCGCCGTCGCCACCGCCACCCACGGCCGCGACGGGCGCGCCGTCAGCTCCGACGGCAAGCTCGACCTCGACCTGGCCATCCCGGTGGAGATGGGCGGCAGCGGCAAGGGCAGCAACCCCGAGCAGCTGTTCGCCGCCGGGTACGCGGCCTGCTTCGCCAGTGCCCTCGGCCTCGTCGGCCGCCAGGCCAAGGTCGACGTCAGCGACGCCGCCGTGACCGGCGAGGTCAGCATCGGCAAGCAGGGCGAGGGCTTCGGCCTCGCGGTCACGCTGCGCGTGGAGCTGCCGGAGTCGGTGGACCAGGAGACCGGCCGCAAGCTGGTCGAGCAGGCCCACCAGGTCTGCCCCTACTCCAACGCGACCCGCGGCAACATCCCGGTCGAGCTGGTCGTCGAGTAGCCGGTCGCGTCACCACGGTCCCGTGCCCGGCGCCGGTGCGACGTCCTCCCGGTGCCGGGCACGTTCTCAGGTCGTGGCCAGCACCTCGCGGTCGCCCGCCGCGGGGGCCGGGATCGACGCCGGGACCTCGGGCTCGCCCAGCATCAGCATCCGCACCACCCGCCGGGCGGCCTGCCCGTCGTCGAACTCGCAGAACCGCTCCCGGAAGCCGGCCCGCAGCCGTGCCGACTCCGCATCCCGCCAGCACCCCGAGGCGAACAGCCACGCCAGTTCCCGGTACGAGCGCGTGACATGGCCCGGCGCGTCCGCGGTGATGTCGACGTACGCGCCCCGGGCGGCCGTGAACGCGCCCCAGTCGTCGGCGTGCACGACGATCGGCCGGTCCAGGTTGGCGTAGTCGAACAGGAGAGCCGAGTAGTCCGAGACCAGCACGTCCGAGGCGAGCATCACCTCCTCGACGTGTGCCTCGTCGGTGGCGTCGACCAGCACGCCGCGCCGGTGCAGCTCGGCCAGGCCCATACCGCGGACCGGCTCCTCCGCCAGCGAGGGGTGCAGACGGACGACCAGGGTGTGGCCCGCCCCCAGGTCCTCGGCGAACCGGGCCAGGTCGAAGCGGTCGGCGTGGCCGCCCCGCACGTGGTCCCGGCGGGTCGGCGCGTACAGCACGACCGTGTGGTCCTCGGGGATGCCGTGCCGGGACCGGAAGGCGGCCCCGTCGCCTGGCCGCGCGCCCACCAGGACGTCGTTGCGGGGGCTGCCCGTGCGCACCGAGGTGAAGTGGCAGGGGTAGGCGCGGTCCCAGGCCAGCTCCGCGTGGCGGTTGGCGACCAGGCTGTAGTCCCAGCGGTCGGCGCGGCGCAGCATCTGCGGCACGTCCATCCCGAACCGGGCGCCCGGCTTGTCCAGCAGGTCGGCCCCCTTGTACTTCAGCGGGGTGCCCTGATGGGTGTGGATGTGGACGCTGCCGGGGCGCTTGACCAGGGTGCCGGGCCAGTTGACGTTGTTGACGAAGTACGTGGCCCGCGCGGTGAGCCGGTGGTAGGCCAGGGAGTCCGGCAGGACGTACTCGATGTCCGGCGGAAGGTGCTCCGCCTGGTCCTCGCGTACGACCCACACGCCCCGGATGTGCGGGGCGAGATCACGGGCCGCGCGATGGATGGCGGCCGGGTCACCGAGGACCCCCCGGTGCGAGAACGCCGAGTAGAGGGCCAGCTCCGGGTCCAGGGGCCGCAGCGCCTGCGCCCGGAACCAGCCCCTCTTGACGCGCCCGGCCGTGGCCTTGCGGGCCTGCTGCCCCCGCCGTCCGGCCGCGCCGCCGAGGGCGGCGGCCCGCTGCCGGGCCCGGTAGCGGGCGTAGCCGCCCTCAAGGACGCGCAGGTTCGCCGGGACCGGCTCCTCGGTGCGGTGTCTGCGGAACAGCTCGGCGGTGCGGCGGAAGAACTCGCCCTTGTCGGCCGCGGGCAGCCGGTCCGGTTTGGCGAGGATGTCCAGGCAGTGCTCGCCCGTCTTGCGGTGCAGATACGGGCGCCAGCGGGCCAGTTCCGGGTGGGCGTCGACGTAGGCGAAGACCCGTTCGTACTGGTCGTGGATGTCGAAGTGCTTGCGGCTGGTGGTGGACAGGATGTTGCCCTGCCGGCGTTGCCGGTAGTTCAGGCAGATCCGGTCGAGGACCGCGATCCGCCGGGCGCTCAGCAGCGCGGGGAAGGTCCAGGGCGTGTCCTCGTAGTAGCCCGGCGGGAAGCCGAGATCGTGCTCGGTGACGTAGTCCCGGCGGTAGGCCTTGTTCCACACCACCATCAGCAGTTCGAGGATCTCGGGGTGTTCCGCCGCCGTGAAGGTCCCCTCGCCGGCCTCGGCGAGTACCCGGGCCAGGGTGTTGCGACGGGTGCCGCCCCACCAGTAGGTGCGTGCGTAGTCGAACACGAGGATGTCCGGGTCGCGGGTCTCCTCCAGCCGGTCGGCGATCGCGCGCAGCGCCCCCGGGGTGAGCGTGTCGTCGCTGTCGAGGAAGAGCAGGTAGTCCCCGGTGGCGTACGGCATCCCGGCGTTGCGGGCCCGGCCGAGGCCGACGTTCTCGGGCAGGTGCAGCACCCGTACGCGCGGGTCGCGCTCGGCGTACTCGTCGAGGATCGCTCCGCTGCCGTCGGGCGAGCGGTCGTCGACGGCGATCACCTCGAAGTCCGTGTACGACTGCCCGAGCACCGAGTCGAGGCACTCGCCGAGGAAGCCCTGCACCTTGTAGACGGGGACGATGACGCTGAAGCGGGGCACTGGGGTCAGCTCCTCACGAGGGAGTGGGCCGGGGCCGGGACGCGCTCGGCGAGCGGGATCACGGGCGGGATCGACTCGGGCGGCTCGCCCAGCAGCACCCGGCGCACCACACGTTCGGCGGCGCGCCCGTCGTCGAACGGGCAGAAGCGCTGCCGGAAGGCGGCGCGCAGGGCGGCGGCGGAGGCGTCCGCGTACGCGCCGTCGCGGAAGAGCGCCGTCAGTTCCCCGGGCGTACGCGCCACCCGGCCCGGCGGTGCCGCCATCAGGTCGAAGTAGACGCCCCGGACCTCCCGGTAGACGTCCCAGTCGTCCGCGTACACGACGATCGGCCGGTCCAGGTTGGCGTAGTCGAACATGATCGACGAGTAGTCCGTGATCAGCGCGTCGGCGGCCAGACAGACATCCTCCGCGGAGCGGTGCCGGGTGACGTCGATGATCCGGCCGTCGCCGCGGGCCGTGCCCCGGTCGTAGAAGTAGTGCGCGCGCAGCAGCACCACGTACTCGTCGCCGATCGCCTCGCAGAACGCCGCCAGGTCGAGGGGCGCGTCGAAGCCGGTCGCGTGGTCGCGGTGCGTGGGCGCGTACAGCAGGGCCGTCCTGCCCTCGGGGACGCCCAGCTCGCGGCGGACGCGGGCCACGTCGTCGGCGGTCGCCGTGTAGTAGACGTCATTGCGCGGATAGCCGTACTCGAGGGTCTCGTACGAGCCCGGGAACGCCCGCTCCCACATCCGGGTGGAGTGCGGGTTGGAGGAGAGGTTGTAGTCCCAGCGGTCCACCCGCGTCAGCAGCTTGGCGAAGCTGCCGGAGGCGGCCGCGACCACGGGGTACGTCGACTGGTCGACGCCCATCTTCTTCAGCGGCGTGCCGTGCTGGGTCTGCAGGTGCACGCTGCCGGGACGCTTGACGACGCCGTCCGCGAAGTTGGCGTTGTTGATCAGGAACCGGGCGCGGGCGAGCACGTCCCAGGCGGCGGGGCTGCCGAGCACCGCGTACTCCACGTCCTTCGGCATGCTGTCGGCCGCGTCCGGCTCGACCAGGAACACCGAGCGCAGCCGCGGGGCCAGTTCGCGGGCCTTGGCGTGGATCGCGGCCGGGTTGCAGGCGTAGCCGCGGCCCCAGTACGCGCAGTACACGGCGAGGTCGGGGTCGAGGGGGCGGCGCAGGTTCAGTGCGTACCGGGCGCGGGTGCCCAGCGCCCGGGGCCGGGATGTCTGCCGCACGGCCCGCGCCGTGCCCTGGTTGACGGCCCGCAGCGCGTGGAACGCGTCGTAGGCGCCCGCCGCGAGCAGCCGGTGCTGCATCCCGACACGGCCCGCCGGCGGCCGGAACCCGGCCGGGCGGTGCCGGCGGTACAGACCGCCCGCCCGCCGGAAGAAGGCCCGCCGCAGATGCGCGGGCAGCCGCTCCGGATGCGCGGCGGTCTTCAGTACGACGGTGAAGAGCTGGTGGAACAGCGGCCCCGACCGGTCCTCGGGCAGGGCCAGTTCGGCGGCCCGGGCGAGGACCAGCTCGACCTGGTCGAGGAGGTCGAGCTGGTGGGCGCCGGGGGTGTGCAGCCGGCTGCCCTGCCGGCGCAGCAGATGCCGTACGCAGACCGAGCGCAGCACCGCGACGCGCTCGGCGGTGAGCGTGACCATGCCGCCCCAGCCGATGTCGGTGAAGTGGCTCGCCGGGAACGTGAGCCGGTGTCCGGTGACGAACGCACGGCGGTACGCGGCACTCCACGCGGGCACGGACACGCCGGTCAGCTCCGGCGCCCGGCCGGGCGTGAACGCCCCTTCGGGCGCCGGGCCCAGCGGGGGCGTGGAGGCCTCGGCGTTCCACCAGTGGACCCGCTCGTGGTCGAAGAAGAGGACGTCCACGTCACCGGTCGCGGTCAGACGCGCGTCGATCGCGGCCAGCGCGCCGGGCGTGAGGACGTCGTCGGCGTCGAGGAACAGCAGATACGTTCCGGTCGCCGCCGCCATCCCGGTCGTACGGGCCACGCCCAGGCCGCCGGCGGGCGGCGAGGTGAGCGGCACGACCGTGCTGTGCCGCTCGGCGTACGCGGCGGCGACCGTGCCCGCGGGGGAGTCGGGGGCGTCGCAGACCGGGATCAGCTCGATGTCGCCGAAGGACTGGCTGAGGGCGGAGTCCAGCGCCTGGGACAGCCGGCCGGCGACACCGAAGGCGGGGACGATGATGCTGAAGCGGGGCATTCTGGTCTTTCTCTCGGGCCCCGAAGGCGGTGCCGGGGCCTTAAGCGTCATGGGCTGCGGGTACGTCAGCGCCCGGGCCGTGGGGCGGGGCGCCAGGTGACCGGCCGGGTGGGGGTGGGTCTGCGCGGCATGCGGAACTCCGTCTGCTCAGGGGGTCACAGGCGCTCGGCGACCGGGACGGGGCGCCCGGGCGCCGGAACGGTGGCGAGCGGTACGGCGGACAGCCCCGCGGCGGCGGACGGGACCGGGTGCCGGCCCGTCGGGGGGACGACCGAGGGCAGCCCGGCGTTCTCCCCGAGCACGACCCGGCGCACGATCCGCTCGGCGGCGCGCCCGTCGTCGTAGGGGCAGAAGCGCTCGCGGAACGCGGCCCGCAGCCGGGACGAGCGCGAGCCGCACCAGTGGCCGGTCGCGAAGATGTCGATCAGCTCGTCCTCGCTGCGCGCGACCGCGCCCGGCGGGACGGCGCGCACGTCGAGGCAGGTGCCGCGGACCGCCTCGTACGCCTCCCAGTCGTCCGCGTACACCACGATCGGCCGGTCGAGGTTGGCGTAGTCGACCATCAGGGAGGAGAAGTCGGTGACCAGCGCGTCCGAGGCCAGGCACACCGACTCCACGCTCGGATGGTCGCTGACGTCGATCAGCCGGCCGCCGGTGGCCCGCGTCAGCGGCTCGCCGTACGCGGGGTGCGCCCGGGTCAGCAGCACGAAGCGCGGGCCGAGCCTGCTCAGAAAACGTTCGAGGTCGAGGCCGGGGCGCGGGCCGCTGCGGTAGTCGCGGCAGGTCGGCGCGTACAGGATCGCCACCGCGTCCGCGGGGATGCCGAACGTCTCGCGCAGCCGGGTCACGTCCGCCGAGGTCGCCCGCGCGAAGACGTCGTTGCGCGGAAGGCCGTACTCCAGGGTCGTGAAGCGGGACGGGAACACACGCTCCCACACCAGGGTGGAGTGGCGGTTGCCGGACACGACGTAGTCCCAGGTGTCGGCGGAGCGCAGCATCCCCGCGACATCGGTGTCGCGGGTGGCGGCCGGACGGTCCTTGAGGTCCAGGCCCATGCGCTTGAGCGGGGCGCCCTGCCGGGTCTGCACCAGGATCTGGCCGGGGCGCTTGACCAGCCGCGGGCCGAAGTCGGCGTTGTGCACGAGGTACCGGGAGCGGGCCAGCGCCGTCCAGTACGCGGCCGATCCGGGCCGCAGCCGGCGGGTGGCCGCCGGGATGGTGTGGTGGTGCTCGGGGCGGGCGATCCACGCGGTGCGGATCCGCGGGAACAGCCTGCGGAACGCGGACTCCAGGGCGGCCGGGTTGCAGCCGTACCTGCCCCCCGCGGCACTGGTGAAGACGGCCCGGTCGGCGCGCAGCGGGAGGCACCGCTGGAGGCGGTAGTGCGCCCGCAGCGCGACGCCGGCCGACCGCCGGCCCGCCCCGGCGGCCAGGCGTCCGGCGCCGCGCGCGAGACGGGAGGCCAGGGACAGCGCCCGGAAGGTGCGGTGCGCGGCGAAGCGGACCAGCAGATGGCGCGGGCGCAGCGGGGCGCCCGGGACGCGGTGCCGGCGGTAGTGGTCGCGGGCCAGGCGCAGGAACTCGCCGTGGCTGCCCCGGGGCAGCCGGCCGCGCCGGACGAAGACCGTGGCCAGGTGGTCGACCATGCGGCCGAACAGCACGGGCCGCCAGCGGGCGAGTTCCGGATGCGCGTCCAGGTGCGCGAACACCCGGTCGTACTGGTCGAACACGTCGAAGTGTCTGCGGCTGGTCGAGCCGAGGATGCTGCCCTGGCGGCGCTGGCGGTAGTGGACGCAGACCCGGTCCAGGGTGGCGAGCGTCTCCGCGGTCAGCAGCACCGGGAACGTCCAGGGCGTGTCCTCGTAGTAGCCCGGCGGGAAGGCGAAGCCCTCGCGCTGGACGAACTCCCGGCGGTAGGCCTTGTTCCACACCACCATCAGCAGCGAGAGCAGGCCGGGCCGGTCGTCGAGGCGGAAGGGTGCCGGGCCCTGCTCGGTGAGCAGTCCGGAGAGCTGGTTGCGGACCGCTTCGCCGGTCCAGTACGTGCGGGCGTAGTCGAAGACGAGGACGTCCGGCTCGGAGGTCTCCTTCAGCCGGTCCGCGATGTCCTGGAGGGCGTCCGGGGTCAGGCTGTCGTCGCCGTCCAGGAAGAGGACGTAGTCGCCCTTCGCCTGCTCCAGCCCCGCGTTGCGGGCCCGCCCGAGCCCCGCGTTCTCCGGCAGGTGCAGTGGGCGGACACGGGCGTCGCGGGCGGCGAACTCGTCGATGACGGCGCCGCAGGCGTCCGGCGAGCAGTCGTCCACGGCGATGACCTCGAGGTCGGGATACGACTGGTCCAGCACGGATGTGAGGCATTCCTCCAGGTACGCCTGAACCTTGTACGCGGGAACGATGACACTGAACCTGGGCAAGGGGCATCCATGGGTCGGCGCGGGCATACTGCCCGAAAACGGCCGACGGGGCGGTTTGGTTACGCCCGGGTGCCACATGCGGGGGAACGGCGAAGGAAACCCCAGGTGAACGGCGTGGGGTGGGCCGCTGGTTCCGGTCCACCCCTGAACGGCCGTGCGAGCGACATTACTTGACGGCACCCGCCATGACACCTGACACGAACTGGCGCTGGAACGCGAAGAACACGGCCAGCGGGATCACCATCGAGATGAACGCGCCGGGCGCCAGGACGTCGATGTTGTTGCCGAACTGGCGGACCTGCGTCTGCAGCGCCACCGTGATCGGCTGGGTGCCCGACTTGGTGAACACCAGCGCGACCAGCATGTCGTTCCACACCCACAGGAACTGGAAGATGCCGAGGCTCGCGATCGCCGGGCCGCCCAGCGGCAGCACGACCCGGGCGAACAGCCGCAGTTCGCCCGCGCCGTCGAGACGGGCCGCCTCCAGCAGCTCCCGGGGGATCTCCGCGAAGAAGTTCCGCAGCAGGAACACCGCGAAGGGGAGACCGAAGCCCGTGTGGAAGAGGATCACCCCGAAGACCGTCCCGAACAGGCCGATCCTGCCGAAGAGTTCCGCGATCGGGATCAGCGCCACCTGTACGGGCACGACCAGCAGGCCGACCATGCCGAGGAACCACCAGTCGCGGCCCGGGAACTCCATCCAGGCGAAGGCGTAGCCCGCCAGGGAGCCGATCACCACCACCAGGACGGTCGCCGGCACGGTGATCAGGACCGTGTTCACCAGGGAGTGGGTGATGTCGCCGTTCTCCAGCAGCTTCCGGTAGCTCTCGACGGTCAGTTGAGAGGGCTTGCTGAGGACCGTCCACCAGCCGGACGCGCTCATGTCCGACGGCGAGCGCAGCGAGGACAGCAGCAGGCCGATCGTCGGCACCAGCCAGAACAGGCCGACGACGATCAGGAAGACACGGACCAGCCCGCCGCCGACGCCCTCAGCGAGCCGTGCGCCAAGGGAGCGCCTGGCCCGGACGACGGTGACGGGCGCCGCCTTCGGCAGACTCCGGTCCTGGGTCGTCATCGCCTGGCCTCCCGCCGCAACCGCCGTACGTTGAACAGCATCATCGGGATCACGAGCAGCAGCAGGAACACCGCGATCGCGCTCGCGATGCCCGGCTGGTCCTCCGAGAAGCCCTTGCGGTACAGCTCCAGGGCCAGGACGTCCGCGTCGTCCTGGGATGAGCCCGGCGGGATGATGAAGACCAGGTCGAAGATCTTCAGCACATTGATCATCAGGGTGACCGTGACCACCGCGAGCACCGGCGCGAGCAGCGGCACGGTGACCCGGCGGAACACCTGCCACTCACCCGCGCCGTCCACCCGCGCCGCCTCCAGCAGTTCCCGGGGCACGCCCGCGAGCCCCGCCGCGATCAGCACCATCGCGAAGCCGGCCCACATCCACACGTACGCGCCGATGATGGCTGGCGTGACCAGCGACGGACCCAGCCAGTCCACCCCGTTGTACGGCTCCTTGAAGTTGCC
Source organism: Streptomyces sp. NPDC002513 (assembly GCF_053595355.1). NCBI lineage: Bacteria > Bacillati > Actinomycetota > Actinomycetes > Kitasatosporales > Streptomycetaceae > Streptomyces > Streptomyces sp. NPDC002513. Next base: position 8,372 of record NZ_JBSFXK010000044.1, on the reverse strand, counting down.
CGCCGGAAGCCGCAGCCGGGCGCCGTCGGCCCGGGCGGGAAGCGTGAACGTGCCGTCGGCGGCGGCCTTCGTCGAGGCCACCACCGTGCCGTCCTTGACCGCCTCGATCCGCATCCCGGCGTAGCCCAGCTCCGCGGGGTCGACCACGCCGAGCCTGCCGACGCCCTTGCCGCGCGTGAAGTCCTGCCAGGTGGTGCCGGTGATCCTCCCCGGCTCGGGCCCGGCCTGCACCGCCCGCTTCGCGCCGCTCGGCATCTTGTCGGGGGCGACCCCGACCAGGGGCAGCGCGACTGGCCGGCCGACGTGGACGGCGGTCCTGGTGATGAAGCCGCCGCCCTGCGCGATGAGCGGGGACTCGCGGCCGGGGTGCGCCTTCGGGAACGCGGACGACTGCGCGAAGGTGTCGTGGACCCCGACCCACACCGCGTTCGCGACGCCCTTGGCCGGGTCCTGGTCGTACACCAGCCGGAAGATGATCCCCGCGGCGAGCATTGAGATCGCCATCGGCATGAAGACGATCAGCTTGAACGCCGTGCCCCAGCGCACCCGTTCGGTGAGCACCGCGAAGACCAGGCCCAGCGCCGTCGAGACGGCCGGCGCGAACACCACCCAGATGATGTTGTTCTTCAGGGCGGTGCGGATGCCGTCGTCGGTGAACAGCGCCCGGTAGTTGTCGAATCCGGCGAAGCCGTCGCCGGAGGAGTCCTGGAAACTGCGGACGACCGAGTACCCGATCGGGTAGACCACGAGCGCGCCGAGCAGCACCAGGGCGGGCAGCAGGAACAGGGCCGCCACGGTCTTGCGGGTGCCGGTCACGCTCTTGCGCGGACGGGGAGCGGGCGGCGTCGCCGGGGCTTCGGCGACGCCCTCCGCGGCTGTCGGCGGCACCGCCGGATCAGCTCCCGTTTCCGTACGCCGCCGCCGCGTCCTTCTCCAGCTTCGCCTGTGTGCCCGCTACGTCCGCCGGGTTCTTCAGGAAGTCCTGGAGGTCCTTCCACTCGCCCTTGCCGGGCGTGCCGCCGAAGGCCTGCGGGGCCTGGTCGGACATGTCGAAGCGGAAGTCGTCGCCGGCCGCGATCAGCGCCTGGGCCATCTTCCGCTGCACCGCGTTCGGATACGCGGACAGCGGGACCGCCTTGTTCGGCGAGAGGTAGCCGCCGAGCCCGGCCTGGATGGTCGCCGCGTCCGGTGAGGCGAGGAAGGTGACCAGTGCCTGCGCCGCCGGGGAGTCCTTCAGGACGACCGCCGCGTCGCCGCCGGAGACCACGGGTGCCTGGGCCCCCACCGCGGGGAACGGGAACACCTTCGCGTCCGTGCCCACCTTGGCCTTGGTCTCACCGATGTTGACCTGCGCGAAGTCGCCCTCGTAGACCATGGCCGCCTTCGGCTGGGTGCCTCCGGTGAAGGTCTGGGTGACCGAGACGGGGAACTCGGTCTGGAGCGCGCCGTCGGGGCCGCCCGCGATGTAGTCCTTCTTGCCCCAGATCTGCGCCAGCGTGGTCAGCGCGTCCTTCACGGACGGGTCCGTCCACTTGATCTTGTGCTGGGCGAGCTGGTCGTACTTGTCCGGGCCCGCCTGGGAGAGATAGACGTTCTCGAACCAGTCGGTGAGGGTCCATCCGTCGGCGCCGCCGATGGAGAAGGGGGTCACCCCGGAGTCGTAGACGTTCTGGGCCACCTTCAGCAGGTCCGCCCAGCGCGCCGGCTCCTTGGTTCCCGCGTTCTGGAAGACCTGCGCGTTGTACCAGATCAGGGACTTGTTGGCGGCCTTGTAGTACGCCGCGTACTGGGTGCCGTCGACCTTGCCGATGTCCTGCCAGCCCTGGGAGTAGTTCTTGCCGATCTGCGCCCGGGCCTCGGCGCCGAGGGGCTTGGCCCACTTCCTCTGGACGGCCTGCTTGATGGCGCCCGGCTGCGGGAGCAGGGCGACGTCCGGCGGCTGGCCGCCGGCGATCTTCGAGCCGAGGAAGTTGATGATCGGGTCCTGGGCGGGCACGAAGGTGACCTTGGCGCCGGTGCGTTTCTCGAACTCGGCCAGCACCTTCTTGAAGTTGGCCTGTTCGCCGCCGGTCCAGACGGCGGCGACCTCCAGGCTCCGGCCGTTCAGCTTGGGAAGGGTGACGGTGGCCGCGCTGGGCGTACCGCCGCTGTTCTTGCCGCCGCCGCTCTTCTTGCCGTCGCTTCCGCCGCACGCGGTGAGCGAGAGCGCCAGCGCTCCCACGACGACGGCGGCTGCGGTTCTGGCCGCCCGGTGTGTCCGGATGGTGCTGCTCGTCCTGCGCATCACTGCCCCGTTCTCCGTTCCTCGTCGAACGTCGAGCACTGTTCCGTGCGCTCTGGTGTACGCGGGGATGATCGGGGCGGCAAGAGCGCATGCACCGTCAACGAGCCGATCGTGACCGCCTCGTGACGTGCGGTGGGCGCGCCTTCCCGGCCGCGGACACACAGCTCTCCGGGCCGTGCGTGCAGCTTTCCGGGCCGTGGACGTGCAGCTCTCCGGGCGGACGTGCAGCTCTCCGGGCGGACGTGCAGCTCTCCGGGCGGACGTGCAGCTTTCCGGGCCGCGGAAGCTACAACAGCGAGGGCACCTCCGTGGCCGACACCGAGCGGGCCGCCCGCTCCAGCGCGCTGGCCAGGAGCGCCAAGTCCGTGGGGCCGTTGCCCAGTTCGCGGACCGGGCGGCGGGCGGGCGGGTCGCCCATGCGGTGCCACTCCAGGGGGACGACCGTGGGGCGCAGCGTCGCCGTGCGGGGAATGCGCCCGGTGATCCGGCCCCCCTGGAAGGGCGTCACTCTGCCGTCCGCGCCCGTCAACCGGCCACGCCCCGGCGCCGGTTCGTCGGGCCCCGATGTCACCGCGTCCAGGGTGACCCGGAGCGAGGCCGTGCACGCCGGTTCCCATTCCGCCGTCCGTCCGCCCGGACCCGCGGCCGCGACGAGATGCACCCCGAGCCGCTGCCCGTCCCGGGCCACCGCCTCCAGGGCCCGTACGACCGAACCGGCCGCCGGGCGGCCCAGCGCGCCCAGCGCTGGGGACAGCAGCGCGTCCAGGTCGTCCACCAGCACGACGAGACGGGCCAGCGGCGGACCGGGCTCCGGCCGCTGCCGCGTCGCCGCGGGCCGCAGGCGCAGGGTCGTGCTCGGCGGGGAGTCGAGGTCGCCCGAGGCCGGACTCCCCACGCGCTGCGGGCCGATCCGCTCCGACACCTGCCGCTGGGTGTGCCACTCGGCGAAGTCGAGCCGCCCCAGCAGCTCGGCCCGCCGCTTCAGCTCGGCGCTCAGCGACTGCGCGAACTCCCGCATGCGGACCGGGTCGTTGGCCGTCAGGTGGGTGGTGACGTGCGGCAGGTCCGTGGCGAGCCGCAGGCTCTCGCCGTCGGTGGCGCCGTTCGGGCCGCAGCCGTCGCCCTCGACGAGCACGATCCCCAGCCGGTCGGGACGCTCGGCCGCCGCGAGCGACGCGGCGACCGAGCGCAGCAGCTCCGTACGCCCGCTGCCGGGCGGCCCCTCCACCAGCATGTGCGGTCCGCCGGCGGCGAGATCCACCGTCACCGGGCCGCGCGGTCCCGCGCCGAGCACCGCCCAGGCGCGCCCGCCCGGCGACCTCGTGTCGTCCGCCGCGTCGGCCCAACGCGCCATCAGGGACGCCGGGGTGGCCCGCGCCAGGCCCAGCTCGTCCAGCAGCCGCGCCGTCTGGGGCAACGGTGCCGACACCCGCGGGTGCCGGTCTGTGCCGCCGTCCGTGCGCAGCGGGGCGAGCGCCCGCGCGAACCGCTCCGCCCAGGCCCAGGACACCGCGTCCACGGTGGCGACCGTGCCGTGCCCGACGGGGACACGGGGCCCCCGCGCGAAGTCAGCGCCCCCTCCCGGCGCGACCCGCAGCAGCCGCAGTGCCGTCGCGACGTCGCCGCACAGCAGCGCGACGGCCCCGCACTCCCGGAACGCGGGCGACGCCGCGCACGCCGCCTCGTACGTCTCCGTCACCGGAGAGGCGGGCGAGGCGGACGGCGCCTCGGCCAGGCACAGGACGTGGATGCCGGCCCGCGCCCCGTCCTGCGCCAGCCGTGCCACGGCCTCGCGCACATCGGCGCTGCCGGGGTCGCCGTCCACGACCACCACGGTGTACGGCCCGGGGAAGGCGCCCTGTGCCTCGCCCTCGTGCTGCGCCCAGGAGGGGCGGCGGAGGGCGCCGCGCACCTCACCGGCCGGATCGCCCAGATGCCCGGGACCTCCGGGACGGCCCCCGGGAGGTGTGCGGTCCGCGCCGGTCGTGGCGGGGGTGCCCGGCACGCCGTCGTGGCCGGTCAGGTGGTCTTCGAGGCGGCGCAGCAGTTCGTCGGTGCGGGCCGTGGCCTGCTCGCGGTCGTACGCCAGCAGGAGCCGGCAGTTTTGGCCGTGGGCCGGGCGCAGATGCGGCAGCCAGCCGAGCCAGGCCCAGTCGGCGACGCGTTCCTCCAGCGGGCGCGAGCGGTCGGAGCTGATCAGGACCAGCTCCAGCGTGTCGGGGGAGTGCAGCGCGGCGAGCTGCGCCACCACCGCGCGCGCCAGCCCCGCGAGCCGCGCCCGGGGGCCGGCCAGGCCGAGCGCGCCCACCTCGCGCAGTCCGGCGGTCACCGGCACCGCGGGCAGCAGCCCCCCGCCGCCCGGCGCCGCCCGGTCGGCCGTGCCCAGCCGCACGGTGAGCGTCTCCGGATGGCCGGGTCCGCGCTCCCACAGCCGCGGCCCGGGGCCGAGCGCGCTCAGCAGCAGCGCCGCGAGGTCCGGCCACTTCTCGGGGCCCGGGGCGGCGAAGGACGCGGGCGTCGAGGTGACCTCGGCCCCGTCGAAGCCCGGTCCTGTGGTGCCGGACTGTTCGCCACGGCCTCCGGTGAGGCGCCGCGCCCACGCGGTGAAGCCGCGCCGGCGCATTCCCGGCGGCACGTCCGTGCCCCGCCGCTGCCCGATCCCGGGGGCTCCGCCCTGCCCGGACACGGTGGGCGCCATGGGGGCGCCTTGCTGCTCGTCGGGGTGCCCCCGCTCGGGCGCAGCCGGGAGCGGGGGAGGGGCCACGAGCCGGGGAACGGGCGGCTCCACCGGGCCGTGCTCCTGTGCCCCGGGGGCGGCCCCGCCGGACGCGCCCCACTCGGTGACGCCGAAGCCGTGATGGGTGTCGCCGGAGGCGACGCCGTGCGCGCCCCGGTCCGGGATTCCCGTGGTGCCGTCCCGGCCCGGGATCGTCGTGGTGCCGTCCCGGCCCGGGATCGCCGTGGTGCCGTGCCGGCCCGGGATCGCCGTGGTGCCGTGCCGGCTCGGGATTCCCGTAGCGCCGTCCGGGCCAGGGATCCCCGTAGCGCCGTCCCGGTCCGGGCCCCCCGTGCTGCCGGAGCCCGCGTCCGCGGCGCTCCCCCCGCGCGCGTGCGGCACGGTCGCCGGGCGTGGGGCACCCGCCGGGCTTCCAGGCGCCTCCTCGCCGAGGATCCGCACCTGGCCTTCGCCGTCCGGCGCTGTCCGCACCCGCCGCGCCACGCCGGGCGGGGCCAGCCGCAGGGCCGATTCACCGAGGCGGAGCAGCGCCCCGGGGGCCAGGCGCACCGGGCGGTCGGTCACCTGCCTGCCGTCGAGCACCGTGCCGTTCGTGGACCCCAGGTCGGCGACCGAGACACGGCCGTCGTCGGCGACCGTGACCGCGCAGTGCAGCCGGGAGACGTCGGGGTCGTCCAGCGGGACGTCCGCGTCGGCGGAGCGGCCGATGCGGACCACCCCGCCGTGCAGCAGATGGACGCCGCCCGCGTCCGGGCCCGCCACCACATGCAGCTGGGCCGCGTCCTCGTCGGGCTCGGGGCCCGGCTCCGCGGGCGCGCCCAGCGTCAGCACCGCCCCGTCCAGCAGCGGCGGCTCGCCCAGCGTGCAGCGCTGGGGGTCCAGCCGCTCGGAGCCCGCGTACAGCACCAGGGAACCCGCACCGGGCTCCCGGCCGCGCTCGGGCGGGGAGGCGCCCTGGGCCGCGCCGACCGCCGAGGTCAGGCCCGACGCCACCGCGGCCAGGGCCGTACCGGCGGGCGCGGTGACCAGCACGTCGCAGCTCGCGGCACGCGCCCGTGACTCCGGGAGCGGGCCCAGCGGGTCTACGACGGTCAGCCGGATCTGCATCGCCGACAGCGGTCCCTTCTGCGCGGGCGCACGCGCACGGGGACGGAGCCGTGCCGCGGTCCCCCACCGCGGACTCCCCCCACCGCACGCGAGCACAGCGGCCAGTACGGGATGCATCCTCGCACCTGCCACCGACAACACGCGCGCGGCCCGGCACCAAGTGATCTTGATTGGTCGGCTCTGCCCGCAAAAGTGCCGGACCGGTGCCCGGCCGGTGTCCGCCGGAGATCGGTCACGTCCGGTTCCGGCAACCAATGGACTGAGGGGAGCGTCTTTTCTTCGAACATGCACGAGAGGCGGAACGTAAGACGGAGCAGGACGACAGGGAGCGCCGCCCACCGCGGCACTACAGTGGGTCGGAACACGCTCGGCGCTCCGGGAGCGGTGACCGGAGCCGGCGTACGGACCAGGCAAGCAATCAGCAGGGAGCGCATGACGTGCGGCCGGTAGGCAGCAAGTACCTGCTCGAGGAGCCGCTCGGACGCGGCGCCACGGGCACCGTCTGGCGAGCCCGCCAGCGGGAGACCGCGGGTGCCGAGGCGGCCGTGCCCGGCCAGCCCGGCGAGACGGTCGCGATCAAGGTCCTCAAGGAGGAACTCGCGAGCGACCCGGACATCGTCATGCGGTTTCTGCGGGAGCGCTCCGTCCTGCTCCGGCTCACCCACCCGAACATCGTCCGGGTGCGCGACCTGGTCGTCGAGGGCGATCTGCTGGCGCTGGTCATGGACCTCATCGAGGGCCCCGACCTGCACCGCTACCTCCGTGAGAACGGCCCCTTCACCCCGGTCGCCGCAGCCCTGCTCACCGCGCAGATCGCCGACGCGCTGGCCGTGAGCCACGCCGACGGCGTCGTGCACCGCGACCTGAAGCCCGCGAACGTGCTGCTCGAACAGCGCGACAGCCAGATGCACCCGATGCTGACCGACTTCGGCATCGCCCGACTGGCCGACTCGCCGGGCCTCACGCGCACCCACGAGTTCGTGGGCACGCCCGCGTACGTCGCCCCCGAGTCGGCCGAGGGCCGCCCGCAGACCTCCGCCGTCGACATCTACGGCGCCGGCATCCTGCTGTACGAGCTGGTCACCGGCCGTCCGCCGTTCGCCGGCGCGACCGCCCTGGAGGTCCTCCACCAGCATCTGAGCGCCGAACCGCGCCGCCCCTCGACGGTGCCCGACCCGCTGTGGACGGTGATAGAGCGCTGCCTGCGCAAGAACCCGGAGGAACGGCCGAGCGCCGAGAACCTGGCGCGGGCGCTGCGGGTGGTCGCCGAGGGCGTCGGCGTGCACGCCGACGCCGCCCAGATCGCCGCCGCGGAGGGCGTGGCCGCGCTGCTCGCGTCGGACCCCGCCCCGGCGTCCGTGCCCGGCTCCGCAGACCCCACGCAGGTGCTGCCGCAGGGCCCGGCCGGCGCGTACGACCCGAACGCGGCGACCAGCGTCCTGTCGCACCCCCCGGGCGCCGCGGACCCCACGGCCGTCCTGCCGCCCCACGGCGGAGCCGCCGACCCGACGGCCGTCCTGCCGAACCGGGGAGCGGCCGACCCGACGGCCATGCTGCCTCCGGTGCCGCAGCACGGGCCCGGCGGGCAGCAGGGGCCCGAGGGCCCGCACCCCTGGCAGAACCAGCTGCGCGCCGCCCGCGACCGCAACGAGCAGACACAGGTCCAGGCCTACCTCGACCCCGGCGAGGACCCGCTGCGCCGCCGTCCGCAGCGCCAGGTGGCCCGCCCGCCGCAGCGCCCCCAGCAGCCACCGGCCCCGGGGTACGGCCAGCAGCAGCCCCAGCAGTACGCGCCCCAGCGGCAGCGGCACGCCCCCGCGCCGCAGCAGCAGCCGCAGCGGTACGCGCCGGCGCCGCAGCAGCAGCCGCAGCGGCCCGAGCCGCGTCCGGCGCGCGAGCCGCGGCCGCCGCGTCAGCGCAGCGCCAACCCGATGAAGATCCCGGGGCTCGGCTGCCTGAAGGGATGCCTGTTCATCGTCGTCATCCTGTTCGTCGCCGGGTGGCTGGTCTGGGAGTTCAGTCCGCTCCAGCAGTGGATCGGCACGACGCAGTCCTACTGGCAGCTCCTGAGCGGCTGGTTCGACAAGGTGAGCGGGTGGATCGGGAGCTTGAGCTCCTCGTAGGCGACTTTTGAGTTCCCCGTAGGGACGTAATCATTCAGGCGGTGTGCGCTGAGTGATGGATTTGGGCGTGTGGTGACGGCCGGTGACCGTGGTGGTCGTCGGCTGGCAGGGCGGGGTGTCA
>NZ_JBSFXK010000043.1:0-64885 GCF_053595355.1 Streptomyces sp. NPDC002513 | reverse complement strand
TGGGGCTGGTGGTCGACGAACAGCATCACCGAGTTGTCCGGGGTCAGCAGGTCCGGGCTGGGGGCGGCCTGGACGTTGGCGATGTCGAACATGTCCGGTTCCTTCTTCTCTTCTGTCAGTCGCCTCCGGGAGGTGGTTCCTCCCGGGGTGGGACGCCCGTATCAATCAATCTGCGGCAGAAGATATTTCCGAGGAAGAGGTTTAATTTAGAACTAGATTGTGTGGTGTGCATCACATGGGTGGATGCCTGCTCGCGTTGGCCGAGGGGTGGCGACAGTCCCACCCGTCGAACGACCTCGGCGGTGTCCCCGTGATGGAGGGCACCGCCAAGTGTGCGGAGCCCAGGGGGCCTTGACCCGCTGCGCCGTCGACGGCGTTTCCCGGTCGTCATCCATGAAGGCGACGTCGCCGAGGTGCCGCACGCGAAAAGACCCCTCGCCGTGGCGAGGGGTCTTTTCGGTCGTGCGCCGCCAGGGACTCGAACCCCGGACCCGCTGATTAAGAGTCAGCTGCTCTAACCAACTGAGCTAGCGGCGCCTGCTGACCCGGAGAACTCTACCCGATTCCGAGGGGTGCTCCCGATCGGGCCGCCCTCGCGGCCCGCGTCCGGCCGTCCCGTACCCCCGAGTGACGGCCGCATGTGCGCCTTTCGGGGCGTCAGCAGGCGGTTCGAGTGGACAGTTGGAAAGCTGACGCATTTACATAAATAGGACAAATCCTCCAGGGTGTGGACAGGGAGTGTGAGGGGAATCGCATGAAGACTCCGGCATTCGAGGAAATCGATCCCACAAGCGACTGCGACTGCCCTGGATGCGCACGCGGACGCGGTGCCGTCCACCGCTCCCGCCCCTGCGGACCGGCCCTGCGTCCGGCGGCCCGGGGAGTCATCGCGCTGGCCGCCGCCGCGGGCGCGGTGCTCGCCGTCCCGGGGCAGGCGGTGTCCGCCGTCGCGGCCACCCACGACACCCCCTGGCCCATCGTTCCCGTGGGTGAGGAGCCTCCGGCCTCCCCGCAGGGCCGCACCTCGCCGCTGCACGGCACGGGCGTGATGCCGAGCGGGGTGACGACACCCACGACGACCCGGGCCGAGATCATCAACCGGGCCAAGAAGTGGGTCGCGGCCAGGGTCCCGTACAGCATGGACGACTACTGGACGGACGGGTACCGGCAGGACTGCTCCGGCTTCGTCTCCATGGCCTGGAACCTCGGCAGCAACGAGTGGACCGGCAGCCTGGACAAGTTCGGCGACCGCATCTCCAAGGACGAGCTGCAACCGGGCGACATCCTCCTCTTCCACAACGTCGACAACCCGGAGAAGGGCTCGCACGTCGTCATCTTCGGCGGCTGGACCGACTACACGCACCAGAACTACACCGCCTACGAGGAGACCCCGCCGCGCGCCCGTCGCAGGACCACCCCGTACGCCTACTGGACCAACTCCAGCCGCTATGTGCCCTACCGCTACAAGGGCGTGGCGGACAGCAAGGCCGCCAAGGAGGGCGAGAACACCCCGGTCCTTCCGGGCGCCCTGTCGGTGCCGACGGTCGGCATCCCGGGCGTCGCCTCCGTCGGCAAGGCCGCCGACAACCCCTACCTCGCCCAGCTCGGCGGTCTGCTCGCCGTACGCGGCCGGTCCCGCATCCCGGTGGCGGGGGCGGTTCCGCTGTCCGGTGCGGGCGCCGGGGCCAGGATTCGGGTGGTGCCCCCCGCGGGGATCTCTCCCGGGACTGCCGCGCCGGTCTTGCCGGGGGGCCGCCCGGCGGCCTCCACGCAGAACCCGGCAGGGGTGCCCGCCTACCCGGGCCGGGGCGCCTTCCGGCCGGGCGCGACCGGCCCGCACATCACCCGGCTGGGCCGGAAGCTGGTCGAGAAGGGGTTCGGCAGGCACTACGCCCGCGGGCCGGGGCCGCGCTGGAACGAGGCGGACCGCCGCAACGTCGAGGCGTTCCAGCGCGCCCAGGGCTGGCGCGGCGCCGCGGCCGACGGCTACCCGGGGCCGGAGACCTGGCGACGGCTGTTCTCCTGACGGCGGCCCTTCCGGTATCCCGGCCCTCCCGTGTCCACGGTGGACCGACTGTGGATCGACTGTGGCCCTTTAGCGTTTCCTCCGCCGGCCGAAGCCGGAGGCTTCCACGCAAGGAGTTTCCGATGAACACGACGTCATCGCCGGCCCCGGAGCCCGAGGGGGCGCCGCCCGAGACGGGCGCCTCGCCGGCCCGGCTCATCCACGGCGAGTCGACCACCGAGATCCCGGTCCATCTGCTGTTCCGGGACGTTTCCGAATCGGTGTCGCTGCCGATCGCCCCGACCGTGGTGGGGCGCCGGCTCGGTACCGGTGAGCAGCCGTGTGTGCGTGCGCCCGTCGAGCCGGTGCGGCGGGCACCGGCCGCCGATCCCGAACTGGTCGAGCGGCCGGCCTGGGCGCTGCCCGGGTCGGTGGGTGTGCTGGCCGGGCTCGGCGGCCTGTTCGGCTGCGGGGCCGTCTCGTGGTGGGCGGGTGTCCTGTCGCCGGCCGCGATGCGGGTGCTGGAGCTTCCGGCGAACGCGGACGCGGGACTCGGGCCCGCGCAGTTGGCGGCGTACATCGGCGCGGGGGCGCTCGGTCTGCTCGGCTTCAGCGGGCTCATGCGCGGGCGCACGGGGTACGCCTGGGTGCTCGGCGTGTTCGGCCGCTACCGTGGCACGGCCCGCCGCACCGGTCTGATGTGGGTGAACCCGCTGGTGGTGCGCCACCGGGCCGATGTGCGGCTGCGGCACTGGCGCAGCGAGCCGATCCCCACGGTCGACGCCAACGGGGTCGCGTTGCGGGTGGTCGTGCTGGTGACCTGGCGGGTCAGGGACACCGCGCGCGCCGTGCTCGGCATCGACGACCACCAGACCTATCTGCGCGAGTGCGTGGAGTCGGCGCTGGCGCGGGTGGTGCCGCAGGTGCCGGCCGAGGCGTCCGCGACCAAGGACGTGGTGAGTCTGCGCAATGTCGAGGCGATCGGGGACGCGCTGACCCGGCTGGTGGCGGCGGACGCGGATCCGGCCGGGCTGGAGGTGTTCGCGGCGCAGCCGACCCGGATCGAGTACGCGCCCGAGGTCGCCGAGCGGCTGCAGCGCCGCCGTATCGCCGCGCTCGACGCCGAGCACCGGGACACGGTGCTCACCACGGTCGTGGACTCGGTCGAGGACACGGTGACCCGGCTGACCATGCGGGGCCTGGTCGCACTCGACGACTACGAGCGCAAGGCGTTGGTGAAGGACCTGACGGTGGCGTTCTACACAGGACGCAAGGCCGACGGGGGATGAAGAACGGCACTGCGCTGGGGATGGACATGTACAACTCACGCCCATAATCTGAGACTTGGTCTAGACCTGGATAAGTGCGCGCACGGCTCGAGGAACTCCCCACATCCTTCAGGAGCAACAGCATGCGCATCCGTACGACCAGAAAGGCGAAGTGGTACGCGGCCGTGGTCGGCCTCGCCACCGCGAGCACGTTCGTGCTCTCCACCGGCGGCGCCAACGCCCACGGCTACACCGACCAGCCGCTCAGCCGGCAGAAGATGTGCGCCGCGAACGGCGGCATCGTCTCCGGCTGCGGCGACATCCAGTGGGAGCCGCAGAGCGTCGAGGGGCCGAAGGGCTTCCCGGCGGCGGGGCCCGCGGACGGCCAGATCTGCTCGGCGAACCACACCAACTTCGGCGTGCTCGATCAGCCGAGGACGCCCTCGGGCGCGGCGTGGCCGACGACCAGAGTGACCGGCGGGCAGAGCTACAGCTTCCGCTGGCAGTTCACGGCCTCGCACGCGACGACCGACTTCAAGTACTACGTCACCAAACCGGGCTGGAACCAGAACCATGCCCTGACCAGGGCGGATCTGAACACCACCCCGTTCCTGACGGTGCCGTACAACGGTCAGCGCCCACCGTCCACGCTCAGCCACACCGGCACCCTGCCGACCGGGCTGAGCGGGCACCACGTCATCCTCGGAGTGTGGACGATCGCGGACACGGGCAACGCGTTCTACTCGTGCGCGGACGTCACGTTCTGAGCACCGCCCCGTCCCGAAACCGTCCCGGGGCCGATGTCTGAGCCTGGCTTGAGACACTCCGGCGATCCGGGCGGGTACGCTCCGCGCACATCGGCATGGCCATGACGGTGTGCGCGGAGCCGTACGGGACTCGGGGGAACCATGGACTTCTTCTTCTACGCCGTGCCTGGCCTGATCGCCGCCGTGGCGCTGGCCAAGGCGGCGATGGTGATCCGCGGCTCGCTCCAGCTGAGGAGCAACTGGAACAGCGGTCTGACCGCCGAGGCGCGCTGTCTGCGGACGTACACGACGACCAGCGGCGGCCGCGGGGACACCCCCGTGACCACGACGCTGCGCCACGTCTACGAGTTCACGACCCGTGAGGGCCGCACGGTCCGCTTCGAGGAGGCGAACGGCCCCGGGACGACGGTCGAGGGTGACATCGTCCCCGTCCACTACACCGAGGCCCACCCCGAACGCGCCACCGCCTGCTCCCCGGCCCGGGGGACGGCCCTTGCGGGCACCGTCGGCATCCTCCTCTTCCTCGCGGTGATCGTCGCGTTCTGCGTCGGCTTCGTGGTGACGTACCACACCGATGCGATGGACGACCCGTTCGCGAGCATGCCGTAGGTCTCTCGGCGTTGACGGACGATCGACGGCGATGCGGGCCGGTTCCCGCTCTGCGCGAACACGGTTCCAGAGCACGGGAACCGCGGGTTCCCGGAGGCGCCTCGGCGGGCGGTTCCCGCGGCGGGATCGGGGGCGGCGAAGCCGCGCGGAAAACAACGATGGCGAGCCGGTTCGCGCTGTCCGCGAACACGACTCGCCATCGTCACTGTGCGCCGCCAGGGACTCGAACCCCGGACCCGCTGATTAAGAGTCAGCTGCTCTAACCAACTGAGCTAGCGGCGCAGACTCTGTCGCGTGACGCTCTCGCGTCCGGCGACAAAAGAAATACTACCCGGTCCCCGGGGGTGGTCGTGCCCCCCCTCAGATCGCGAGGGACAGCAGCACCGGGGCCGCCCCCTTGTTCAGCCGGTCCGCCGCCTGCCGCAGCCGGGGAGCATCGCGTAGGCGACGGTGAACAACAGGTTCCGGTGGACGACGAAGGTCTCGGTGGCGCGATCCGCACCGCCCCGGTCCGTGGGCGGCTCGGTGGCTCCCCTGGTTCGGTCGCGGCGCTCGCTCATTCACCGGCTCCCACCCGTTCCGGATCTTCCTGGCACCGCACACACGATGCCGACCCCGCCGGCTTCGTGACACCCGCCTGAAGTGGCATAGGTCACACCGCCGCACTGTCACGCAGCTTCGGTCACCGGCATCTCCTGTTCGACTTCGACCAACGACGACGAGCAAGGAGCACACCGTGACCGGTCGCTTGAGTCTGCTCGGCAACCCGGCCGCGACCGCGGCCAAGGCCGCCGCCCACTTCGGCACGGCGAGCAAGACCATCCTTCAGGAGTCCGGCCTGCCTGCCGTGACCCAGAAGCTGGTCCTGCTGCGGGCCAGCCAGATCAACGGCGACGGCTACGCCACCGACGTGTGGAGCAAGAACGCCGCGGCCGCCGGCGAGACCGCGGTCCGCCTCGACCTGGTCGCCGCCTGGCGCGAGTCCACGGTGTTCACCGACGCCGAACGCGCGGCGCTGGCGCTCACCGAGGAGGGCACCCGGATCGCCGACGCCCGCCAGGCGGTGTCGGACGAGACCTGGAAGCGAGTGCGCGAGCACTACGACGACCAGATCGCCGCGCTGGTCTCCCTGATCGCCATGATCAACGCCAACAACCGGCTCAACGTGATCGTGCGCAACCCCGGAGGCTCCTACCAGCCCGGCCGGTTCGCCGGCATGGCCAACTGACCGGCACGCCGACCACCGCCCGGCCCGGGATCACCCACCCCGGGCCGGCGTCCATGACCGCACCCAAGGAGAACTCATGAACCTCGCACTCTGGATCGTCGCCGGCCTTCTCGCCCTGGTCGCGCTCGCCGGGGGCCTCACGAAGTCCTTCATCCCGAAGGCGAAGCTCGCCACCATCCACGGCGCCGAATGGACCAGAGGAATCGACGCCAGCGCCATCAAGGCCCTGGGAGCCCTCGAGCTCCTTGCCGCGGCCGGCCTGGTCCTGCCCAAGGCGCTCGGCACAGCACCGGTCATGGTCCCGGTGACCGCGACCTGCTGGATCGTCCTGATGATCGGCGCGATGGTCACCCACGGCCGCCTCGGCCAGTACAAGCTCGTCGCGGTCAACGTCGTCTACCTCGCCCTCGCGGTCTTCATCGCGGTGGGCCGCTTCTAGTGCCGCGGCAGGCAACGTTCGCCCCGTCGCGACGCCCGGCACGCTCCCCCAAGCTCTTCGAGCAGGGGGTACCCCCTCTCGCCGCACCGCCCGAAAGCCCAAGTACATCCAGTACGAGGTCTTCCGGCCGGCACTCCCCCAGCCTTCGGCCGGGGGGACCCCCAGAGCACGCACCGGACGCCGCTCCTTAACGGGCAAACGTTGCCTGCCGCGGCACTAGCCAGCCGGTCAGCGTGTCCGCGCTCTCGTCCGCGATCCCGGCACCCCCGCCGCGCAGGTGCTCGCCGCCGCCGGCGACCGGCTGCCGTGCCGTGCGGCTCAGTACCCGGGAACGTAGCCGCGTCGCTTGTCGACCACGTTCAGCAGCGGTTTGCCGGCTTCCCAGCGTGCGTACAACTCGACGAACTGGCGGCCGAGTTCGTCATGCCGGCCGACCGTGTCGGCGCTCATCCGCGGGGACAGCAGAAGGCCCGGGACCTGCCACAACGGGCTGTCCGAGGGGAGTGGTTCCTGCCGGAGGACATCCAGGGCCGCCCCGGCTATCCACCGCTTCGACAGCGCGGCGACGAGCGCCTCCTCGTCCACCAGCGCGCCATGGGCGACGTTGATGAAGCGGGCCGAGGGCTGCATCACCCCGAAGCGGCGGGTGTCGAACATGCCGCGTGTCCGCTCGGTGAGCGGCGCCGCCGCGATCACCCAGTCGGCGCGGGCGATCAGCCGGTCGAGGTCGGCCGGACCGTGGACACCGGTGAGCGGGACGCGTCCCACGACCGACGCGGTGACGTCGAGCGCCTTGAGCGTACGGGCTATCGCGCGCCCGACCGGTCCGGAGCCGACCACGCACGCGCGCGTGCCCGCGACCCGCGGCACGGCGCGGGGCCGCCACTCCCGGTCCCGTTGCAGATCCCAGGTGCGGGGCAGGTCCTTGGCCAGCGCGAGGACGAGCGCCGCCGCATACTCGGCCACGGGCTGCTCGAAGAGCCCGCGCGCGTTCGTCACCACGGTGTCGCACGCGGTGAGTTCGGGACACATCAGATGGTCCACGGCCGTGCTCGCCGTGTGCACCCAGCGCGGCCGGGGGCCCCTGCCGGGCCAGGCGTCGCGCACCGCGTCCGTGGGGTAGTCCCAGACCAGCAGCACATCGGCGCCCGGCAGCCGTTCGGCCAGCGTGGAGGCGTCCGCGTGCTCGATCCGCGCCCGTCCGGTGAGCCGGCCGAGCCGGGGGAGCGGTTCCGCGTCCAGGACGAGCAGGGTGGGGCGGCCGGGAGGGGGAGCGGTCATGCGGGAACCGTGTCTCCCTTCGGCGGCGGCCGGCCGAGCGGCGGCCGGGCGTCTGACATGCACGGATTGACCACGGTCGCACCCGATCCCGGCGCCGTCAACACGGTCGGGACACGCCGTCCGGTACGACCGTCCAGGGGGTCCGGCCGACACCCGGGACCGCGCGCGCCCCGGCGCCTCTCGGCCGGTCGGGCGAGGGAGGGGACGGTCCGGCGTCACCTGGGTACCCGGGCGATGGACCCGCTCTGCCGAAGGAGGCGGCACCCCGGGGCCCGTACCGCCGGAAGAACCCGTACCGCCGGAAGAAGCAGGAAGGCTGGGCATGACCGCACTCGGATTCCTCTACCCGGGCCACTACGCCGAGGACGACTATCCCCGCATGGAGCAGTTGCTGGGCAGCGACATCCGGACGGACCTCGTGCACGTCGACGACACCGGGGAAGCGCACCTGAAGGAGGCACTGCGCGGGGGCGTCCTCCCGGCGGTGGCCGAGCGCCCGGAGAGCGGTGTGCCGCGGCGGCTCGCGGCGGGTGTCGAGGAGCTGCGGCTCGCGGGTGCCGAGGCGGTGGTGTGGGCAAGCACCAGCGGGAGCTTCGCCTACGGCTGGGAGGGCGCCCACGAGCAGGTGCGCGCCCTCGCGCTCGCCGCCGGGATGCCGGCCTCCTGCACCTCCTTCGCGTTCGTGCACGCGGTGCACGAGATCGGGGTGCGGCGGGTGGCGGTCGCGGCGACCTACCCGGACGCCGTGGCGGAGCTGTTCGCCGCCTTCCTGCGGGCGGCGGGCGTGGAGGTGGTGTCGGTGCACGGTGCGGGCGCCGCCCCGGACGAGGTGAGCGGCTGGGGTGCGGAGGAGGTGCTGGCGCTGGCCCGCGAGGGCGACCACGCCGACGCCCACGCGGTGCTGCTCCCCGACACCGCCCTGCACACGGCCGCGTATCTCACGGAGCTGGAGAAGAAGCTGATCAAGCCGGTCCTCACGGCGAACCAGGTCACGATGCGGGAGGCCCTGCGCCTGGTGGACCGCCGGGTGAACGCGCCGGCCCTGGGGTCCCTGTTCATCAGGGAACCGATCGTCCAGGTGTGATGGGCGGGAACCTCCGCGGCGGACGGGAATAAACGGGGACTGCCTCCTGTTGTCGCTTCGGAGACGCGACGCACGACACAGGAGGCATCCAGGTGGACGAGATCCGAGGCACGGCACAGGGCACAGCCCCCGTCCCCCTCTCGGTACTGGACCTGGTCACGGTCGGAGCGGGCCACACCGCCTCCGATGCCCTGCGCACCAGCGTCGCCCTCTCCCGTCTCGCGGAGACTCGCGGCTTCCACCGCTACTGGGTCGCCGAACACCACTCCATGCCGGGCGTCGCCTCCTCCTCACCGGCCGTGATCCTCGCCCACCTCGCCGCCCACACCGACCGCATCCGGCTCGGTTCCGGCGGCGTGATGCTGCCCAACCACGCCCCGCTGGCCATCGCGGAGCAGTTCGGCACGCTGGAGGCCATGGCCCCCGGCCGTGTCGACCTCGGTCTCGGCCGGGCCCCGGGCACCGACGGATCCACCGCCGCCGCCCTGCGCCGTACCGACCGGCTGAACGAGGGCGCCGACGACTTCCCCCAGCAGCTCGCCGAGCTGACCCGCTTCCTCGACGACGACTTCCCGGACGGCCACCCCTACGCCCGGATCCACGCGGTCCCGGGCCCGGTCCAGGCCACCTCCCCGGGCGGCGTCCAGTCCCCGCACCGGCCGCCGATCTGGCTGCTGGGTTCCTCGGGCTTCAGCGCCCGCCTGTCCGGCATGCTCGGTCTGCCCTTCGCTTTCGCCCACCACTTCTCGGCGCAGAACACCGTCCCGGCGCTCGACCTGTACCGCGAGTCCTTCCGCCCCTCCGAGGTCCTCGACGCCCCGTACGCCCTGATCGGCGTCAGCGCGCTCGCCACCGACGAGGAGAAGGAGGCCCGCCGTCAGGTGCGGGCGGGTGCCCTGAACATGGTGCGGCTGCGCACCGGCCGGCCCGGTCTCTTCCCCGACCCGCAGGAGGCCGAGACAAGCGCGCTCGGTCCGCTGGAGGAGGAGTTCATCCAGTCCTGGTCCGCCAACGTCGTCCACGGCACGGCGGACGAGGTGCGCGCCGGCCTCGACGACCTCCAGAAGCGCACCGGCGCCGACGAGTTGATGATCACCTCCCATGCCCACCGGGGCGACCTGCGCCTGCGCTCGTACGAACTGATCGCGGACGCCTACGGGTTGCCGCTCTCCTGAGCACGCGCGGGGGACGCACCCCGCCGGTCAGGCATGGTCGCAGGTTGCCGCCTCCACCAGCTCCGCGATGCGGTCCGGCGGCACGGGCCGCGAATACAGCCAGCCCTGCCCGGTGTCGCAGCCGATCCGGCGCAGGCGGGTGGCCTGCGCGGAGGTCTCCACGCACTCCGCGGTGACGGTGAGGCCCAGCCGGTGGGCGAGCCGGATCATGGCCTCGACGACGACCTCGTCGGCGGGGTTGGGGTGGGCGTCCGTGCCCTCGTACTGGAAACCGCGGACGAACGAGCCGTCCAGCTTCAGCACGGACACCGGCAGCCGGCTCAGATAGGCGAGGTTCGAATAGCCGGTGCCGAAGTCGTCGATGGCGATGCGCACCCCCATGTCGCTGAGCGCCTGAAGCGCCTGGAGCGGCCGGCCCGCCGAGCCCATGACCGCGGACTCGGTCAGCTCCAACTGCAACAGATGGGGGGCGAGTCCGGTCTCCGCGAGGGTTCCGGCCACATCCGCCACCAGGTCGGAGTCCCAGACCTGACGCACCGCCACGTTCACACTCACGAAGATCGGCGGCTCGTCGGGGCGCTCCAGTTGCCACCGACGGGCCTGGCGGCAGGCGGTCGTGAGCACCCAGCGCCCGAGCTGCACGATCGAGCCGTCCTCCTCCGCCAGTCCGATGAACCGATTCGGCGTCAGGGTGCCGAACTGGGGGTGGTGCCAGCGCACCAGCGCCTCCACCCCGCGCACCCGCCCGTCCTCCATACCCACGAGAGGCTGGTACTCCAGGGCGAACTCGCCCCGTTCGATGGCCGGACGCAGACCGGAGGAGAGGGCCTGGCGGGTCATACGGTGCGCGTTGCGCTCGGGGTCGAAGAGGGTCCAGCGGGCCTTTCCGTCGGCCTTCGCCCAGTACAGCGTCGTATCGGCCGCCTGCATCAGACCGGTCGCCGTCGTCCCGGCCGCGTGCCGCTCCACCACACCGATGGACGCGGAGACCGACAACCGCTGCCCGGCCAGGTCGAACGGTGCCTGCAGCGCCCTGAGCACCGACTCGGCCAGCTCCGCGAGTTGGTCGGTGCCCGTCGAGTCCTCGACGAGCAGGGCGAACTCGTCGCCGCCGAGCCGGGCCACCAGGGGAGTGGTGGCCCGGCTGTGGCCCGCCTCGTTCGCGCAGTGCGTCAGACGCTCCGCGACGGCCGCGAGCAGCCGGTCGCCGACGCGGTGGCCCAGGGTGTCGTTGACCGCCTTGAAGCCGTCGAGATCGAGGTAGCACAGCCCGATCCGGCCGCTCCCGCCCTCCTCGTACGACTCCGCCTCCAGCGCGGCCGACAGGCGTTCGAAGAACAGCGTCCGGTTGGGCAGCCGGGTCATCGGGTCGTGCATCTGCAAGTGGCGTAGCCGGGACTGCAGTTCACGGCGGGCGCTGATGTCGGCGACCGAGAGCAGGACGGCCCGCTCGGCCTCGGGCAGGGCCGTGACGGTCACCTGCACCCAGAGCGAGTGCCCGTCGGGGTGCTTGAGCCGGCGCGCGCAGCGCAGCCGGGCCTGACGGCCGCGCAGCACCTCGCGGTACGCGTGCCAGGCGCGGGTGTCGGAGGACAGATCGAGCAGGTCGGCGGCGACCCTGCCGACCAGCCCGTCGGCGCCGGTGCCGAGCAGCTCGCCCAGGGTGTCGTTGGCGGTGACCACCAGGCCCTCCCGGTCGACGACCGCCATGGCGTGCGGCGCGGCGGCGAACACCGCGCCGAAGGAGGGGGATCGCGGGGAGGCGGAGGAGAGTGGTGGGGAGGCGGCGGGGGGTGGTGGGGGCAGCGCGTCCGCGGGGGGCGGAAGCGGATACGCCCCGAGGAGGGGCGGTGGCTCGGACGTACCGGATGACGTGCTGTTGTGACGTACTGTGACAACCGGGCCGACGAGGTCTGCCGCGGTCGCCTGCCCTTCGGACATTCCGCTCACCGCTCGCTCCCGCAGTGCACTCGTTCTTCGTACGGATCTCGTGGGTCTCGTCGGGGTCGACGGCCGCAGGGAGAGCGGCCGTACAAGCCGTGTTCGTGCAGGAAAGTGTGCCGATCATAGAGGTTGGCCCAGGGGCCTTCCAGCCGCTGTCCAGTCTCCCGGAACGAGCACATGGTCTGACAGATCGTTTCTGCCCGCACCTTGCCCAGGTCCATCAGGCCGCCTTCGACTGTGACGTTCCGTGAGTATGCGGGGCGTCGGCCCATGTCGGCCGCCCCCTCGGCGCTCGGGCGCCGGTGTGTGCTCCCGCCCCGCATTGCCCCTCCCCGGCCGTCGCGGTCCCCTTCTGGCCTTTCCCCCGACTGACGGCCTCTCACCCTTCTGGGGCAGACAAACAGGGCGTAGTAATACAAGTACGACAAAGCTGGGTGTGGAGTTGCCAGAACCGCACCCGGAGGTCGACGTGCCGTGTCCGCTCCCCCGCAGGGGGTTCAGCCACGAGGTTCCGCGTCGGCGTGTCCGGGGCCGGGTGCCCCACGTCCTGCGCCGGACCATGGCCGCGGCCACGTCGCTGACGGCGCTGGCCGCGACCTCGCTCGTCACGGGGCCCGCGCTCTTCGGCTCCCCCGCCGCGCCCTGCGAACTCACCCGCAGCGAGGCGCACCACTCGGAGGGCGTCGACACCTGGAACGACGGCTATACGCGGCCCACCCGGCCGGTGGACGCCGTCCTGATCTTCCTGTCCTTCCCGGACTCCGTGCCGACGACCACGCCGGCCGAGCTGACCTCGGACTACTTCCCGGCCACGAGCCGCTTCTTCGACCGCGCCTCCTACGGCCGGTTCACCGTGCGTCCGCATCCGCTGGACCACTGGATCCGGATGCCCCGGCCCTCCGTCTCGTACGCCGTACGGCGCGACTGGGACCCCGATCACCGGAACGCGTACCTGCGCGACGCGCTCGCCGTCGCCGACAAGAAGGTCGACTTCTCGCGGTACGACGTCGTGTACTTCGTGGCCGACCCGGACGCGCCCGGCATCGACTCGGACGCCACGAAGGTGGTCAACCTGGAGACCCCGCTCCAGGCCGACGGCGCAGAGGTCCGCCGGGTGGTCACGGTGTTCGAGAAGCATCCGCCGGACCGTCTGGTACTCGCCCATGAGACCGGGCATGTCTTCGACCTGCCCGACCTCTACCACCGGCCGACGGACGGCAAGGGGGACTGGGACACCTATGTCGGCGACTGGGACCTCATGGGCAGCCAGTTCGGACTGGCCCCGGATCTCTTCGCCTGGCACAAGTGGAAGCTGGGCTGGCTGGACGACCGCCAGGTGCTGTGCGTGCGGGGCAGGGGGAGCACGCGGCTGACCCTGGAGCCGCTGGGGGCGGGAGCGCAGGGAGTGCCGCAGGTGGCGGTGAACGCGGGCGCGCCCGCGGATACCGGGACGGCGGGTGCGGCGGGGACGTGGCCGCTCGGGCCCGGTGTGCAGGCGTTCGGGTCCGGGCACGGCACCAAACTGGCTCTCGTGCGCACCGGACCCGACAGTGTGCTCGCCCTGGAGGCGCGCGACGCCATGGGGAACGACAGCGCGACCTGCACCCAGGGCGTCCTCGTGTACCGCGTCCACGGCGACACGGCGTCGGGCGGCGGCCCGATCGAGGTACTGGACGCCCATCCGCACTCCTCGGCCTGCTGGAACACCTCGGTGTACCCGGCCCTCGCGGACGCCCCCGTGGATGTGGGGGAAAGCTTCACCGTGCCCGGCGACGGCGTACGGGTGGAGGTGGAGGACCGCACGGCCACGGGCGCGTGGACGGTACGGATCACTCGGCCGTGAGCCGTCGGGGCCGGAGGGGGAGGGGCCCGCGACGGGCACCGTGGGGCCGGGCGGTCCCTGGGCGTGGGTGGCGAAGCTCCTGCCGCACGGGATGGACCTGCGCGGGGCGTGAGGGCGGCGGGCCGGATCGTGGGTTCGCGTCGCCCGCGAACACGGGCGCGATGGGGCCGGGCGGCTCCGGCGGCGCGGTGCGGGGGTGTGGGTGGCGCAGCCCCCACGACGCGCGGCGAAGCCGCGCAGAAAAAACGATGGCGACCCGGTTCGCGCTGTCCGCGAACACGACTCGCCATCGCCATCGTGCGCCGCCAGGGACTCGAACCCCGGACCCGCTGATTAAGAGTCAGCTGCTCTAACCAACTGAGCTAGCGGCGCCTGCTGACGTCGTAGACCTTAGCACCCTGGTCGGCGGGAGGAAAAATCGATATCCGTACGGCCGTGGACGCCACCGTCCGGGCTGCCCGGACCGCCGCCCACAGGACGACTTCCGGCCCGGGGAGCCAGGGGTGACGGGTGTCGGGTGCGACGAGCCAGCGGGACTCGGGGCGGCTGCCGGCGTCGGCCGGAGAGGCCGTGGGGCTGGTCGTGGGGCTGCTCGCGGGCACGGTCACGGCATCCCCGGGGCCATGGCACAGCAACGGCGGCACCGCGGGGGTACGGCCGCCCCACTCCTCCCAGTCCAGCAGCGCCGGCAGCCGCCGGGCCGTGCCGGGCGCCGCGAACAGCAGCATGCGCCCCCGGTGCTCGGCGACCGGCCCGGAGCCCGGACCCTCCCCCCAGAGCCGGTCGAGCATGCGCCGTCCGAAGATCGCGGGAGCGCTCACGACGTCGAACACGGTGCCGCAGGGCAGCACGGCCGGCGTGGTGGGCCGCTTCGCCCAGTACGCCGCCGCGCTCCGCGGACACGTCCCCGCGGAGGCGAGCCAGGCGGCGCCCTCCGAGGTGGGGCGGGAGGGCTCGGTGAACGGCATTCGACTGTTCATGGCAGCCAGATGTACCGGGCGTGAGCGATCCGTCTCCGAGAGTTGCGGAAAACCGGGACACTCAGGGACCGAGCGGAGTATCGTGCCGCCGCATATGCCAGAAGATCATTCGGCCACGTGGTGCGGCGGACGCTCAGCCCAGGCTCTCCGGGCCGTTGCTCTCCGCGCCCTGCAGCAGGTCCTGCCCGAACTCCACCATCTTCTTCGCGTAGTCCTCGGTCCACTCCGCCCGCTCGGCGATGGCCGCCGGGGTCAGCCGGTCGAAGCGGCGCGGATCGGCGAGCTGGGCGGCGGCGATCGCCTGGTACTCCACCGCACGGTCCGCGGCGGCACGGAACGCCTGTGCCAGCTCGGTCGACCGCGCGAGCAGCGCCCGCGGGTCGTCGATCGATTCCAGGTCGAAGAAGTGCTCCGGGTCGGAGGCCGCTTCCTCGGGCTCGAAGAGCAGGGGCGCGGGGCGTAGCCGCGGCTCGTTCCGACGCGGCGTGGGCTCCGCCATGTCTTCTCCTCCTCGTAGGGTCGGGGTGGCTCCCTCCACGGGGAGGGTGGGCCACCGTCCATTGTCGCGCGGCGCCGCAAGAGCGCGGGACCGGGCATAAAGCACCCGCTCGTGCTCCGCGCGCCGCACGGCTCCGAGGGTCTCAAGGCCGCAGGCCCGAGCGATGTTCCCCGCTGCGCGGACGCGAACCGGGGTGCCAACTCGGCCAGCCGCTCACCGAGCCATGACGCCGCCTCCCTCGCCTCATCCCAGGTGCCCCGTACCGATGAGCGGGGCTTGAGGAGCCAGTACGCCGTTTCGATCGGCGGAAGATCCAGTCCATCCCCGTCACGGATGGCGCAACGCAGCTCCCCTTCTCGTTGCCCGAGCGGCTCCCTGTTCGCCGTCGTTCAATCGAGGCGTTTGACAGCGAACCCAGTCGTTCAGGCTTCCTTGTCAGCGAACCTGGTCGCTCTTCGGCCCGATGCCTTCGATCCTGGTCGGAGTTCCGTCCGGGGCGAACGAGTGGTGGAAGGTGAAGGCGTGCGGTGCGGAGCCGTGGTCGTGGAGGTGCTCCAGCCTGGAAACCCCGTCCCGCCAGGTGGGTATCACGCCGTCGGAGACCCACCAGAACACGTAATTCGGGTGCCCTGTCCTCTCGAACCAGTCGTAACGCCTGTTCAGCGCCGCACGGTGCAGACCGGTGTAGACGGCGTCGAAGGCGGGGCGCAGGTCGGTCCAGAGTGAGAGGGTCGCGGCCAGGGCAGTGGTTTCCACCGTACGGCCCTTGCCGTACCAGGTCGGTACGGCGAACTCTCCCCATGCACCCCAGTCCGCCTCGAAGAGCATGCCCCGGTCACCGTCTGCCGCTTCAGCACGTGCGAGGTATCCGGGGTGCTGACTGACCTTTCGGTAGACGGCCTCACCAATGTCGTAGAACTCGCGCGTGAGAGGTGCGTGATCGGCGAGAGGTGACTTGAGGACGCCGAATGTGTACAGAGCAAGATGGGGCATGCGTCTCTCCCTGGTTGGGGCTGCCTGGCGTGGACCCGGTTCGGTGGCTTACGCATGGGGGCGAGGGTGCGTGGGGCATGACCGACTCATCCCGTCGCGGGTGGCTCAGCCTGAAGGAACCCCTGTGCGACCGTGGGCGACCACCGAAGTCCAGGTGAAGGTAGCTGCCTCTGCGGGCCATGTCGAAGTTGCGGTTTCCCTGTCCACGTGGCCTCTTGCGCAGGTCCTTGCGGGAACTGGGGCGGTGGCGCTGCCTGCCGCCGTGGAAGTCCGCATCGGCCCAGCACATGCCGAGAAGCAGCATCGACAACCCCGCTCAAGCCGGTGTGCCGGGGCGACGCCAGCGGCGTTGTCGGCGTCGACTGGGTTGGATGACGCAGCGACATGACCATGCGCGATGACCGGGTGGACGTGACCACCGAAATCGTTGCGACCTTGATCCAGGAACAGTTCCCTCAGTGGAGCGGCAAGGCGATCCAACTCCTGTCGTCGACCGGGACGGTCAACGCCATCTTCCCGAGACGGGACATGACCGATTGCCGCTGAAGATTGACCAAAGCCCAGTTCGTGCCGTCGAGCCTTGACCGACCGAGTCAGCGCCCCGGCCGTCAGCTCACCCGATGGAAGGCATCTTCGATCGTCGCGCAGTATCGCCGGCCGGGCGTCCTTACAGTCTGCGTGTCGTCCGGATGAGACGGCATCCGTCGCTGACACAGGGGAGTGGGACGTGAGGTCTTCGGGGCGTATGGCTGTCTCGGCAATGGCCGTGGCTATGGCGGCGCTGGGAGTAGGAAGTGGTGCTCCCGCGTCCGCGGCCCCTACAGCGGCGCCGTCGTGCAGCGGGGCGGAATGCACCAGTCTGAAGCCGACCAGGCTCACGGCCAGCCAGGCCAGCCTGAATGTCACCCAGATGCAATTGGAGAACATCAACGCGATGGCGTCCGACGCGGTGACCGGGGAGCCCATTCGCGGCGCGAAGATCGTGTTCGCCACCATGGGCGGCAGGACGCTGGGGACGGCCTATACGGATTACGACGGCATCGCTGCGATCGCTGCTCCGGAGAACCTGGGCCCCGGAACCCTCCAGGAACTGCTGGGCGGCTACGAAGCCGCAATGGTCGGCGACGGCGTTCACGCCCCGGCCGGGGCCCACGGAGCGATCACGATCGGCACCGACCAGGGCCCCGGTGTCCCGGGCGCCCCATGCGCCGTCTGCAGCGATCGTGCGCTCAAGCAGGACGTGGTCCCGGTCGACTGGAGCCGGTAGCGGTGCGGATCTTCCGTCGGCGGTCCCGGGCGGCTGACCGCGACGCCCCGGCACGGCCTCCGGTCCAGGCGCGGGAGAGCAGCGGTGCGGCACCGGCCGGCCCGGTCAACGGCTACGCGGTCCTGGAGACCGTGGCCGCGCTGCCCGTCAGCACCTGGCGCTACATCTGGGAGCCCGAAGGTGTGCGTCACCTGGGACCGATGGCCCAGGACTGGCATGCCGCCTTCGGCTTCAACCAGGACGACACCACCATCCCCGTCGTCGACGGCCTCGGCGTCGCCCTGGTGTGCATCCAGGCGCTGCACCGCCGCGTGGAAGAACTCACGGTCGAAGTGGATCGTCTGCGAGAAGCCGCGAGCGTGAAGAGCGTGAACACGCCCGGGGCCGCGTGACGACTCCGGACGGCCTGCTGTGATGCTCCAGCGCTCGGCCGGGAAGGTCAGCCGCCTCCCTCGCCGAGCCGCGGCCCGCGTGGTCGCCATCCCTTTCCCTCAGAAGGCTGGGGGAGTCGGTCCCTGCGGAACGCTCATCGCGATCCAGAAGGCACAACACCATGACAAGGCAGGACACCTTGGCACGACACGACACCGTGACGGGACCATCCCAGGCGATGGATCTGCGGTCACCGGTGTGCACGGACGCGGTCTGGCGGCTTCCGGTGACGGTCTGTCGCATCACCCAGTTCCTGGGTGAGCAGACGGCTGGCGCCCTACTGGAGCGCGCCATCGCCTCTGCCGGCGACACGTTGAAGCCCTCCATGATCCGAGACCGAGAGGTGGTCCCCGACTTTCGCCGGTCCCGCTCGCGCCATGACTTCGCCGCGCCTGAGCTGATGGCAGCCATCGACGAGGTGCTGGAGGCGGTCGAGCACACTCTCGGAGTCTCCTGTCAGTACACCGAACCCAGCTACAGCCTCAACGCGCACAACGACGGCGACTTCTACCGGCCGCACCAGGACACCAGCGCCGAGTTCGCCCCCCGACGTCTGCTCACGTTCGTGTACTACCTGCATCGCACGCCCCGGCCTTTCGAGGGGGGCGAGCTGCGTGTGTTCGACGCAGCCCTGCCATTGCACACCGAGACAGCCGGGAGATGGCAGGAACGCACCTGGCGGGACTGGGAGCCCGAGCACGACAGCATCGTGTTCTTCCTCCCCACCGCCTGGCATGAGGTACGGCCGGTCAGCTGCCCGAGCAAGCAGCACGCGGACAGCCGCTTCGCCATCAACGGCTGGCTGTGCAGCCCCGACCCCGCGAACCGTGGGAATGACGCGAGCCCGTGAGACGCATCGTCCCCGAGTCCGACCGACGGGACGCGTCCCGTCGGTCGGACTCGTTCGAGGCGAGGTCACGTGAGCTCCCGGGACTGTGCGCGAGCGTCCGGCGGGTGGGGGAGGGGGCTTCTCTGCGCTACGGCCGCCACGACACCCGATGGTCGGACAGGTGATCGTATGTGGTCATCATCGCCTCCCAGCCGTCCGGGAACTTCATCGTCACCCCGAGCTGCACCGGCTCGGTCGAGGGGTGGTCGTCCAGCAGCTCCGTCACTCCCGCCCGGCACACCACGATGCACGCGTGCCGGTGCCGGGACGCCAGTACGCACAGCCGCCCGGTCTCCAGGTGGAACGCCGTCGCGTCCGGTCTTCCCGACAGCGGGTGCAGCACCACCGTCACGTCGAACTCCCGGCCCTGGAGCCGGTTGGCCGTGTCCACCGTCACCTCCGCCACCCCGAGGTCCGCCAGCGCGGAGCGCACCGCCGCCGCCTGGTCGCGGTGCGCCGTGCCGACGGCGATCCGGTCCGCGGTCAGCGGCACCGGCTCCGCGGCCCGCTCCGAGACAGCCGCCCCGCCCCGGTCCAGCAGCCGCCGTACGACCGTCGCGACCGCCCGCACCGCCTCCGGGTCCGTGCGCGGGGTGTGCCCGGCGGGCAGTTCCAGGAGTCCCCAGCCGCTCTCCGCCGCCTCGTCGATCACCCGGTCGGGACCCGAGCCGTCCGAGGGCACGCCGAACGACAGCCTCCGGTCCCCGTGTTCCGTACCGCTGCGGAACGGGGTGTACGGATAGAACGCGTCCGACACCAGCGGCGCCGCCGACGCCGGCAGCCGCCATGACACCGGCAGCCGGTGCTGCGGCAGCTCGGGGTTGTGGGCCAGGAGTGTGGTCACGGCCGACGCAGACGGGTCGTACGACAGACCGGCCCACTGCTCCGCACCCACGATCGCGAACGGGTCGAGCTGGCCCGGATCGCCCACGAACAGGGCCCGTTCGAACAGCCCCGCCACCGCCAGCAGCGCGTCCGAACGCATCTGGTACGCCTCGTCGACGATCGCGTGCCGCCACGGCTCGACATCCTTGACGTGCGCCCATTTGGCGGCGGTCGAGATGACGACGTCCAGACCCGTCAGATCCTTCGCCTTCGCCGACTTGCGGACGTTCGGCAGATCGTCGAGGGCCTTGTCGTAGGGGTCCGGATCGCTGCTGTGCAGCCGGCCGACCGGGAGGCTGGAGTCCTTCTCCGCCAGTCGCAGCACCAGGTCGTCCACCTGTGCGTTGGTCTGGGCGATGACCATCAGCGGACGCCCGGCGGAGGCGAGTTCGAGCGCGGCCCGCACGACGAGCGTCGACTTCCCGGCACCCGGCGGCGAGTCGACGACGACCCCGCGGTGCCCGCCGTGCAGCGTGTCCCGCAGGATCGCCTCGGTGGCCCGGGTGGCCGCGGTCCCGGGATCGAAGGCCCCGCCCGGCCGGGCGAACACGGTCACAGCACGTCCTCCTCGGTCACCGGGTCCGGCCGGGGCGACGCGTCGGCCTCGCCCGGCGGCCCGCCGTGGGTCCAGGGTGTCTCCTCCGGCTCCGGCAGCTTCGCCCCGCCGCGCTGTTCGTGCTCGAACAGCGTGAAGCAGACGCGGTCGCCCTTCTCCGGCACGGATCCGGCCTCCGGCTCCTTGCCGCGGCCCATCTTGTCGACGATGCGCAGGACCATGAAGGCGCTCTCGGCGCCGTCTCCGCCGTGTCCCCGGCCGTCGCCGTCCACGTCCTCGCGGCCCGCGTCCTCGGGTCCCTCAGCCCCGGCGAACTCGGCCCCGGCGAAGTCGACTCCGACGAACTCGGCCGCCTGCGGCTTTCCGCCCAGCGAGCGGTACACCTTCACGCGCTCCCCGAGATGCGGCCGGTCCTCGGTCCGTACGGTCACCAGCGGGCGGGGGCTCGGACGCTTGCCCTCGCTGTACGTCATCACGACATCCGTGACCTCGCCCGCGAACGCCTCCCCGGCCAGGCGCCGCCCGGCCATCACCAGCGGGTCGTCCAGCGCCTCCTGGGCGTCCAGCCGGGCCTGTTCGCGCTCGCGCGTGGCGAGCTTGTTCGCCGCGGTGACCGCGTCGTCGCGGCGCGGCTGGGGCGGCTCCCCGGCGGCGACCCGGTCCCGGTGGCCGGTGAACGACCAGCGGTCACGGGTCCACCGCTCCTCGACATGCGCGCCCTCCGGCAGCGCGCGCAGCAGATCGAGCCCGCGCCACACGGCATCCCACGTCGGACGCGTACGGCTCGCCACCAGCGCCCGGATCTCTCCCTCGGCGGCGCCGAGTTCACCGAGCCGGTCGTCCGCCTCGACGCCGTCCTCGGCGGCGGCGAGCCGGGTCCGCGCACGGTCGTAGCGCTCGATGGCGGGGGCGAGCAGCTTGTTGTCGAAGGCCGGGTCGGTGGCGGGTCCGGCCGGCGGGCACAGCAACTGGCCGTCCGCGTCCCGCGCCAGCTCGGCCCGCAGCGCCGCGTCCGCGCCCCAAGTGCCCTGCGGCGGGTCGATCCAGGCCAGCAGCGCGCCCAGGTGCTGGTCCTCCAGGCTCGACTGCCCGGTCGTCCAGTGCCGCGCCAGCACCTCGGTGAGGGCGAGCAGCAGCGAGGAGCCGGGCACCCGGGCGCGCTCCCCGAAATGGGTGAGCCAGCGCCCGAGAAGCGGCACCCGCGGGGGCGCCGGATACGGGGTCTCGGGGTCCTGCTCGGCCGTGCGGCGGAACCGCATGGAGCGCCCCAGGAGCCGTACGAAGTCGATGCCCGCCCGGCTCGGCACGATCAGCTGCGGGGCGTCCGCGCACAGCTCGACCTCGACCTTGACCCGCTTGCCGGTCCCGGGATCGGTCTCGGTGCGCTCGGCGGCCTCGACCGCTTCGGCGTACCCGTCGACGTAGGGCAGGACGATGTCGGCGAGGGCGGCGAGGAACGCGAACCTGAGGTCGCGGTCGCGCGGCTGGGGCACCACGAGCAGCCGGGGAGTGTCCCGGTCGGTGCCGACGAGCGCGCCGAGCGGCGCCCCGGCCTCGCCGGCGGTGGTGAGCGGAACCAGGACGAGGGGGCGCTCGGACAGATGCCGGTGCCGGACGGTGGCGGCGGGCTGGGCGTGCCCGGACCGCACGGCCTCCAGACGGGCGAGGGTGGCGATCAGCGACATGCGGCGTCCTTCCCGGCCCCGAGCGCCTCGGCGCGCAACTGTGCCGCCCGGCGCAGGGCCGCCACCGCCGGGTCGTCCGGGTCCCCGGCCGTCCCGTGGGCGGCGGCCAGGACGTCGTCCACCGTCGCGAGGCCGCCCAGCTCGGCGCGCAGCGACCGCCCGTAGGACGTCACCGCGCCCTGCGCGCGAGACCGGGCGCGGCAGTGGAAGGCCATGTCACAGGCGGCCAGGCACTCGGGCGCGTAGGTCGCCGGGACCGACTCGACGGCGGCCGCCAGCTCCTCCTGGGGCAGGTCCGGCGCGAAGCACGTGCCCTCGGGGAGGGTGTCCGCGATCTCCTCGACACGGGTGAGGCGGGCGAGCTGGCGGCGGGTGACCGCGCGCTGCTTGCGGATGTCGACCGGGGCGGCGGCGGGCAGATTGGAGAAGTCCTTGGGACACACAAGGAGAATCCGGTGCCGTACTACAGGCACGGGGGTGCCCTCGGACCCGCTGATACGGGCAGCGACCTCCTCCAGTGCCAGCACGTAGACCGCGGCCTGGCGGGCGGCGGCGCCGACCTTCGCCGGGTCCGCCGAACCGTCGAGCAGGGGAAAGGACTTGATCTCCACGACGGTCCAGCTTCCGTCGGGGTGAACGACGACCGCGTCCGGTTCCAGGAACGCGGGGGAGCCCGCCACGTCCAGGGCGAGCATCGGGTGGTCGAGCAGCGTCCAGGTGCGGGCCTCGACGGCCTCGCGCAGCGCCAGTGCCGTACGGGCGGTGCGGCCCTCGGGGCCGACGGCGGTGAGGTCGGGGACGAGGGCCCCGTCCGGCGCCGCGGCGGCCGGGTCCAGCTTCTCGTGCACCAGCCGGAGCAGCTCCGCGCCGCCGTCCGCCTTGACCCGGGCCTCGAAGGCGTTGCCCCGTGTGAAGGCGAACTGTGACTGTCCGAACGCCGACGGCGCGCCGAGCGCACGCGCCAGCGCCGCCTTGTCCACCCCCGCGCCGTCCAAGAGCGCGCGCCGGCTGCACCCGGGGTTCGCGGCGAGCGCGGCGAGGGCGCGCGCGTCGAGCGCCTTGGGCGGTACGGAGGCGCCGCGCAGGTCAGCGAGTCTTTCCCAGGCTCTCGGCTTCGCTCG
Organism: Streptomyces sp. NPDC002513; assembly: GCF_053595355.1. Classification (NCBI taxonomy): domain Bacteria; kingdom Bacillati; phylum Actinomycetota; class Actinomycetes; order Kitasatosporales; family Streptomycetaceae; genus Streptomyces; species Streptomyces sp. NPDC002513. The sequence continues at coordinate 41,935 of NZ_JBSFXK010000043.1, read as the reverse complement.
GGCCGGGGACAGCCCAAGCCGCAGTGCCGTCCCGCGCGTGTGCGGGGGAGGCACCCGGCTCGGCTCCCGGACCGGTGGGGGAGGTGCGCTGTCGGGGAATTCGCTCACTCGTCGAAGTCTGGCATCCGGCACTGACAATCGAGGAACCCGCGGCCCCTGGGGCAGCCGTGACGGGGGCGGAGCGCGCCCGCAGCCGGGTCCTGACCGCGTCCACGACCCGCGCCAGCGGCCGGGAGAGCAGGAAGCCGGCGCCCATGACGGCGACGCCCGCGACCGCGTCGAGGAAGTAGTGGTTCGCGGTGCCCATCACGACCAGCGCGGTCAGCAGCGGATAGGCGATGCCCGCCGCCTTCGCCCAGCGGGTGCGGCCGTGGCGCCACAGCATCACGCCGCACCACAGCGCCCAGCCGACGTGCAGGCTCGGCATCGCCGCGTACTGGTTCGTCATGCCGCCCAGCCCCCGCGGCGCGCTCGCCTCGCCGCCCCACCAGCCGTAGGAGCTGTACTGGGCCATGGTGTCGACGAAGCCGTACCCCGGAGAGAGCAGGCGGGGCGGACAGGTGGGCAGCAGCGTGAAGCCGATCAGGCCGATGAACGTCGACGTCATCAGCCAGGTGCGGGCCGCGCGGTAGTGCTCCGCGCGGCGTCTGAAGAGCCACACCAGGAGCGCTGGGGTCACCAGGTAGTGCAGCGAGGCGTACCAGAAGTCGGCCGGTATGCCGAGCCATGCCGCGCTGGTGAAGAGACGGTTCAGCGGGTGCTCGGCGTTGATGTGGAGCAGCTTCTCCAGGCGCAGGATCGCCAGGCCGTGGTCGACGGCGTCGGAGACGTCACCCCGGGCGAGCAGTCGGCCGGCGGAGTACGAGCCGTACACCAGGAGGAGCAGGGGCAGTTCGGTCCACCAGCGCAGCCGGGTCGCCCCGGCGCCTGGTGTCTCGGCCTGCGGCATCCGATTCGCCCTCCCCCTTCAGAGCTCCGACGAAAACAGGCGCCCGGCTCGCATTCTGTTCGGAACTCTCACTCTGCGACGGCCCCGGCCGTCCGGCCGTGCCACCTTACGGTGTCCGCGGGCGCCCAGGTGGGGCGGCCCCGGCTCTCAATGACGCAGGGATCGGCCCCCGGGTTGCCCGGGAGCGGGGTGGGAGATGATGGGGGGACCCCTGTGGATTCCTCCCGGAAAGGTCCCTCATGGCACCGCGCATCCTGCTGGCCCGGCACGGACAGACGCACTGGTCGCTGTCCGGCAAGCACACCGGCAGGACGGATGTGCCGCTTCTGGAGGAGGGGCGGCGGGGCGCCAAGCTCCTGGGCGAGCGGCTGCACCGGGCGCCGTTCGACGGGCTGCCCGGCGTCGAGGTGCGCACGAGTCCGCTGGTACGCGCGCGTGAGACGTGCGAGCTGGCCGGGTTCGGCGACCGGGCGAGCGCCTGGGACGCGCTGATGGAGTGGGACTACGGGGCGTACGAGGGGATGACGCCGGCCGGGATACAGGCGATCCGGCCGGGCTGGTTGATCTGGCGCGACGGTGTCCCGGAGGGGGAGAGCCTGTCCGAGGTCACTGCACGCGCGGACGAGGTCGTGGCCTGGGCCCGTGCGGCGGACCGTGACGTCCTGGTCTTCGCCCACGGCCACATCCTGCGGTCCGTAGGGGCGCGCTGGCTGGGCCTGCCGCTGGACTTCGCCGCGCGGATCAGGCTCAACCCCACGTCGTTGTCGGTGCTGGGGTGGGCGTACGGGGAACCGGCGATCGAGTCCTGGAACGACTGCGGCCATCTGACGGTCTGAAGGGCGGCAGCGCACGGCCGGGGGCCGCGGCGCGGCCGTGCGACGGCCGCCCTTCAGACCGTGCGGGGCAGGCTCGCGTGCCGGTCGAGGAACGCCGACACCCCCGATGCCCGCCGGTGCGGCAGCAGCACCCTCGCCGTGCCCGCCAGCATGGTCTGGACCCGGGACGACTGGACCTGGTCCAGGAGGTCCAGTACGCGCGTACCCGCCTGGGCCGCCTCGTCGGGGTGGCCGCCGCGGGCCAGGTCGTCGGCCAGCTCCGCGGTGTACAGGGCGATGTTCCGGGAGAAGTGCGGATTCTGCAGGTGCGCGGCGCGCCGGGCGTGCCGGGCCGCGCGCGGCCAGTCACCCAGCGCCGACCAGCACTGCGCCTCCAGGCCCTCCAGCTCGGCCTCTCCGTAGAAGGTCATCCACTCGGGGTCGGCGTCCGACGTCCCCCGCGCGAACAGGGCCTGCGCCCGGGCCAGCGCATGCTCGCAGCCCGCCCGGTCCGTGAGCCCCGCCCAGCCGCCCGCCTCCCGCAGCGCCAGCAGCGACATCAGGCGGTGCGAGCCGAGCGGACGGGCGGCGCGCTGGGCCGCCTGCGCCGCCCGTACGGCCTCCCGGGGCCGGCCCGCGTCGCGGGCGAGGAACGCCGTGTTGCAGAAGGCGTGCGCCTCCAGGGCCGGGTCCTCGGACATCCGTGCGGTGGCCAACGCCTCCGCGTAGTGCGAGCGGGCGTCGTCGAAGCGGCCCGAGTCGTGCGCCAGCCAGCCCACCGAGATGGCCAGTTCACCCGCGCCCGCGTACAGCCGCTCGGTGACCGCCCGCCGGGAGGTGCCCGCGTCGAGCAGCGCGTACGCGGCCCGCAGGGGAGCCGTCGCGCGTCGGTAGAGGCCGTCCGCGCCGTGCCGGTCGTCGAGCAGTCTGATCCGGTGTACGGCTTCCTCGAGCGCGCTCGCCTCGGACGTGCCGGCACGGTGGACGGGGCGTTCGGCGGCCGCTGCCGAGCCGCCGAAGGGGAGCCCGAGCGGGCTCAGGGAGGCGGCCGCCACGGTGGCGGTGCCCCCGGTCATGAATGCGCGACGCTGCACGTCGCTCTCCTCGTGGTTCTGTTCGTCGTCCGGGCGTGTGCCGGACTCGTGCGTTCCGTGGATGGCTCGGGTGTCCCGCAGGGCATACGTCTCACACGCCCTCGGGGTCTCACTGGGAGCATGGGGGTCGCTGCCGGGGCACGCGGGGGGCGCTTCCTCTTCGGTGCGCGCCCCCCGGCCGCGTACCGAAGAGCGGGGGGCGAACCCCAGGTCTACGAGCGTGCGACCGGGGAACATATGGAGGAACACCCGTTCGTAGGCGTAGTTGGGGCAGCGGATCTCACCGGCCTCCACGCGACCGATGTAACGAGCGTCACAGCTGACCCGCTCGCCGATCTCGCGTGCGGCGCGCCGCACCGCCGCGGCGAACTCGCCCGGCGAACGCGGTCCGCGCAGGTGCCGGAAGGCGAGGTTCGGCCGCGGTGGCCTGGGGAACTGGGGCGAACTCATGGCCGGGCCCTCTCGTGCGAACCGTCGAACCATGCCGGATTCAGAATGACTTGTCCGTGTGGTGCAAGTTGGCTCCGTGTGTCCGGCGGTGCAAGAAAGTACCTGCCTTCCGGGGGCCGTCATGCACGGTTTGCCTGCAAACCGGATATCTCGTGCGCGATCTGCCATGAACTGCCATCCTTGACGGCGGTGTTGTGCCGTTGCCGTTGACGTTCCACCGCGTTGAACCGTGTGGACCGGGAGCCGCCCGAACTCCCGACCCAACTCACCGTCGAGGACGGGTTCCGTTGGAGGCCGGGATGCAGACCAGGCAGAGCACCGAATTCCGTGGGCAGCCGTCGACCGCGCGCCCCATGCCGACGCCGGAGTGCGGCGCTCCGCCGCACCGGGCTCCCGACCTCGTGACCGTCCCGGCCCGGCAGGGCCTCGAGGCGGTCGACATCCTCCGCCGCGGCGCGGGCGACTGCGTCGGCCCCGTCCTGCACGACGGCGGCTGCGACACCCTCGGCTTCCTGGTCCCGCCGGGCACGGCGGACGGGTGGGACGTCCCGGGCAGCACCTGCACACAGACGGACGGAAGGGGCCTGAGCCTCGTCGCGGAGCAGCCCCAGGCCCAGGGCGCCGCCTGGCTGCTCCCGCCCGGCGGCGCGGAACCGGCCACGGACCCGGCCGTGCTGCGCGAGGCGCTCGGAGAGGCGGCCCGGCTGATCGAGGCCGCGGACAACTGTCGGTGAGCATGCGCGGACAGCGCGGAACCCCTCCGCGGGGCCCGCGGGCCCCGAGCGGCCGCCCCCTGCGGTTCCCCCGATAATGGCGGGATGGGGAGGTCACGGAACGCGCGGCGCGGACAGGACGCCGAAGCCGTCGTCGAGGCGGTCGACGGCGGGCTCGCCCAGCTCGTACCCGACCGGGACCGGGCGCGTGCCTGGACCCTGCTCATCGACGGCGCCCCGCAGTCGCACGTCGACCTCGACGACCCGGCCCACCTCGCCTTCGAGTACCAGCGCCGCCTCGGCCACGTCATCGACCTGGCCACCCCGCCCGGCCGGCCCGTGCAGGCCGTGCACCTCGGCGGCGGCGCCTTCACCCTCGCCCGCTACACCGCCGCCACCCGCCCCCGCTCCACCCAGCAGGTCGTCGAGCGCGACGCCCCGCTCGTCCAACTCGTACGGCGCGCCCTGCCGTTGGACCCGAACGCCCGTATACGGGTGCGTTCCACCGACGCCCGCGAAGGGCTCACGAAGGTGCCGGACGGCTGGGCGGACCTGGTCATCGCGGATGTGTTCAGCGGTGCGCGCACCCCGGCGCACCTCACCTCGGTCGAGTTCCTCACCGAGGTCCGCAGGGCACTGAAGGACGGCGGCGTGTACGCGGCCAACCTCGCCGACGGCCCGCCGCTGGCCCATCTGCGCGGCCAGATCTCGACCGCTGCGGCCGTCTTCCCCGAACTGGCGCTGGTCGCCGACCCGGCCGTCCTGCGCGGCAAGCGCTTCGGCAACGCCGTCCTGGTGGCCTCCGCCCATCCGCTGCCGGTCGCCGAACTCACCCGCCGCGCCGCCTCGGACCCGCACCCCGCGCGCGTGGAACACGGCAGGGCACTGGCCGACTTCACCGGGGGCGCGGCGGCGGTCACGGACGCGGCGGCGGTGGCGTCACCGGCACCGCCGCCCTCGGTGTTCCGCTGAGCACCGGCCAGAGGCACGCTCCGCCGACGGCAACGGAAGTCCACGGCCGGCCGGCTTTCTCCGTCGGTCCCGAGGGCGTTCACAGCGGACCGGCCCCGCTCTTCCGACAATCCGGCCGCGTCAGGCCGCCGTTTGGCCAAGCCGGGCGACCAAAAGGCCCCTGGGCTGCGTTTCCGCAGGCCAGGGGCCTTTCATGTAAGGGTGAGTGACGGGACTCGAACCCGCGACATCCTGGACCACAACCAGGTGCTCTACCATCTGAGCTACACCCACCATGACCGGTGTTTTCGGTTTCCCGCACCAGCCGAGAAAAAGTGTACAGGGTCCGAAGGGGTGCTCGCGCCATCGTTTCTCCGGGGCCCGAACGGGCCCCGGCGGGGACGCTACCGCGCGGGCACCACGTGCCGGGCCGCGATGGCGCGCGCCGTGTCCGAGTCGGGGCCCGGCTGCGGCACGAAGATCGCCTCCCGGTAGTAGCGCAACTCCGCGATCGACTCGCGGATGTCGGCCAGCGCCCGGTGGTTGCCGTTCTTCTCGGGGCTGTTGAAGTAAGCCCTCGGGTACCAGCGCCGGGCCAGTTCCTTGATCGAGCTGACGTCCACGATCCGGTAGTGGAGGTAGTCCTCCAGCGTCGGCATGTCGCGGGCCAGGAAGCCGCGGTCCGTGCCGACGGAGTTGCCGCACAGCGGCGCCTTGCCCGGTTCCTTGACGTGCTCCCGGACGTACGAGAGGACCTGCGCTTCGGCGTCGGCGAGCGTCGTGCCGGCCGCCAGCTCCTCGAGCAGCCCTGAGGCGGTGTGCATCTGACGCACCACCTCCGGCATCGTCTCCAGCGCCGCGTCCGGCGGCCGGATCACGATGTCCACGCCGTCGCCGAGTACGTTCAGCTCGGAGTCGGTGACCAGCGCGGCCACCTCGATGAGCGCGTCGTCGGACAGCGAGAGGCCGGTCATCTCGCAGTCGATCCACACCATGCGATCGTTCATGTGTCCCACCTTATGGCCCGTCCGGGCCGTGCGGACCGCCCGTGCAGGGGGGACGGCCCCAAAGAGCCCCCGGGCGGGCCGCCACCGGCACGCCGAAGGGGCGGGATGCGTGATACGTACCACGCATCCTGCCCCTCCCCGGATCCGGCCCGGCGGCGGTGTCGCTAGTGCGCGCTGCGCTGTCCCGGCAGGCTCGGGCGGCCCGCCGCGTACATCTCCGGGACATGCCTGCCCGGGTGCTCGACGTGCTTGCCGTGGTGGTCCGTGGACAGGGACGCCGCGGGACCGAGCGCGCCGGCGGCGGCCGTGCGGCGGGCGTGCACCGGAACCGGGGCGGCCTCCTGCACCACCTGCGGCGCCGTCGGTCCGCCGGGCCCGTCGGGATCCCCCGGCCGTTCGCCCTGCGGGTGGCGCGCCCGGTAGGCGGCCCGGTACGCCGCCGGCGACGAGCCGAGCTGGCGCCGGAAGTGCCCGCGCAGCGCGACCGGGGAGCGGAAGCCGCAGCGCCCGGCGACCTCGTCGACCGAGTAGTCGGAGGTCTCCAGCAGCCGCTGCGCCTGCAGCACCCGCTGGGTGATCAGCCACTGCAGCGGCGCGCTGCCGGTCAGTGAGCGGAAGCGGCGGTCGAACGTCCGCCTGCTCATGTACGCGCGCGCGGCCAAAGTCTCCACGTCGAACTGCTCGTGGAGGTGTTCCAGCGCCCAGGCGACGACCTCCGCGAGCGGGTCGGCGCCGATCTCCTCGGGTAAAGACCTGTCGAGGTAGCGCTCCTGGCCGCCGCTGCGGCGCGGCGGGACCACCAGACGCCGGGCGAGCGCGCCCGCCGCCTCGTTGCCGTGGTCCGTGCGCACGATATGGAGGCAGAGGTCGATACCGGCCGCCGTGCCCGCCGAGGTCAGGACGTCGCCGTCGTCCACGAACAGCTCGCGGGGATCGACGTGCACCGACGGATAGCGCTTGGCCAGCGTCGGCGCGTACATCCAGTGGGTGGTGGCCGGCCGGCCGTCCAGCAGTCCGGCGGCGGCCAGGACGAAGGCGCCGGTGCACAGCCCGACGATGCGGGCGCCCTCTTCGTGTGCCCGGCGCAGTGCGTCGAGCGCCTCCTCCGGCGGCGGCGAGGTGATCGAACGCCAGGCGGGCACCACGACGGTGCCCGCCCGTGAGATCGCCTCGAGCCCGTACGGCGCGGTCAGTTCCAGACCCCCTGTGGTCCGCAGCGGGCCTTCCTCTCCGGCGGCCACCAGCAGTCGGTAGCGCGGGACTCCGGCGTCCTGGCGGTCGATCCCGAACACCGAAAGCGGTATGGAACTCTCGAAGATGGGGCCGCCGCTGAACAGCAGCACCGCGACGATCTCCTTGCGGCGTCGCCCGGACAGCTTCCGGGCCGCGGCATCCGCCGTGGCAGTGGAGTCGTGGCTCATCCTGCTAAGCCCCCCTCGGTGGTCGCGGCTCCTCGGTTGTGTCGCTCCTGCACGTTTCCCCTCGGTCCTGCACGAGTCCCCCGCCGTAAGACAATCATGATCGAATTTACTGCGTTCCGCAGCGTCCGCGTGGCCAGTTCACGATCCGGCACATTGTCGACATGGCAACTTGGCGTAAAGCATTCGATCACGAAGGGTTGCACTCGTGGGCCGTGCAGGGAAGTGCGCCTCGTCCCAGTGGCCAATCCCCATAGGGTCCGGGAACCCTCCAGGACCCTTTCGGTGCAGGTCGAACCGGGAGTAGGGGGTCGTTCGACCCCCTCATGTACGGGTGCGAGAAGTTGGCTGAAAAGAAGCGGGGGCGTGCGCGGAAACCGGTCAGTCGACCGGAGTGTTCGCTCCCCTGTTCCGCCCGCCCCCACGCGCCCCCGTTCCGGCCCCGCCGTACCGGGCGGGACGGACGGCCGAGCCGGCTCCGCCGTACCCGGCGGGGCGGGGTGCGGAGCCGGCTCCGCGGTGCCGGGTGGCGCAGGGGGCGTGGTCCGCGTCCACGGCCCGTGCCGCGCCCCGCTCGGACTGCCGCAGGAGCGCGCGGCACGCCCAGGTGACCGCCGTGAGGCCCAGCGTGGCGCTGATCGCACCGGCGACCGAGGTGCCGCTCCAGACGAGGACCACGGGGACCAGGCCACAGGTGAACCAGGCCCAGCGGACGACAACGGTCGCCGTGTCCGGAGCGGAGCGGTCGCCGGGGGCGGGGCGGGGTGCGGACAACGGCGGGCTCCCTGGGGTGACGGGTCACCGGAATCAACGCGTGTCCGGGCGGTCGGTCACTGGCGTCGTTGCGTGTCCGGGCGGTCGCTCACGGGCACCCACGTCTGTTTGGCCGGCCTCTCGCGGATGCCGACGCCTGTTTGGCCGGTCCCTCACGGATACCGACGCGTGTCCGGCCGGTCGCTCACCGGTGTCACCTCCCTCGCGCGGAAGGCGGACCGTCACCCCGGTTCCAGAGTGAACCCTGAGCAAACCGCCTGTACGACCCAGCAACCATTGCGTTACAGGCGCCCCTCGTGCATGCTCTCTGGAACCCCGTGACGGGGGCTCCCTGGTTCGGGCGAAGCCCGGAACTCGGGGGGCGCGCGGGATCTGGGCGAAGGAGGCGTGCCGCCGTACCCTTGGGGGTATGGGGTTGGGAAGACGATTCCCGGACATCGCTTCGCCTCACAGAGCCGTCCCACCCACGAGGATCACACGCCGAGAAACTCATGGCCGGTCACGAATTCTTCGAACACGCAGACCGCAAGCGCCGCGTCGCCGATCCCACGGCGGCCGAGCCCTTGGCGGCGGAAGAGTCACGCCCGTCCTGCGACCCCGCCTTCAAGCACGGTGTGGTGGTCGGCTTCGACGGCTCCACCTCCAGCGAGCGCGCGCTCGCCTACGCGATCGGCATGGCCCACCGTTCCCGTTCGGGCCTGATCATCGTGCATGTCGCCAACCGGCTGCCCACCACGGTGTGGGCGGGCTGCGAGCCACCGGTCTTCGTCGACGTGCCGGACCACCGCACGGAGGTCCTCGGGCTGGAACTGGCCTGCGCGGACCATCTCGCCGAGGTGCCCTGGATCCTGGTCGAGCGCGGCGGCGACATCTGCCACGAACTCGAAGAGGTGGGGCGGGAGTACGAGGCGGACGCGATCATCGTGGGCTCCACCCAGGGCATCGTCGGCCGTCTCTTCGGCTCGGTCGCCGGCCGTCTCGCCAAGCGCGCCCGGCGCCCCGTCATCGTCATTCCCTGAGGCCTCCCGACACCGCCTCCGGGCCCCCACACCGTTCCCGACTGCCGGTCGTCTCGGGTGAGATGAGGAACCGTCACTCCCCACTCTCCTGCGCGGACGCGTGAATCTACTCGCGCGTAGAGGTGTTTGTGCCTTTGTGAAGGGCATATACCGGTCACCGCACGACCGTACGTGCAGGACAAGAAGGGAGCCCGCCGTGGACAACGACGTCTCTGCGGGAAGCACCACATCGATCGTCGGCCGACTCGCGCTGGGCATCACGCTGTTGGCCTTCGGCCTCGGAACGACCAAGGTGATCGACGGCGTGACGACGGCCGACGCCGTGTCAGTGGCCCACTACGTGGGCGGCGTCGCCCTGTTCCTCGCCGGCCTGCTCGCTTTCCGCGACCGCGACACCGCCTCGGGCACGGCCTTCACGGCGCTCGGCGCCCTGTGGTTCACCTGGGCCGTCACAGCCGGCGGCCGGATGTCCGACAACGCCGCAGGACTCTTCCTCCTGCTGTTCGCCCTCGTCGCCCTGAGCCTGGCGCTCGGAGCGGCCGGCGATGTCCTTGACCAGGGCATCTACGGCCTGCTCTGTGTCTCGCTGGTGCTGCTCGCCGTCGCGCGCCTCGCCGGCAGCGACGCGCTGGGCGAGGCCGGCGGCTGGTGCGCGGTCGCCGCGGGCGCGGTCGCCTGGTACGCGGCGACGGCCGTACTCGCCAAGTGGCCCACGTCCCTTCCGCGACGCGCTGCCGGCCGAGGGGCGACGGCCGCCGGGTGAGGCAACGCCGGGCCGGGGAAGGGCGGCCCCGGCCCTCTGAGGGAACGACCCCCTGTGCGGGTGGCGCACAGGGGGTCGTTCACGTCGTGCGAGGCGGCCGGCGGCCGAGGGGAGCCGCTACTCCACCGTCACCGACTTGGCCAGGTTCCGCGGCTTGTCGATGTCCCGGCCCAGCGCCAGCGCGGTGTGGTAGGCGAGGAGTTGCAACGGGATGCCCATCAGGATCGGGTCCAGCTCGTCCTCGTTCTTCGGGACCACGATCGTGTGGTCGGCCTTCTCCTGCTCCTGGTGGGCGACCGCGAGGATCCGGCCGCTGCGGGCCTTGATCTCCTCCATGGCCGCGCGGTTCTTCTCCAGCAGGTCGTCGTCCGGCACGATCGCGACCGTCGGCAGGGCCGGCTCGATCAGCGCCAGCGGGCCGTGCTTCAGCTCGGAGGCCGGGTAGGCCTCGGCGTGGATGTACGAGACCTCCTTCAGCTTCAGCGAGGCCTCGCGGGCCACCGGGTAGCCGCGCACACGGCCGATGAAGAGCATCGAGCGGGCGTGTGCGAACTGGTCCGCCAGCGCCTTGATCTCCTCCTCCTGCTTGAGGATCTCGGAGATCTGCTCGGGCAGCTTCCGCAGGCCCTCGATGATCCGCTTGCCGTCGCGCACCGACAGGTCCCGGGTGCGGCCGAGGTGCAGCGCGAGCAGCGCGAAGGCGACGGTGGTGTTGGTGAAGCACTTGGTGGAGACCACGCACACCTCGGGGCCGGCGTGGACGTACATGCCGCCGTCCGCCTCACGCGCGATCGCCGAGCCGACGACGTTGACGATGCCCAGCACCCGCGCGCCCTTGCGCTTCAGCTCCTGGACGGCCGCGAGGACGTCGTAGGTCTCACCGGACTGCGAGACCGCGACGTACAGCGTGTCGGGGTCCACGACCGCGTTGCGGTAGCGGAATTCGGAGGCGGGCTCGGCGTCCGCGGGGATACGGGCCAGCTCCTCGATCATCTGGGCGCCGATCATGCCGGCGTGGTACGAGGTGCCGCAGCCGAGGATCTTCACCCGGCGCACCGCGCGCGCCTCGCGGGCGTCCAGGTTGAGGCCGCCCAGGTGGACGGTGGAGAACCGGTCGTCGATCCGGCCGCGCAGCACCCGGTCCACGGCGTCCGCCTGCTCGTGGATCTCCTTGTGCATGTAGGTGTCGTGGCCGCCCATGTCGTACGACTCCGCCTCCCACTCCACGGTGGTCGGCTCGGCCGTCGTCCGGGTGCCCTCGGTGGTGTACGTGCGGAAGTCGTCGGCCTTGAGGGTGGCCATCTCGCCGTCGTCGAGGGTGACTATCTGACGGGTGTGGGCGACCAGCGCGGCGACGTCGGAGGCGACGAACATCTCCTTCTCGCCGATGCCGAGCACGACGGGGGAGCCGTTGCGGGCGACCACGATGCGGTCGGCGAAGTCGGCGTGCATCACCGCGATGCCGTAGGTCCCCTCGACGACCCGCAGTGCCTGGCGGACCTTCTCCTCCAGGGTCTCGGCCTGGGCGCGGGCGATGAGGTGGGTGAGGACCTCGGTGTCGGTCTCGGAGAGGAACTCGACGCCGTCCGCCTCCAGTTTCTTCCTGAGGTCGGAGGCGTTGTCGATGATGCCGTTGTGGACGACGGCGACCTTCAGGTCGGCCGACATGTGCGGGTGGGCGTTCACGTCGGACGGGGCGCCGTGGGTGGCCCAGCGGGTGTGGGCGATACCGGTGGTGCCCTTGAAGCGCGCGGGGACCTTGGCCTCCAGGTCGCGGACCCGGCCCTTGGCCTTGACCATCTTCAGGCCGGACGTCTTGGGGGACGTGACGACGATGCCCGCCGAGTCGTAGCCGCGGTACTCCAGCCGCTGCAGGCCCTCCAGCAGCAGCGGGGCCACATCGCGCTTACCGATGTATCCAACGATTCCGCACATATGTATCCTTAAGTCCCTTTTGTCCCCGTTGTGATGAAGTGGCCTCCGAGGCGGCTCCAGGTGTCTCAGCCGTAGACGATGCGGCGGAGCTGGCGGAGCGTAAGCTCGGGCGGTGCGACCGTGCGGTACCTCAGATCGGCCTCGATCCGCTCGAAGATCGTCGCGTTCACCAGGCCCTGGGTCTGCAGCTCGCGGTGGCGGCGGCGGACGAACTCCTCGGTCGTCTCGTCGAAATAGGCGAGCACGTCCTGGATCACGCGCAGCGCCTCGCCCCGGCTCAAGGGCGTGGACCGCGTCAGATGATCAACGAGTTCGTCGTGCACCCGGTAGATCCTGCGATACGAGCGCCGGAATCGCAAGAATCGTGCCCGATTTCGGGCAGGTGTCTGTTGAAACTCTCATGGGTCCCTGTTCGACGGCTGTCCATTCTGTGTCTTGTGCCACGTTGCTTATGTGGAGGAAGTTCAGGCCACATGGACACACCTCGTATGGGAGTACCTGAGAAGCTCGCCGCCCGCATGAACATGGCGGAGCAGCACGAGTACCTGCGCACGAGATTCTCCCGGCGCACCATGATCAGAGGCGGCGCCGTCACCCTGGGCGCCGTCGCGGGTGGCGCGTTCGTGCCGGGCGCCACCGCCCAGGCCGCCGTTCCGACCCAGCGCACCGCCCCCGCCACCGAGTCCGTCGACGGCGCCCTCGTCGCCCCCTTCGGCCGCCACCTCGCCTTCGGCAACGACCCGCGCACCGAGATCACCGTCTCCTGGCAGGTCCCGGTCGCCGTGAAGAAGCCGTTCATCCGCATCGGCGCCCACCCCTGGGACCTCTCCCACCAGATCCCCGCCGAGGTCCGCACCCTCTACACCCCGGCGGGCGTCGGCGCGAGCGGCGACCACACCCAGTACTACCTGCACGCCAAGCTCACCAACCTGCGCCCCGGCAAGACCTACTACTACGGCGTCGGCCACGCGGGCTTCGACCCGGCCGAGCGGCACCTGCTCGGCACCCTGGGCACCTTCACCACCGCTCCCGCCCACAAGGAGCCGTTCACCTTCACCGCCTTCGGCGACGAGGGCGTCAGCTACCACGCCCTGGCCAACAACAGCCTGCTGCTCGGCCAGAACCCGGCCTTCCACCTGCACGCCGGCGACATCGCCTACGGCGACCCGGCGGGCCAGGGCAAGACCTCCGACACCGGCTTCGACTCGCGCGTGTGGGACCAGTTCCTGTACCAGACCGAGTCCGTCGCCAAGCAGGTCCCGTGGATGCCGGCCTACGGCAACCACGACATGGAGGCCTGGTACTCGCCCAACGGCTACGGTGGCGAGGAGGCCCGCTGGACCCTGCCGGACAACGGACCGGACAAGCAGAACCTCCCGGGCGTCTACTCCTTCGCCTACGGCAACACGGCGGTCATCTCGCTCGACGCCAACGACATCTCCTTCGAGATCCCGGCCAACCTCGGCATCTCGGGCGGCACCCAGACCAAGTGGCTTCAGGCGCAGCTCAAGAAGTACCGCGCCTGCCAGGACATCGACTTCATCGTCGTCTTCTTCCACCACTGCGCGTACTGCACCTCCACGGCGCACGCCTCGGAGGGGGGCGTGCGACAGGAGTGGGTGCCGCTGTTCGAGAAGTACACGGTGGACCTGGTCATCAACGGCCACAACCACCAGTACGAGCGCACCGACGTCCTCAAGGGCGACAAGGTCGTCAAGAAGCTCCCGATCGGCGGCACGGCGTACCCCGAGTCCGAGGGCGTGGTGTACGTGACGGCGGGCGCGGCGGGCCGCAGCCTGTACGCGTTCAGCGCCCCGCTGTCCTACGAGGGCCACGAGAACGAGGTCGAGTCCGTCGCCTCGTTCGTCAACGTCAAGGAAGGCAGGCAGAACGAGACGGTCGCCTGGTCGCGCGTGCGCTACCTCGACTACTCGTTCCTGCGCGTCGACGTCACCCCCGCCGCCCAGGGCCGCTACGCCACGCTGACGGTGCGCGGCCTCGCCGAGACCGGTGAGCAGGTCGACCACTTCACGGTGGCGCGCCGGGCGAAGTGAGGCCACTCCCGTCCGGAGGGCGGGGCGGGCCGACGGCGGGCACCCCGGTGGACCGTACACCGGGGTGCCCGCCTGTCTTTGTCCGGAGCTCCTACAGCCCGGCGATCGGGTTCCTGAGGTTCCCGGCCAGTTGGAGCGCCCCCGACGGGTCCGTGAGGTCCACCATCTGCCGGTTGTCGCGCAGTTGGAGCCGGTTGAGGCAGGACAGGGCGAACTCCGGGGCGAACAGGTCGTACTGCCGGAACCTGTCGGCGAGGTGCGGGTGTGCGTCCTGGTACGCGTGGACGACCTCGGCGACCGTGCGCCAGAAGTCCTCCTCCGCGAGGACGCCCTCGGCGGCGAGGTGCGCCGCGACGAAGCGGAAGAAGCAGTCGAAGACGTCCGTGAAGACCGACAGGAGCCTGTGGTCCTCGGGCACCTCCACCCGGATCCGGGTGACCTCCGGCGGCAGCACCGCGTCCGGGTCCATCATCGCGATCTCCTCGGCGATGTCCTTGAAGACCGCGCGCCGCACCACACCGTCCGCCAGCACGAGGATGACGTTCTCGCCGTGCGGCATGAAGACCAGGTCGTAGGCGTAGAAGCAGTGCAGCAGCGGGACGAGGTAGGCCCGCAGATAGTGGCGCAGCCACTCGGTGGGAGCGAGCCCCGACCGCTCGATCAGCGCCCCCGCGAAGGAGGCGCCCTCGTGGTCGACATGGGCGAGGGAGGCCATCGTCGCCAGGGTCTCGCCCTCCCGGAGCGAGCCGACCGGGCTCTCGCGCCACAGGGCGGCGAGCATCTTGCGGTAGGGGGAGGCGCGGTCGGTGGCCGCCTCGTACTCCGCATGGCGGTAGCCGACGGCCGCGCGCTCGCGCAGGATCGTCAGACCGGTCGACTTGAGCACCGGGTCGCTCTCGATCAGCCCGTGCAGCCAGTCGTTGATCGCCGGGGTCGCCTCCATGTAGGCAGCCGAGAGACCGCGCATGAACCCCATGTTGAGGACGGACAGGGCCGTCTTCACATAGTGCTTCTCGGGGTGGTCGCGGTTGAAGAAGGTCCGGACGGACTGCTGGGCGAGATACGCGTCGTCGCCCTCGCCGAGGCAGACGAGGTGCCGCCGGGCGACCTCCGCGGCGAAGGTGACGGCGAGCTTGTTCCACCACTGCCAGGGGTGGACGGGGATGAGGACGTAGTCCGCCGGGTCCAGGCCCTGGCCGGTGAGGTGCCGGTGGAAGCGTTCCAGGGTCGCGGCCCCCAGCTCCTGGCGCAGGAACGACTCGTAGGCGATGCCCGTGCCCGCCGTGAACGCGGCCCGCGAGCGGTGGGCCGCCAGCCACACCAGCCGGACGGGGTGCGCGGTCTCGGGCGCGTACGACAGGTACGCGTGGATGCCGAAGCCGAGCCGCCCGTTGTTGGCGACGAAGCAGGGGTGGCCCTCGGTCATTCCGGTCTCTATGGCCTGGAAGCCGCTCCGGGCGAGTTCGGCGGAGGTGACCTGCGGCTTGGTGAGCTTGTAGCAGGTGCCGGAGAGGGTGGAGGAGATCTCCTCCAGGTAGACGGGCAGGATCTCGTCGCTCAGGCCGAGGGAGGTCCTGAATTCGATGAAGAAGTCCAGGGCGGCGAGGGGGAGTTCGGCGCCGTTACGGTGGCGGGTGATCGACTCGGGGTCGATCTGCCAGTGGTCGAGGGCGCGCAGGGTGGCGCGGAAGCGGTAGCGGGTGAGCCGGTCGTCGCCGTGGACGACGTAGTGGCCGTCGTCCCCCGGTTCGGGGGTGATCAGCCGCTCGTGCGCGAACTCGGCCAGCGCCTTGCGCAGGAGCAGACGGTTGGCCTGCTCCCAGTGTTCGGGGGAGAGGTGGGCGACGGCGTCGGTGAGGTTCATGCCGCCACCGCCCGCTCGAACCGGGCCCGGGTGCAGAAGCTGAGCAGCGCCGTCTTCTCCGGTTTGGTGATCTCGCGCTCGGGCAGGAACCCGACGGCCGCGTTCAGGGCGTGGACGGCCGTGTTGCGGACATCGGGCTCGACCACGATCCGCTCGGTGGCCGGGTCCTCGAACAGGCGCCGCAGCACGGCGGTGAGGACGGCCCGGGTGAACCCGTGCACGGGTGTGTCGGTGGGTGCGACGAGGAAGTGCATGCCGACGTCACCGGGCCGGGGCTCGTACAGGCCGACGAGTTCGCGGTGGGCGGGGTCGTAGTGCTCCGTCAGGAACGCGGGCTCGCCGTCGTGCAGCCCGAGGACCGCGTGGTGGTACGGGTCGGCCGTGATCTCCGTGTAGGCCCGCTCGACGTCCTTGGGCCGGGCCTCCTGCATCATCCAGAAGGCCGCCTTGGGGTGGGTGACCCAGCCGTGCAGGAGTGCGGCGTCATCGAGGGGGTCGAGGGGGCGGAAGGCGAGGGTGCCGACGGCACTCGTGGCCGTGCTCATGCGGCGAACTCCTGGAAGGCGATGGTCTTCTCGACGGGGTAGTACTCGGTGCCCAGCAGCTCCCGGATGATGTACGCGTTCCGGTAGGGGCCCATGCCCAGGTCGGGGCTGGTGATGCTGTGCGTGTGGACGCCGGCGTTCTGCAGGAACACGCCCCGGCCCGTCACGTCGATGGCGTAGTTGCGGGCCACGTCGAAGTTGCCGTGCCCGTCATAGCGCAGACGGTCGCGGACCGGCTCGAGGAACTCCGGTTCGACGTACCGGTAGCCGGTCGCGAGGATCAGGCCCTGGGAGCGCAGCTCGAAGTCCTTCTCCTGCTCCTCCTGGCGGAAGCCGAGGGTGAACGTGCCGTTCTCGTGGCGGGCGCTGGTGAGCGCGGAGTTGGTGAGCAGACGGGTGGGCACCGGTCCGTCGAGGTTCTTCTGGTACAGCAGGTCGAAGATCTCGTCGATCAGGTCCCCGTCGATGCCCTTGAACAGGCCCTTCTGCTGCTCGCAGAGGCGGTAGCGGGTCCGTTCGGGCAGGGCGCGGAAGTAGTCGATGTACTCCGGGGAGGTCATCTCCAGGGTGAGCTTGGTGTATTCCAGCGGGAAGAAGCGCGGGGAGCGGGTCACCCAGTCCAGCCGGTAGCCGTGCACGTCGATCTCGCCGAGCAGGTCGTGGTAGATCTCGGCGGCGGACTGGCCGCTGCCGACCAGGGTGATCGACTCCTTGGTCTGGAGCCGGTGCTTGTGGTCCAGATAGCGGGAGTTGTGGATGACGTCGCCTGAAAGGCCCCGGCAGGCCTCGGGGATGTGGGGCGGGGTGCCGGTGCCGAGGACCAGGTGGCGGGCCCGGTGGACGTCCCCCTCCCGCGTCCGTACGACGTACACCTCGTCCCGCTCCTCGAACGTCACCTCCGTGACCGTGGTGTCGAAGCGGACGCAGCTCAGCTTCGAGGCCGCCCAGCGGCAGTAGTCGTCGTACTCGACGCGCAGCGGATAGAAGTTCTCGCGGATGTAGAACGAGTACAGCCGCCCGCGCTCCTTGAGGTAGTTGAGGAAGGAGTACGGGGAGGTGGGGTCGGCCAGGGTGACCAGGTCGGACAGGAACGGGGTCTGGAGGTGGGCGCCCTCCAGGAACATCCCGGAGTGCCACGCGAAGGCGGGCTTCGACTCCAGGAAGACGCCGTCGAGTCCGTCGATCGGCTCGGTGAGGCAGGCGAGGCCGAGGTTGAAGGGGCCGAGTCCGATCCCCACGAAGTCGTACGTGGTGTCCGGGGTGTCAGGATGCGCGGTCAAGGGGCTCTCCCAGGTACTGCTCGGCGTGGCCGGCGATCAGATCGAGTACGGCGGCGATGTCGTCCGTGGTCGTCTCGGGGTTGAGCAGGGTGAACTTCAGGTAGTGGCGGCCGGCGACCTTGGTGCTCGCGATCACGGCGTCGCCGGAGGCGAACAGGGCCTTGCGGGCGTACAGGTTGGCGCGGTCGATCCCGGCGGGGTCGGTGCCGGCCGCCGGGACGTAGCGGAAGACGAGGGTGGAGAGCTGCGGCTCGACGACGACGTCGAAGCGGGGGTCGGCGGCCAGCAGCCGCCAGCCCTCCCGCGCCAGGTCGCAGACCTCGTCGAAGAGGGCGCCGACGCCGTCCGCGCCCATCACGCGCAGGGTCATCCACAGCTTGAGCGCGTCGAAGCGGCGGGTGGTCTGCAGGGACTTGTCGACCTGGTTGGGGATGCGCTCGGTGACCATGCGGCGCGGGTTCAGATAGTCCGCGTGGTAGGTCGCGTGGCGCAGCGTGGTGGCGTCCCGGACCAGCACGGCGGACGAACTCACCGGCTGGAAGAAGGACTTGTGGTAGTCGACGGTGACCGAGTCGGCACGCTCGATGCCGTCGAGGAGAGCGCGGCGGGCGGGTGAGACGAGCAGCCCGCAGCCGTAGGCCGCGTCCACGTGCAGCCAGGTGCCGTACCGGGCGCACAGTCCGGCGATCTCCGGCAGCGGGTCGATGGAGCCGAAGTCGGTGGTCCCGGCGGTGGCGACGACCGCCATCGGGATGAGGCCGTCCGCGACGCAGCGCTCCAGCTCGTGGGCGAGGGCGACGGTCTGCATGCGCTTGTCGGCGCCCACCGGGACGGGGATGACGGCGTCGGGGCTCAGACCGAGCAGTTTCGCCGATTTCTGCACGCTGAAGTGGCCGGCCTCGGAGGCGAAGATCCGCAGTCCGGCGAGAGTGCCGGAGGTGTCGGAGCCGGCCCATCCGGCGTGCCCCGGCTTGGCCTCCTCGCGGGCCAGCAGCAGCGCCTGGAGGTTGGACTGGCTGCCGCCGGAGGTGAACACGCCGTCGGCGGCGGGTCCGAAGCCGATGCGTCCGGCGGTCCACTCGATGAGCCTGCGCTCGATGAGGGTGCCGCCGGCCGACTGGTCCCAGGTGTCGAGGGAGGAGTTGACGGCGGACAGGACAGCCTCGCCGAGGACGGCCGGGATGACGACCGGGCAGTTGAGATGGGCGAGGTAGCGCGGGTGGTGGAAGTAGACGGCGTCGCGGAGGTACAGCTCCTCCAGTTCGTCCAGGGCCGCGGTGGTGTCGTGCAGCGGGCGGTCCAGGTCGATCCCGGCGATATGGGGGGTGAGGGCGTCCGCGGTGACGCCGGTGAACGGACGGTCGGTGGCGGCGAGTCGGGCGGCCACCCGCTCTACTCCTTCGGTCACGGAACGGCGGTAGTGCTCCGCGGTGAGGTCATTGAGCAGGTGCGAGCGCATGGGGGGTCCTCCGGTGGGGACAGTCCGTGCGGGACAGGAGAGGGGCGGAGTCGCCTGATCAAACTTAGGTTAGCCTAACCTAAGTTTCACCTCCGGGGGTCGCACCCGGCGCATGCCGTCACTCCTTGTCGCGCAGTTGCTCCTCGCTCAGCCCCTGCCGCCAGTACCCGACGAAGGTGACACGCCGGCGGTCGATCCCGCGCTCGCCGACGAAGTGCCGGCGCAGCGCCTTGACCCGGCCGGACTCGCCCGCGATCCAGACGTACGGGGCCCGTACGCCGGGGAGTTCGGCGTCGCGCAGCGCCGCGAGCGCGGTCGGGGACCCCGTGCCGCGGACGAGCCAGGTCACCTCGGCGTCGGCCTCGGTCGCCAGGTCCTGGATGTCACCGGCCTGTCCGGCCTCCAGCCAGACACGGGCGCGTGTGCCGGCGGGGAGCCACGCGAGGATCGCGGAGGCGGCGGGCACGGCGGTCTCGTCGGCCCAGATCACCACCAGATCGGTGTCCCCGGGCGGACGGAAGCGGATCGCCCGGTTGTCCTCGACCGCCGGGCCGATCAGAACGACACGGTCACCGGCGGCGGCGCGGGAGGCCCAGCGGGAGGCCGGACCCGCCGGGACGCGGGCGCCCGGCTCCACGCCGTGCAGCACGAAGTCGATGTCGATCTCGTCGGGGTCGCGGCGCAGGGCCCGCAGCGTGTACGAGCGCATCACCGCCCGTACGTCATCGGGCAGTTCGCGCCAGCCCTGCCACCACTGGTCGCCGAGCTCGATCGGCACGGCGGGCTCGCTCTGGCCCGGGTGCGGAAGGAAGAGGGACAGGCTCTGGTCGCGTCCGGCGGAGTGGAACGCGCGCAGATCGTCCCCCGCGAAGGTGATGCGGACGACGGACGGGCCGAGCCGCCTCGTCCGTACGACCTGGAGGGAGAAGAAGCGGAACGGGGCGGCTACGGCCGTCGTCATGGGGGCTCCTGAGGGGGCGGGGCTCCCGAGACGCGGCTGCTCGGGAGCGGGGCTCCTGGGGCGGAGAAAAAAAGGGGGGTCAGCTGACCTTCTTGGCCGTCTCGACGGCCTTGGCGAGGTCCTCCAGCAGCGGGGCGCACTTGTCGTACGACAGGATCGGCTCGGGGTTGCGGGCGATGACCTGGCCCGCCTTGACCGCGGGGAGCTTCTTCCAGGTCGCCTCGGTGATGTCGGCGGGCTGGATGGCCGAGGAGCGGTTGTCCATCATGATGATGTCCGCCGGGTACGTGTCGACGTTCTCCCAGCTCAGGTTCTCGAACCAGCCGCCGCTCGCCTTCAGGGCGGCGGCGGAGGGCTCCACGAAGTGCACGCCGAGGGCCTTGAAGTACTCCAGGTCGATCGAGAGGTCGGAGCCGGAGACGTAGAAGACGTCCTGGCTCGCGGAGCCCGCCAGCACCTTGATGCCGGGCTTGGCCTTGGTGGCCGCGCGCAGCCGGGCGGCCGCGTCCTCGAACCGCTTCTTCGCCTGGGTGATGGCCGGCGAGGCGGTGTCCGCGCCGAGCGACGTCGCGAGCTGAAGCATCCGCTGCAGCGGCTCGGTCATCTGGCGGTCGTAGACGGAGATGCCGATGCTGGGGGCGCCGACGGCGAGGACCTTCTTCGCCGACTCCTCCGGGACGTACCAGAGCGTTCCGGCGTCGTCGAACATCGTGGTGACGAGCAGGTCGGGGGAGAGGGCCGCGTACTTCTCGATGTTGAACTGGCCCCACTCGTTGCCGAGGACCGTGACCTTGTCGATGTCGAGGTCGCCGGCCTGGACGTCGGCCTTGCCGTCCTTGGTCCTCGTCGGGCCGAAGACACCCTTCACGCCGACGCCGTAGTCGTGCAGCGCGGCGGCGACACCGACGAACGCGACGATGTCCGCGGGGACCTTGTCCGCCTTCGCGGTCTGCCCGCGGTCGTCCTTGAACGACCAGGGGCCGGACTTGCCCGCGCCCTTCGTGCTGTCCGAGCCTGCGTTTTTCGCCTGGTCGTCTCCGCAGGCCGCGAGTGCGGCACCGAGGCCGAGGGCGCCGCCGGCGGCGAGGATGCCGCGGCGGGTGAGGCGAGGGGCACGGGCATGGGGCATGAGTGAGCTGCCTTCGAACGGGGCGGGAACATCCGCCGGACGAGTCGAAGGTAGGTTAGCCTAACCTCACTTCCTGTCCAGGGAGCGGGTCGGCCATCCGCCTGACCGGGCCTCATATGCCAAGGGGCCCGCGCCTGGTGCGGCGCGGGCCCCTCATCGCTCTTCGTCGGCGCCGCGGGCTCAGCCCGTCAGCCCCAGCTCCCGGGCGATCAGCATGCGCTGGACCTCGCTGGTGCCCTCGCCGATCTCCAGGATCTTGGAGTCGCGCCACATACGGGCCACCGGGTACTCGTTCATGAAGCCGTAGCCGCCGTGGATCTGGGTGGCCTCGCGGGCGTTGTCGACGGCGACCGTGGACGTGTAGAGCTTCGCCATGGCCGCCTCCTTCTTGAAGGGTTCGCCGCCGATCAGGCGGGACGCCGCGTCGCGCCAGGACAGACGGGCCGTGTGGGCCTTCATCTCCATGTCGGCGATCTTGAACTGGATCGCCTGGTACGCGCCGATCGAACGGCCGAACGCATGGCGCTCCTTGGCGTACTTCACCGACTCGTCCACGCAGCCCTGCGCCAGGCCCGTCGCCAGCGCCGCGATCGCGATGCGGCCCTCGTCCAGGATGCGCAGGAACTGGGCGTAGCCGCGGCCCTCCTCGCCCAGCAGGTTCGCGGCCGGGACGCGTACGTCCGCGAAGGACAGCTCACGGGTGTCCGACGCGTTCCAGCCGACCTTCGAGTAGGGGGCCGCCACCGTGAAGCCGGGCGTGCCGGACGGGACGATGATCGCGGAGATCTCCGGGCGGCCGTCCTCGGTCCGGCCGGTCACCGCGGTGACCGTCACCAGGCCGGTGATGTCCGTGCCCGAGTTGGTGATGAAGCACTTCGTGCCGTTGATCACCCACTCGTTCGTCTCCGGGTCCAGCCGCGCCGTCGTCCGGGTGGCGCCCGCGTCCGAGCCGCCGTCCGGCTCCGTCAGGCCGAACGCGCCGAGGAGTTCGCCGGAGCACAGCCGCGGGAGCCACTCCCGCTTCTGGGCCTCGCTGCCGAAGCGGTGGATCGGCATCGCGCCGAGCGACACACCCGCCTCCAGGGTGATGGCGACGGACGAGTCCACCCGGGCGAGTTCCTCGAGCGCGATGCCGAGGGCCAGGTAGTCGCCGCCCATGCCGCCGTACTCCTCGGGGAAGGGCAGTCCGAACAGGCCCATCCGGCCCATCTCGCGGACGATCTCGTACGGGAACTCATGGCGCTCGTAGAAGTCACCGATCTTGGGCGCCACGACGTCGTGCGCGAACTCCTCGACCGTGCGCCGGAGTTCTTCCAGTTCGGGGGAGAGGCGGTGGTCCATGGGGGTCTCACTCCTTGTGGGAGAGGGCTCGGACGGTACGGGAGGGGCTGGGCCGGTCCAGATGGGCGGCCATCCACACGCTGGTGGCGGTGAGCCGGCCGAGGTCGACCCCGGTGTCGATACCGAGGCCGTGCAGCATCCAGACGAGGTCCTCGGTGGCGAGGTTGCCGGTGGCGGACTTGGCGTACGGGCAGCCGCCGAGGCCGCCCGCGGAGGCGTCGACCGTCGTCACACCGTGCTGGAGCGCCGCCAACGTGTTGGCGAGGGCCTGGCCGTAGGTGTCATGGAAGTGCACGCCGATGGCACTGGTCGGCACGCCCTCCTCGTTCAGCTCGGACAGCAGGTCCTGGACGTGGCCCGGCGTCGCCACACCGATCGTGTCGCCCAGGCTCAGCTCGTCGCAGCCCATGTCCATCAGCGCCTTGCTGACGCGGACGACCTGGTGGATGGGGACCGGACCCTCCCAGGGGTCGCCGAAGCACATGGACAGATAGCCGCGGACGTGCACCCGGTGCGCCTTCGCCCGCTCCACCACCGGCCGGAACATCCCGAGCGCCTCGTCCACCGTGCGGTTGAGGTTGGCCTTGGCGAAGGACTCGGTGGCGCTGGCGAAGACGGCGATCCGGCGGGCGCCGAGCGCGAGGGCGCGGTCGAGTCCGCGTTCGTTCGGGACGAGGACCGGGAGCGCCACCGGCAGATCACCGACGAGCGGGTACAACCGCTCGGCGTCCGCGAGCTGGGGAACCCACTCGGGGTGCACGAAGCTGGTCGCCTCGATGGTGGTCAGGCCCGCGTCCGCGAGCCGGTGGATGAACTCCGCCTTCACCTCCGTCGGGACCGTGCGCTTCTCGTTCTGCAGGCCGTCGCGCGGGCCGACCTCGTAAATCCTGACCCTGGGGGGCAGGTCCTCGGACGGTACGACCATCGGCAGTCCCTGAGCGGTCATGTCTCCGTCTCCCTGTCCTCGCGGCCGGCCCCGGGGTCCTCGGGGTCGTCGGCGTCGTTCTCGTGTGGTGCGATCACGGCCAGCACCTGGTCCATGGCGACCGTCGTGCCGGGGGTGACATCGAGTTCGGCGACGGTGCCCGCGTGCGGGGCGGAGATGACGTGCTCCATCTTCATCGCCTCGACCACCAGCAGGCTCTGTCCGGCCGCCACCTCGTCCCCGACGGCCACCTTCACCACGGTCACCGTGCCGGGCATGGGCGCGGTCAGCGACTCGGTGCCGGAGTGCGCCGCCCGCGTGAGCGAGGCGGCGACCGGGTCGTGGTCGCGCACATGCCAGGCGTCGCCGTCGCGGCCCAGCCAGTCCCCGGCCCGCTGGAAGGTGTGCCGTACGCCGTCCAGGACGACGGACACCGAGTCCTCTGTCACGGTGTGGGTGCCCCGCGGGGTGTACTCCACGGGGTCGGCCACCCGCAGGGGGAAGACCAGGGGCTTGGGCTCGCCGCCGAGCCGCCAGCCGCTCGGCACGGAGAACGGGTCGGTCCAGCCCGCGCCGCGCGGCGTCAGCGCCTCAAGACGTACGGCCGCCGCGGCCTCGTACACCTCCTGCGGCACCTCGGTGGTGACGAGCGTGTCCACCACCCGCTCCACCAGACCCGTGTCCAGGTCGCCCGCCACGACCGCCGGGTGGGCCAGCAGACGGCGCAGGAATCCGGCGTTGGTCTGCACGCCCAGCGTGGCCGTCCGGGCGAGGGCCGCCCGCAGCTTCCGCAGGGCGGTCGCGCGGTCGGGGCCGTAGGCGATGACCTTCGACAGCATGGGGTCGTACAGGCTGCCGACCTCGGTGCCCTCGGTCAGGCCCGAGTCCGTGCGCACCCCGTCGCCCTGCGGCTCGCGCAGCGCCCGCACGGTGCCTCCCGAGGGGAGGAAGCCGCGGGCCGGGTCCTCGGCGTAGATGCGGGCCTCGACCGCGTGCCCGGTGAGCGTGACGTCCTTCTGCCCGAAGGACAGGGGCTCTCCCGCCGCGACCCGGAGCTGCCACTGCACCAGGTCCAGTCCCGTGACCAGTTCGGTGACCGGGTGCTCCACCTGGAGGCGGGTGTTCATCTCCATGAAGTAGTACGAGGAGGGGTCGCCGCCCGGCACGATGAACTCCACCGTGCCCGCGCCCTCGTACCCGCAGGAGCGGGCGGCCTGGACCGCCGCCTCGCCCATCGCGGTGCGGGTGGCCTCGTCGAGGAGCACACTGGGCGCCTCCTCGATGATCTTCTGGTGGCGGCGCTGGAGGGAGCACTCGCGCTCGCCCAGGTGCACCACGTTCCCGTGGCCGTCGGCCAGGACCTGGATCTCGATATGGCGGGGGCGGTCGATCCAGCGCTCGACCAGGAGCGTGTCGTCGCCGAAGGAGGCACGGGCCTCGCGGCGGGCGGCGGCGATCTCGTCCGCCAGCGCGGCCGGGTCCCGGACGAGCCGCATGCCCTTGCCGCCGCCGCCCGCGCTCGGCTTCAGCAGCACCGGCACACCGATCTCCTGGGCCGCCGCGGCCAGTTCCTCGTCCGTGAGGCC
Organism: Streptomyces sp. NPDC002513; assembly: GCF_053595355.1. Taxonomy (NCBI): domain Bacteria; kingdom Bacillati; phylum Actinomycetota; class Actinomycetes; order Kitasatosporales; family Streptomycetaceae; genus Streptomyces; species Streptomyces sp. NPDC002513. The sequence goes on along the minus strand of NZ_JBSFXK010000043.1, from coordinate 16,903 downwards.
GCTCCCGCTCGACCCGGGCACCACCGGCACCCCGGCCGTGCGCACCGTCTCCTTGGCGCGGATCTTGTCGCCCATGAGGGAGATCGCCTGCGCGGGAGGGCCGATGAAGACCAGGCCGGCCTCCGCGCACGCCCGCGCGAACGCGGCGTTCTCCGCGAGGAAGCCGTATCCGGGGTGCACCGCCTGGGCCCCGGTCCGGGCGGCGGCCTCCAGCAGACGCTCCGCCGAGAGATAGCTCTCGGCCGCGGGCGCCGGACCGATCCGCACCGCCGTGTCGGCCTCCCGGACATGGCGGGCGTCGGCGTCGGCGTCGGAGAAGACGGCCACCGAGCGCACGCCCATCGACCGCAGCGTGCGGATGACGCGGACGGCGATCTCGCCCCGGTTGGCCACAAGCACCGTGTCGAACATGGTCCCCCTCACATCCTGAAGACGCCGAACTGGGGCTCGCCCAGAGGCGCGTTGGCGCATGCCGTCAGGGCCAGGCCCAGCACCTGCCGGGTCTCCAGCGGATCGATCACACCGTCGTCCCACAGCCGGGCCGTCGCGTAGTACGCGTTGCCCTGGCGCTCGTACTGGGCGCGGATCGGGGCCTTGAAGGTCTCCTCCTCCTCGGCGGGCCAGGTCTCCCCGCGCGCCTCGAACTGGTCGCGCTTGACGGTCGCGAGGACCGACGCGGCCTGCTCGCCGCCCATCACCGAGATCTTGGCGTTCGGCCACATCCACAGGAAGCGCGGCGCATAGGCCCGCCCGCACATCGAGTAGTTGCCCGCGCCGAACGAGCCGCCGATGACGACCGTGAGCTTCGGCACGCGGGTGCAGGCGACCGCCGTGACCATCTTGGCGCCGTGCTTGGCGATGCCGCCCGCCTCGTAGGCCCGCCCGACCATGAAGCCCGAGATGTTCTGCAGGAACACCAGCGGGACGCCGCGCTGGTCGCACAACTCGATGAAGTGGGCGCCCTTCTGGGCGGACTCGGAGAACAGGATGCCGTTGTTGGCGACGATCCCGACCGGGTGGCCGTGGATGCGGGCGAAGCCGGTGACGAGGGTCTGGCCGAACTCCGCCTTGAACTCGGCGAAGCGCGAACCGTCCACCACGCGTGCGATGACCTCGCGTACGTCGTACGGCGTGCGGGAGTCGACCGGGACCGCGCCGTACAGCCCGAGGGGGTCGATCTTCGGCTCGACGGTGGGGACGACCTCCCAGGGCAGCTCCCCGCGCGCGGGGAGCGTGGAGACGATGGTCCGCACGATCCGCAGCGCGTGCGCGTCGTCCTCCGCCAGGTGGTCGGTCACGCCCGACACCCGGGAGTGGACCTCGCCGCCGCCCAGCTCCTCGGCGGTCACCACCTCACCGGTGGCCGCCTTCACCAGGGGCGGGCCGCCCAGGAAGATCGTGCCCTGGTTGCGCACGATCACGGCCTCGTCGCTCATCGCCGGGACATAGGCCCCGCCGGCCGTGCAGGACCCGAGGACGGCGGCGATCTGGGGAATCCCGGCGCCCGACATCCGCGCCTGGTTGTAGAAGATCCGCCCGAAGTGCTCGCGGTCGGGGAACACCTCGTCCTGCAGGGGCAGGAAGGCGCCCCCGGAGTCGACCAGGTACACACAGGGAAGGCGGTTCTCGAGCGCCACCTCCTGGGCCCGGAGGTGCTTCTTCACCGTCATCGGGTAGTACGTGCCGCCCTTGACCGTGGCGTCGTTGGCGACGATCACGCACTCGCGGCCGCTGATCCGGCCGATCCCGGCGATCACCCCGGCGGCCGGGGCCTGCCCGCCGTACATCCCGTCGGCCGCGAGGGGGGCCAGCTCCAAGAAGGGCGACCCCGGGTCCAGCAGGGTGTCCACCCGGTCGCGCGGCAGCAGCTTGCCGCGCGCGGTGTGGCGGGCGCGGGCCTTCTCGCCGCCGCCGAGCCGGGCCGCGGCCAGCTTGGCGCGCAGCTCCTCGCCCAGCGCGCGGTGCGCCTCCTCGTTGGCCCGCCAGGCCTCCGACGCGGGGTCGTCCGCGCTCGTCAGCTCCGGTGCCTCCGGCATCCTGCGGTCCCCTCACCTTGTTAATGAGCGTTAACGCATTTCCTTCAGGTTAACGACCGCTAACCCGCCTGTCTAGAATTGATTTCATGGCCACCAGAACCGACGCCTCCACCCGCCGTGAGCAGATCCTCAAGGAGGCAGCGCGGCTGTTCGCCGAGCGTGGCTTCCACGGCGTCGGCGTCGACGAGATAGGCGCCGCCGTGGGCATCAGCGGACCGGGTCTGTACCGGCACTTCGCGGGCAAGGACGCCATGCTCGCGGAGCTGCTGGTCGGGATCAGCGGCCAGTTGCTGACCGGGGCGAAGCGGCGCCTGGCGGAGGCCGACGGGGTGGCCGCTCCCGAGGCGGTCCTCGACTCGCTCATCGAGGGGCACATCGACTTCGCGCTCGACGACCGTCCCCTGATCACCTTGCACGACCGTGAGCTGGACCGCCTCCGGGACAGCGACCGCAAGCTGGTCCGGCAGCTCCAGCGGCAGTACGTCGAGCTGTGGGTGGAGGTCCTGTGCGGGGTCTACCCCGAGCTGGCGGAACCGGCGGCCCGCTCGGCGGTCCACCTGGTCTTCGGCCTGCTGAACTCGACCCCGCACCTGGGCCGCCGGGGCCCCCTCCCGAGCCGGGGGGCCACGGCTCGGCTGCTGCACCGCATGGCCCGGGGCGCCTTCGCGGCGGCCGGAGGGCGCTGACGTCGCCGGCGTGACGAGCGTTACCGGGGGACCTCTGGACGCCCGCCCGTACTCGCCGGTACGTTTGATATGAGCAAGCGCTTAGACAGTCAAAGGTACGCGGAGGTGGCGGCGTGCGCCGTACGGTGTTCAACGAGGATCACGAGGCGTTCCGGGAGACCCTGCGCTCCTTCATCGAGGCCGAGGTCGTCCCCGTCTACGACGAGTGGCTCGCCGCCGGCCAGGCGCCGCGCGACTTCTACTACAAGCTCGCCGAGCTGGGCATATTCGGCATTCGCGTCGACGAGGAGTACGGCGGCGCCGGCATCGACTCGTACAAGTTCGAGGCGGTGCTGTACGAGGAGACCGCCCGCGCGGGCGTCACCTTCGGCGGCTCCGGCGTCCACGTGCTGCTCGGCCTGCCGTACATCAAGCTGCTCGCCACCGACGAGCAGAAGAAGCGCTACCTGCCGAAGTTCGTCTCCGGCGAGGAGATGTGGGCCATCGCGATGACCGAGCCGGGCACCGGCTCCGACCTCGCGGGCATGAAGACCACCGCCAAGCTCTCCGAGGACGGCACGCACTACGTCCTCAACGGCGCCAAGACCTTCATCACCGGTGGCGTGCACGCCGACCGCATGATCGTCTGCGCGCGCACCGCCGCGCCCACCGCCGAGGACCGCCGTCACGGCATCTCCCTGTTCGTCGTGGACACCAAGGCCGAGGGCTACTCGGTCGGCCGCAAGCTCGACAAGCTGGGCCTGAAGACCTCCGACACCGCCGAGCTGGCGTTCGTCGACGTCAAGGTGCCCGCCGAGGACCTCCTCGGCGAGGAGAACAAGGGCTTCTCCTACCTCGGCCACAACCTGGCCTCCGAGCGCTGGGGCATCGCCTACGGCGCCTACGCGCAGGCCAAGGCCGCCGTCCGGTTCGCCAAGGAGTACGTCCAGCAGCGCACCGTCTTCGGCCAGCCCGTCGCCGCCTTCCAGAACACCAAGTTCGAGCTCGCCGCCTGCCAGGCCGAGGTGGACGCGGCGGAGGCCGTCGCCGACCGCGCGACGGAGGCCCTCGACGCCGGTGAGCTGACCCCCGCCGAGGCCGCCTCCGCCAAGCTCTTCTGCACCGAGGTCGCCCACCGCGTGATCGACCGCTGCCTCCAGCTGCACGGCGGCTACGGCTTCATGAACGAGTACCCGATCGCCCGCCTGTACGCGGACAACCGGGTCAACCGCATCTACGGCGGCACCAGCGAGATCATGAAGACGATCATCGCCAAGGACATGGGCCTGTAAGCCCCGCGCAACGACCGGCGGATACAACTGACCCCATGAGTCAGGCACTACAGGATCTCCTCGATCTGCTCGACCTGGAGCAGATCGAGGAGAACATCTACCGCGGCCGGTCCCGGTCCGCCGTCGTCCCCCGCGTCTTCGGCGGGCAGGTGGCGGCCCAGGCACTGGTCGCCGCCGGGCGCACGGTCCCCGCGGACCGGCTCGCCCACTCCCTCCACGCGTACTTCCTGCGCGCGGGGGACCCGGGCGCACCCATCGTCTACACCGTCGACCGTCTCCGCGACGGCCGCTCCTTCACCACCCGCCGGGTCGTCGCCGTGCAGCACGGCAAGCCGATCTTCGGGCTGTCCGCGTCGTTCCAGACGTACGAGGAGGGCCTCGACCACCAGGCCCCGATGCCGCCCGCGCCGGACCCGGTCGCCCTGCCCACCTCCGAGGACCGGATGCGCTCCTACGACCACCTCGACCCCCAGGTGGTGGAGCGGTTTCTGGAGGCGCGGGAGGCGATCGACCTGCGCTACGTCGACGCCCCGCCGTACGGGAAGTTCGGCGAGCCGCGCGAGCCGCACTCCCAGGTGTGGTTCCGCACCAACGGCAAACTCGCGGACGACCCGCTGCTGCACGTGGTCCTCGCGACCTACGTCTCCGACATGACGCTCCTCGACTCCGTGCTGCTCGCGCACGGGCGCGGCGGCTGGGCCGTCGGCGATGTCGTCGGGGCCTCCCTGGACCACGCGATGTGGTTCCACCGTCCGTTCCGGGCCGACGAGTGGCTGCTCTACGACCAGGAGTCCCCCTCCGCGTACGGCGGCCGGGGCCTCGGCCAGGCCCGTATCTACACACAGGACGGCCGGCTGGCGATCTCGGTGATCCAGGAGGGCGTGGTCCGCGTCCCGAGGTGACGGTGGAGCGGGCCGAGGCCACGCCCCGGCCCGGCCTGACGGTCCGTCAGGCCAGCCCCGCCGCGTTCAGCAGGTAGGCCGTCAGCGGGTCGTAGTGGCGGGGGCTGGTGACGTGGTCGTCGAGGGGGACCGTCACCTGGACGGTCCCCTCGGCCTCCGCCAGGAACAGGGCCGGGTCGTTGCAGTCGGCGTAGCCGACGGAGTCGACACCCGACTGGCCCGCGCGGCCCGCCCAGCCGTGGTCGGCGACGACCAGGTCGGGCAGCGGGCGGCCCGCCGCCTCGAGGGCCCTCAGGATCGCGCGCATCGGCTCGCCGGAGTGCGTGTGCCACAGGGTGGCGCCGTGCTCCAGCATGGCCACGTCCGCGAACTGCATGACGTACCCCTCGTCCGTCTGCAGCCCGTCCGGGATGACCACGATCTCGCACCCGGCGGCGCGCAGGGCGGCCGCGGTGGCGCGGTGGACGTCGAGGAGCCCGCCGGGGTGGCCGGTGGCCAGCAGCACGCGCTGCTCGCCGGCGGCGGCCTTGCGCAGGCGGGCCGCCAGGCGGTCCAGCGCGTCGACGGTCAGGTCGGGGTCGATGGTGTCCTGGCCGTAGCGGTACTCGGGGTCGTCGTGGACGCCGCAGCGCTCCGCCATGACCGCGAGCACGTCCTGCTCGTCGGTCCAGCGGTCGCCCAGTTCCAGGCCGAGCCAGAAATTGCGGTCGCCGTTCGCGAGTTTGCGGTAGTGGGAGAGGTTGTTCTCACGGGGCGTGGCGACGTCGCCCGCGATACGGGTCCGTACGAGGTGGTCGACGAGCTCGGCGCGGCTGGGGGTCCCGGGTATCGGCATGGGACCCATTGTGCCGTCGCGCTCCGCCGGGCCGGCCGGTCTTGCGCACCGTGGGACGTGCGTCACTTAGAGCTCCGAACAAAATGGGAGTCCGATCAGCTCGCGGCGTCTGGTGCGTGCGATCGCAAGGCGCCGGAAGGTCCTCGTAGCGGAGCTACTAGGGCCTTCCGGCAACGCCGCGAGCGTGCGTGCCAGGCGTCGCGAGCCGGGCGCCCATTTCGTTCGGAGCTCTTAGGTGCCGAGTGCACTCCTTCCCCGGGCGCGTGGACCGGCGGACCGCTCCTTCGTCGCAGTCGGCTGACGTCAGTCGCCGGCCAGCAGCGCCGCCGCCGCCTCCACGTCCGCCGTGAGATTGCGGTCGGCGACGGACGGGTCGAGTCGATCGGCCGCGCGGTCGTAGAAGTGGCGCAGTTCGCCGTCGCCCGTCGGCACGAGGCCGCGCAGCCGCAGCGCGCGGACCGCCGCGACCAGTTCACAGGCCAGTACGAGCGTGAAGTGCTCCACCGACTCCAGCAGCCGCCGGGCACCGGTGGAGGCGAAGCTCGCGTGCTCCTCCACCCCGCGCGATATCACCGCGTGGCCGAGCGTGACCGGCTGTGCGGCCCCGCGCAGTTCGGCCAGTGCGGACTGCGCCGCGTACTCGGTGATCATGATTCCGCTGCTGCCGTGCTCGTCCTCGGCGAGGAAGGGCGGCAAGCCCGTGAAGGCCGGTTCGACCAGGATGCCCAGCCGGGTCGTGGACAGCTCCGCGGTGCCCAGCAGCCCCAGCCGGAACTGGTCGAGGGCCAGGCCCAGCCGGGCCAGGTGAAAGCCGCCGTGGTGGTGGTAGTCCTCCGCATCCGCGTTGAGCAGCGGGTTCTCCACGGCGGCGTTGATCTCGACGGAGAGCACCTGGTCCAGCGCCGACCAGGCGTCCAGCGCCGCGCCGTGCACCTGCGGGAGGCAGCGCAGACCGAAGGGGTCCTGCACCAGCGGCGCGTCCCAGTCCGCCGGGTCCAGCAGCTCTCGCATCCGCGCCGCGAGCAGTTGCGCGCCCGGGTGCGGGCGAAGCTCGTGCACGTACTCGGCGTACGGTTCGGTGGAGCCGCGCAGCGCGGTCAGGGTCAGCGCGGCGACCAGCGGCACCCGGTCGAGCAGCAGCCGCAGATCGGTGGCGGCGAGCGCGGACTGCCCGATGGTCAGCGCGCCGCTGGACATCAGAGGCAGCGCGTCCCAGCGGCTGAGCGCCAGCGGCGCGGGAGCCGGTCCGGAGCCGCCGTGCCAGGGCAGCTCGCCCGCCAGCGTGAGGCCGAGCTCCCCGAGCGCGGTGAGGTCTCCGGTGCCTATCGCGCCCAGGGCGTGCACGGTGGGCAGGTGACCGCTGCTCAGTGCCTCGGCGATACGGTCCAGCACCGCGACGTCGATCGCCGACCCGCCGCGCAGGAGCTGGTTCAGCCGGACCGCGAGCATTGCCCGGGTCTGTTCGTCCGGCACCACCGGGCCGATACCGCCGCTGTGGCTGCGCAGCAGCCGCATCCCGAAGGTGTCCACGGCGGAGTCCGGGACGGTCGCCGTCCGGTTGGCGCCCACGCCCGTGGTGTAGCCGTAGACCCGGCGGCGCGCGGTGGTCCGCCGGGCGATCTCCCGGGCCTCGCGCACCCGCTCGCGGGCCTTCGGGTCGAGCAAGGGCAGCGTCTCGCCCCGGGCGAGGGAAGAGACCTGGGCGGCGCTGAGCGACCGGCCGTCGAGAGTGAGGTGAGTGTGCGTCATCAGTGGTGCCACTCCCCGGCAGTGAGCGTGTCTCGGGTTTCCGGCGCCCAGGCCAGGCTGACGACCGTGCCCAACAGCAGCACGAGCGCCATCCAGCCCATCGACCAGCCCACGCCCAGCCGGCTCAGGCTGACCGGCAGGACGAAGGTGCCGATCGCGGAGGCGACCCGACTGGTGCCGTTGAGGAAGCCGACGCCGGAGCCGCGCAGCGCGGTGGGGAACAGTTCGGGCGGGTAGACCTGGGTGATGTTGGACGCCCCGGCCATCACGAAGGTGTAGATCAGGAACGGGACCATGAGCACCCAGCCGGAGGAGCCGCTGAACACGGCCATGGCCGCCAGACACGCTGTGAGGATCGCGAAGGTGCCGATGGTGAACGGCCTCCGGCCCATCCGCTGCACCGGCCACAGCCCGATCACGCCGCCCAGCAGCAGAGCCAGGTTGAGCACCAGATTCTGGGTGTCGGCGTCGGCGATGTGCAGGGTTCCCAGGATCTGCGACATGAAGGTGTAGATCGCGAAGTACGGCAGCACCTGGGCGCTGTAGAAGATCACGCCGAACCATGTCCTGGCGGCCTGGCCGCGGGCGAAGAGCTCGCGGTAGCGGGCGGCCGGCGGCTGTTCGGCGGCCGCGGCCCGCACCTCCTCGGCGGTGACCTCGCACTGACCGAGGTACCTGCGGCGGATCTCCGCGGCCTCGGCGGCACGGCCGCGGGCGGCCAGCCAGCTAGGGGACTCCGGGATGCCGATCCGCAGCACGAGAACCAGCAGGGCGGGCAGCGCCCCGCTGGCCAGCAGCCAGTGCGCGGCACTGTCGGTGATCGGGATGTAGGTGCCGAGGATGTTGGCCAGTACGTAGCCGACAGTCCACAGCACGGTGAGCGAGCCCAGCAGAACGCCGCGCAGGCGGCGGGGTGCGAACTCGGAGAGGAGGGTCGGGCCGACGGCGTAGTCGGCCCCCAGACCGAAGCCGATCACCAGGCGCAGCAGGAAGAGGACCAGCGGGCTGTGGGCCCAGAACTGGGCGGCGGACGCGATCGCGATCAGGACGAAGTTGTAGAGGTACAGCTTCTGGCGACCGATGACGTCCGCCACCCGTCCGAGCAGGATGCTTCCGAAGAACAGACCGATCAGCGCGGAGGCGCCGAGCAGCCCCTGCCAGACACCCGACAGGTGCATGGTCGTGTCGAGGGCAGGCAGGACCGCGCCGATGACCCCGAGGGCGTAGCCGTCGGAGAAGTTCGCCCCGAAGGTGGTCGCCGTCACCCTGAGGTGGAAGCGGGTGAGCGGCTCCGCCGCGGCCGTCACGGCCCCGCTCTCTTGTGTCCCTTGCGCTTCCACGTCTGTCGCCATGCGCGCCTCCCGGCAGCTGGGGTGTTGGGGTGGCGACAGCATGCATGAATCAATGCGCTCAAACAAGAGTTGGATGAAGATTCCCATTCATCGAGATGCCGAGCCCTACGGTTTCCTGGCTGTGGGGATGTCTCGCGTGGCGATGGGGTGATGGGCACGGCGTGGTCGGCCCGAGTGCCGGCTCCGGATCGGCGGCCAGCCGTCCCACCTCAACTCATGGGAATTCCAAGGACGTTGCGATCCAGTGAGTTGATCAGGTCGCGAGCACATCGGCGAGCCGCTCGACCGGGGTTTCCCAGCCGAACGTGGTGCGTGGGCTGTCGGGCCCGTCTCTCAGCCCTGCCCTCTCTGCTGCAACGCGAACCACAGTTCCATCCGTACGTCCGGGTCGTCCAGGTCCGCTTCCAGCAGCGCCGCACAGCGGGCGATGCGCTGGCGCACCGTGTTGCGGTGGACCGACAGGGCGATGGCCGTGCGGTCCCAGCTCCCGTGCAGGGAGAGCCAGGTGCGCAGGGTCTCGACGAGGGCGGGCGCCCCGGCGACCGGCGCGAGCAGGGTGCGGGCGTGCAGCTCGGCCTGCCCGGCCGGGACCAGGTCGGCCAGACCCGTACGTTCGCCGTGGCGCACCAGCGGCGCACGGGTCGCACGGGCGCGGGCCAGGGCCCGGGCCGCCTGGGTGTCGGCGGCGGGCCAGTCGCCCGGGAGGACCGCGGCGCTCACGCCGAGGGTCCAGCCGGGGAGCGGGTCCGGTTCCCGGTCGGCCGGGACGAGGACCCGTACGACCCCGGCACCGAGGTCGACCAGCGGGGACCCGAGCGCGGCGCCGAGCGCGGAGGCGGCCACGGCGTCGTGCGGACCGGTGCCGCCCGGACGCCCGGGCTCCCCGCTCCCGGGAGTCCGGGCGTCCAGGAGGGCGTGCACGACGGTCCACCGCCCGTCTCCGAGCAGCGGTGCGACCGCCTCCGGCGCGTCGCCCAGCAGCAGCCGTACGAGCGCCGACGTACGTGCCGCGCCCGCGCCGCTCTGGTGCTCCCCGGTCAGCAGGGAGAGGAGGACCGCGGCGACCGAGACGATGGTGTGGTCCCCCGGATCGCGCCGGGTGGAGGCGACCCCGAGGACGAAGCCCTGGGCCGGGCCGAGCGCATAGGCGGCGAGATGCGTCCCGGCGACGGTCTCGGCGGCGGACGACGGGGCGGGGCGGGCCCGGCCCGAACCCGTGGCCGTGCCCGGCTGGGACGCGCCGGCCGGGGGCCAGGGCGCGGTGCCGGCGGGCCGTACGACCCGGGCCAGCCGCGCCATCGCCTCCCGCGGCTCGCCCTCCGGCTCCCGTCCCGCCGCCGCGATCTGCGTCCCGTCCGGGCCGTAGAGCACCGCCCAGCCCGCCACCCGCTGGGCGAGCTGCCGCAGGACCGAGGGCACCGGGTCCGGGCGGGCCGCCGCCGCGGCCAGGCTCTGCTGGGCCTCCGTGACACGGCGCAGCTCCGCGAGGCGGGCCTGGGCCATCAGCTGCCACACCGCCCGGGCCACGCCCGAGAAGGTCGTCTGCGGCGGGACCTCCAGCAGTGGCAGCCCCTGGCGGTCGCAGGCCTCCACCAGCGCTCGCGGCACCCTCTCGTGCACCGGCGCCAGACCGAAACCGAGCGCCACGCCGCCCGCCGACACGATCCGGGAGACGTAGTCGTCGAAGTACTCCCCCCATCCCGCGTCCGCCCGGCCGGGGACGGCCCCGTCGGAGCCGGCCGCCTCGGGGATCTGCACGCCCGCCGTCAGCAGCAGCTCACCGCCCAGCAGATACGGATAGGGGTCCGCCATCTCCGAGGTGTGCGCCCCGTGGATCACGAGGTCGGGACCGGCCGGCCCGGCGATCTGCCGCAGGGCCAGGTCCTCCCGGGCGAGCAGGGCCGACAGCGGCACCGGCGGCGTGGGGGGTACCGCAGGCGCGGCCGGGGGCGATGGGTCCGGCATGGTGGACGGTTCCTCCATTCCACTCGGTTCAGATGGATGAAACGTACACTTCAGAGTCGCTTTCCGGCCACCTAATGTCTCTCCAGACCGGCAACCGCGGGTACGGGCGGATGTCCCCGCGAACCACTGCCGTCAGTGCCGGTCGGCCCCCGCAAGCCGACCGCGTCCCCGAAGAAACCCATCTGCACGACACGCCACCGGACAGTGCGCGAAGGAGGGCCCCACATGGCCGTCGACTACACAGTGATCGTCCTCTATCTGGCCGGCATGCTGGCCATGGGCTGGTGGGGCATGCGCCGCGCCAAGTCCAAGAGCGACTTCCTCGTCGCGGGGCGCCGCCTGGGGCCCGCGATGTACTCCGGCACCATGGCCGCGATCGTCCTCGGCGGCGCGTCCACCATCGGCGGCGTCGGCCTCGGCTACCGGTACGGGCTCTCCGGCGCCTGGATGGTGTTCACCATCGGCCTCGGACTGCTCGCCCTGTCCGTCTTCTTCTCCGCGCGCATCGCCCGCCTGAAGGTCTACACCGTCTCCGAGATGCTCGACCTCCGCTACGGCGGCCGGGCCGGTCTGATCTCGGGCGTGGTCATGTGGGCGTACACGCTGATGCTCGCGGTCACCTCGACCATCGCCTACGCCACCATCTTCGACGTCCTCTTCGACATGAACCGGACCCTCGCGATCATCCTGGGCGGCTCGATCGTCGTCGCGTACTCGACGCTCGGCGGCATGTGGTCCATCACGCTGACCGACATGGTGCAGTTCGTGGTGAAGACCATCGGCGTCCTGCTCCTGCTGCTGCCCATCGCGGTCGTCCGGGCCGGCGGCTTCAGCGAGATGAAGGCCAAGCTGCCGACCTCGTACTTCGACCCGCTGGGCATCGGCGGCGAGACGATCTTCACCTATGTCCTCATCTACACGTTCGGCATGCTGATCGGGCAGGACATCTGGCAGCGCGTGTTCACCGCCCGCAGCGACACGACGGCCAAGTGGGGCGGCACGGTGGCCGGCACCTACTGCCTGGCGTACGCGCTCGCCGGCGCGGTCATCGGCACCGCCGCCAAGGTGCTGTACCCGAAGCTGGGCAGCCCGGACGACGCGTTCGCGACCATCGTCAAGCAGGAACTCCCCATCGGCGTACGGGGATTGGTGCTCGCCGCGGCCCTCGCCGCGGTGATGTCGACCTCGTCCGGCGCGCTCATCGCGTGTGCGACCGTCGCCAACAACGACATCTGGTCCCGGCTGCGCGGTGCCGTGCGCCGCGACGGGGACGAGGCGCACGACGAGGTCAGGGGCAACCGCGCCTTCATCCTCCTCATGGGGGTCGCCGTGATCGGTACGGCCATCGCGCTGAACAACGTGGTCGAGGCGCTGACCGTCGCGTACAACCTGCTCGTCGGCGGCCTGCTGGTGCCGATCCTCGGCGGACTGCTGTGGAAGCGCGGCACCGCACAGGGCGCTCTCGCCTCCGTCGCCGTCGGCGGTCTCTCCGTCATCGCCCTGATGGCGACCTACGGCATCCTCGCCAACGAGCCCGTCTACTACGGGCTGCTGGCCTCGCTGGCGGCGTACGTCGTGGTGTCGCTGGTGACGAAGCCGACCGAGGAGCACGTGCTGGCCGCCTGGCGCGAGCGGCTCGCGGGCCGCGGCGCGCCGGCCGTGGAGGAGCCCGCGGCGGTGGGCGCCTAGGCGATGCTTCGGTCCGGCCGCCGCACGGTGGCCGGACCGTGCGGGTCCCCTCCCGGGGCCCGCGACACTGGAGGAAACACGCATGACCCGGAGGAGTCCGACGATGAGCAGCACCGACAACCCCGCAGCAGGCGCCGGCCGACCCCGCGGACCCGTCGACTCGTCCCGCGTCCCGCGGTACGCGGGCCCCGCGACCTTCGCCCGGCTGCCCCGCCTCGACGAGGTCGGCACCGCGGATGTCGCGGTGGTCGGTGTGCCCTTCGACTCGGGGGTCTCCTACCGCCCCGGCGCCCGCTTCGGCGGCAACGCCATCCGTGAGGCCTCCCGCCTGCTGCGCCCGTACAACCCGGCGCAGGACGCCTCCCCCTTCGCGCTCGCGCAGGTCGCGGACGGCGGCGACATCGCGGTGAACCCGTTCCACATCAACGAGGCCGTGGAGACCATCGAGGCCGCCGCCGACGAACTGCTCGGCACGGGCGCCCGCCTGATGACGCTCGGCGGCGACCACACCATCGCCCTGCCGCTGCTGCGGTCCGTCGCCAAGAAGCACGGCCCGGTGGCCCTGCTCCACTTCGACGCCCACCTCGACACCTGGGACACCTACTTCGGCGCCGAGTACACCCACGGCACCCCGTTCCGCCGTGCCGTCGAGGAGGGCATCCTCGACACCTCGGCGCTCTCCCACGTCGGCACCCGCGGCCCGCTGTACGGCAAGCAGGACCTCACCGACGACGAGAAGATGGGCTTCGGCATCGTCACCTCCGCCGACGTCTACCGGCGCGGCGCGGACGAGGTCGCCGACCAGCTCCGCCAGCGCATCGGCGACCGCCCGCTGTACATCTCCATCGACATCGACTGCCTGGACCCGGCGCACGCCCCCGGCACCGGCACCCCCGAGGCCGGCGGCATGACCTCGCGCGAGCTCCTGGAGATCCTGCGCGGCCTCGCGTCCTGCAACCTGGTCTCGGCGGACGTCGTCGAGGTGGCGCCCGCGTACGACCACGCGGAGATCACGTCGGTGGCCGCCTCCCACACCGCCTACGAGCTGACGACCATCATGACCCGCCAGATCGCGGCCGCCCGCGCCGGTGAGGAGACCGAGACCAAGTGACCCACGACCACGACCTGGTCCTCCGTCCGACGGCGGCCCAGACCGAGGCCGCGCTGAACCCTCCCACCCGTCGCCCGGCCACCACCCCTCAAGGAGGCGCTTCGCGCCCGGTGATGACTGGCCGCAACGGCGGAGATCTGGTCGTGGAGACCCTGACCGGGCTGGGCGCGACGACCGTCTTCGGCCTGCCCGGCCAGCACGCGCTCGGCATGTTCGACGCGCTGCGCCGCTCCACGCTGCGGTACGTGGGCCTGCGGGTGGAGAACAACGCGGGCTTCGCGGCGGACGCGTACGGCCGGATCACGGGCGAGGCCGCCCCGCTCCTCCTCTCGACGGGTCCCGGCGCGCTGACGTCCCTGGCCGCGCTCCAGGAAGCGGCCGCCGCCTCGGCGCCCGTGCTGGCGATCGGCAGCCAGATCCCGGCCGCGGGCCTGGGCGGGGGCCGCCACGGCTATCTGCACGAACTGCCCGACCAGGCGGCCTCGTTCCGGGGCGTGGTCAAGTCGGTCCACACGGTCCGTACGCAGTCGCAGATCCCGTCCGCGATCGCCGAGGCCTGGCGGTCGGCGCTGACGGCTCCGCACGGGCCGGTGTGGGTGGAGATCCCGCAGGACGTACTGCTCGCGGAGACGAGCCTGCCGGTGGTCACGGCGATGGACGCGGCCCCCGAGGACCTGCCGCCGCGCCCCGAACTGACCGCCCTGGCCGCGGACCTGCTGTCGAAGGCGTCGCGTCCGGCGATCATCGCGGGCGGGGGAGTGGTCCGGGCGGACGCCGCGGGCAAACTCCTCCAGCTCGCCGAGAAACTGGACGCCCCCGTCGTCACCACCTTCGGCGGCAAGGGCGCCTTCCCCTGGGAGCACCCCCTGTCCCTCCAGTCCTGGCTGGAGGACCGGCACACGACGGACTTCTTGGAGGACGCGGACGTCCTGCTGGTGGTCGGCTCGGGCCTGGGCGAACTGTCCTCGAACTACCACACGTTCACGCCGCGCGGCCGGGTGATCCAGATCGAGGCGGACCTCGGCAAGCTGGAGTCCAACCACCCCGCCCTGGGCATCCACGCGGACGCGCGCCTGGCGGTGCAGGCGCTGCTGGAGACGGCACCGGTACGCGAGGACGCGACGGCCCCCGAGCGCGTGCGGGCGCTGCTGGCGCGGGTCGCCGAGCGGATCGCGTCCCAGGAACTCACCCTGGAACAGCGGCTGCTGACGTCGGTGCGGCGCGCCCTGCCCGCCGACTCCCCGTCCTTCTGGGACATGACGATCCTGGCGTACTGGGCGTGGTCGGCGTTCGACCCGCGCGGGACGAACACGATGCACTCGGCGCAGGGCGCGGGCGGCCTCGGCTACGGCTTCCCGGCCGCGCTCGGCGCCGCCGCGGCCGACCCCACGCGCCCGGTCCTCGCGGTCTCGGGCGACGGCGGAGCCCTGTACTCCATCGCCGAGCTGGCGACGGCCAGGCAGTACGACCTGAACGTGACCTGGCTGATCGTCGACGACGGCGGCTACGGCATCCTGCGCGAGTACATGACGGACGCCTTCGGCCAGGCCACGGCGACGGAGCTGACCCGCCCGGACTACGTGGCCCTGGCGGAGTCGTTCGGCGTCCCGGGCCTCCGTACGACCCCGGAGACCTTGGAGGAGGACCTGACGAACGCCCTCGCCCAGCCGGGCCCCTCGGTGGTCGTCCTCCCGGCGGTCCTGCGCATGTTCGCCCCGACGCACCTGGACTGAGGGTTCTGAGTCACCCGGCCCTTGCCGGCGGTGTGCATGGTCGGCCGACGCGGACACGCATCGGCGGACGAGCTGCGGCCTGCGGGCTTCAGCGGCGAGCCGGGGCGTGTCATGCGTGGCTACGGTCCAGCTCCGGCTCGTGCTGCGGCGTGCGGTCGTGCCGGGGAAGCAGGAGCGGGGTGGCCAGGATGAGCAGTCCCGCGACCGTGAGGGCGGTGCGCGGGCTGGTGACGTCGGCGAGCAGCCCGGCGAGCGCGGTGAGGACGGCGATGGACGCCTGCTGGCCGATCGACCAGGCCGACAGGGTGCGGGCGACGAGATGCCTGGGGGTCTGTTCGAGCCGGTAGGTGGCGAGCACCGGGGTGTACAGGCTCATGTTGATGATGATCGCCAGCTCGACGGCCATCACGGTGACGAGACCGACGACGCCGGGACGGACGAAGGCCAGGCCGATCAGCCAGATGGCGCGCAGGGTGCCGACGGTGCGGAAGACCCGGTGCCGGCCGTAGCGGGCCACGACACGGCGGGCCAGCCGGGAGCCGATGAGTCCGCCGAGACAGGGGGCGGCGAAGGCGAGGCCGTACTGCCAGGGCGGGAACCCGAGCTGGCGGAGGAGGAGCACGGCCAGCAGCGGCTCGGTGGCCATGATCAGACCGGAGACGAGCATGTTGTTGAGGTAGAGCGCCCGCAGACCGGGATGGCCCATGATGTGCCGCCAGCCGTCAAGGACTGCGCCCGCCCGGACCGGGCTTTTGCCGGTCGGTTGCGGCGCCGCTTCTTCCCGGCCTCGGATCGCGGTGATGCTGAGCGCGGAGAGCAGGTAGCTGAGCGCGTCGGCCACCACGGTGGCGACCGGCCCGAACAAGCCGATCGCCGCCCCGCCCAGCGGCGGCCCGACCGCGATGGAGCTCCAGTTCGTGGACTCGAACCGCGCGTTGGCCACCAGCAGGTCATCCGGCCGGACGAGGGCCTTGAGGTAGGCGCCACTGGCCGCGTTGAAGGCGATCTTGGCCGCGGCGACCACGGCCGAGACCACGAGCAACTGGACGAAACCGAGCCAACCGAAGGCGTAGGCGACCGGGATCGTCGCCATGACCGCGAACCGGGTCAGGTCCATCGCGATCATGACCGGGCGCTTGCGCCGGAACTCCACCCACGGCGCGAGCGGCAGCGCGATCAGCGCGCCCACCGCCGGCCCCACCGCGGACAGCGCGGACACCTCGGCGGGGCCGGCATGCAACGCCAGCACGGCGATCAGCGGGAACGCCCCGAACCCCAGCCCGGACCCGTAGGCGCTCACCGCATACGCCGTCCACAGCCAGCCGAACTGCCGGCCCAACGGTCTCCTGCCCACCATGCTCAGCACGCCCCCTTTGATGTCCCACCCGAACAGACCGACCTTGACCAGGGAGAGCTAAGCGAGCAGCACAACAGCAGGTCAAACAACCGACCTGCCAGCGGTTCACAACCATCCGTTGTTCACTAAGAACTCCTAACAGAATGCTGCAACTCGCCTCGGAATGAAGGGGTCTGATGACTTGTTAGCCTGCACATGAGAAGGGGTGAGCGGCCGC